>DATCVL010000126.1:0-27369 GCA_036566865.1 Microlunatus sp.
CACCCGGACCTCTCCCCCGGTCACCAGGCCTGCCACCAGGTAGGAGAAGGCCTCGATCCGATCGCCGCCGAGTCGGGTGGTCGCACCCCGCAACCGTTCCACGCCTTCGACCACGATCCGGCGGTCCGGCGCGAACGAGATCCGGGCACCCATCCGCTGCAGGAAGAGCGCCAACTCGACGATCTCGGGTTCGGTGGCGGCGTTGCTGATCACCGTCTTGCCCTCGGCTCGGACGGCGGCCAGCAGGGTCGTCTCGGTCGCGCCGACACTCGGGTACGGCAGGTCGATCCGGGTACCGACCAGCCGGGTCGCCTTGGCGTGGATGCCGTCCGGCTCCAGCGTCACCTCGGCACCGAAGGCCCGCAGCGCACCAACATGGAAGTCGACCGGACGACGGCCGATCGGGTCCCCGCCGACCAGCGGCACGAAGGCTTCGCCGGTCAGGTGCAGCAGCGGGCCGAGCATCAGGATCGGGATCCGGTTCAGGCCGCTGAACGCCTTGCCGACGCTCGGCTCGGCAACCGGCTTCGGGATCACCGTGATCGCATCGGCCGAGCGCTCGGTGGCCATCCCGATGTGGTCCAGCATGCCGGCGGTGATCGCCACCTCGCCGACGTCGGGGGCGTTGCGGATGGTGCTCGGCTCGTCACCCAACATCGCCGCGACCATGTGCTTGCTGACCGCGTTCTTCGCCCCGCGCACGGTGACATCGCCGCGCAGCGGGCCGGACGGTTCGATCTCCCAGACGGTCTCGGTCATCCGTGCACTCTAGAGCGCGAGCCAAGAGCAGACCTCGGCCGGTCGATGCCGGATGCCGGCCAGGTCGGTCGGTTGGCAGAATGCGGACATGCCCACGTACACAGTCAGCGACGGGGAAGGCAACACGGTCTCGGAGGTGGCGCCGAACAGCCTGCTGCGCTTCCTGGCTGAGTGCACCAGTTACGCCGAGTTGCGTCGCGACGACTGGCCGGGACAATCGGTGCTGGCACGGCCGGACGGGCAGCAATGGCAGGTGGAGATCGACGACGGTTCACGTCGTCTGGTCGCGACCACTCCGAACATCGACGCCACCCTGGACGTGATGCGGGCCTGGGCCGAGTCCGACGATTGGTGGGCCGAGGCCTTCACCTGGCGCACCGTCGACTGAGTCCGTCGCGCCGGACACACACCAGGACCAGAACGCCAGGAAGAGACCGCCGGAAAGAGAACATGGCGAACGACGCTGTCCCGGCCCAACTGCTCCCGCACCTGCGGCGGGCCCGGGATCTGATCGACCGGGACTACATCCGCGGGCCCGGTTTGGATGAGCTCGCCGCCGTCGCCGGACTGTCCAAGTACCACTTCCTGCGGTGCTTCTCGGCGACGTACGGGCAGACTCCTGCGCTCTACCTGACCCATCGCCGGATCGAACGAGCGCAGGATCTGCTCCGCGCCACCAACCTGACCGTGACCGAGGTCTGCGGCCTGGTCGGCTACGGCAGTCTCGGCTCGTTCAGCAGCAAGTTCGCCGCCCTGGTCGGAATCAGCCCGTCGGCCTATCAGCAGAGGTACGCCGCCGGTGGCGCGCCGCGGATCCCCGGCTGCTTCGTGTTCATGATCGGACTGCAGGATCGCCCCCGCAGCGGTTCCGCAATCCAGGAGAAGCCATGAGCCGCCCCGCTCTCCTACGGTGAACTCCATGATCACTGGAGTTTCCTTGTTCACCGTCTGGGTCAAGGACATCGACGAATCGCTGAAGTTCTACACCGACAAGCTCGGCTTCAAGGTCCACACCGACATCACCCTCGGCGACGGCTATCGCTGGGCCACCATCGTCCACCCCGATCACCCCGAGCTGGAGGTCAACCTGCAGATCCCCGGTCCGCCGGTGGATCCGGAGGCGGCCGAGGTGATGAAACGGTCGATGGACAAGGGAGTGCTGCACGCCTTTGGATTGTCGACCACCGACTGTCAGCAGACCTTTCGGGAGCTGACCGCCAACGGCGTCGAGTTCATCCAGGAACCGTCGGAGCGTCCGTACGGGGTGGAGGCGATCGCCCGCGACAACTCCGGCAACTTCCTGGTGATCGTGCAGCAGCGTCCGTACACCGGTGAGGACTTTGCGCACGCCTGAGACTGCTGGCTGACTGCCCCTCGTTCCGAGCGCTCGAGCAGGTCTAGGGTGGCGGCATGCCGCGCAGCATCGCCACCACCACCGCCGTCGAGCTTGATCAACTTCTGGACTTCGTCAGACCACGACACAACGTGGTCCTGGTGACCCAGCGGACCGACGGTCGACCGCAACTGTCGCCGGTGACGGCGGGCGTCGACGAGTCCGGCCGGATCGTGATCTCCACCTACCCCGGTCGGGCCAAGACCCGGAATGCTGAACGACGGCCGCAGGTCTCGGTGCTGGTGTTGTCGGACGAGTTCAACGGGCCCTGGGTCCAGGTCGACGGCGAGGCCGAGGTGCTGCACACGCCGGAGGCGATCGACGGCCTGGTCGAGTATTTCCGCTGCATCTCCGGCGAGCATCCCGACTGGGACGAGTACCGGGCGGCGATGCGGGTGCAGGGCAAATCGTTGATCCGGGTCACTCCGACCCATTGGGGCCCGATCGCCACCGGCGGCTTCCCGGCCGATGTGGCTGCACGGCTCGACGCCCAGGACTGAATCACCTTCGTTGGGTCGCAGCGCAGGTCAGCCGAGCCGGTTGGCCAGTCGTACTGCCTGGGCCCGATCACGGATGTCGAGCTTGGCGAACAGATTGTTGATGTGGGTCTTCACCGTCGCCGTACTGACGAAGAGGTCGTCGGCGATCTCGGTGTTGTTCCGCCCTTCGCCGATCAGCCGGAGCACTTCCCGCTCGCGCGGCGTCAATTCGTCCAGTCCTTCGACGGTTTCATGATCATCAGGGACCGCCTTCAGCCCGGAGACCAATCTGGCCGAGACCGCAGCGTCGAAGGTCGCCTGGCCTCGTGCCACCGATCGCAGCGCGGCAGCGATGTCGTCTCGGGACGCGTCCTTGGTCAGGTAGCCGCGGGCGCCGGCCCGGAGCGCGCCGGCGATCGAGACATCGTCGTCGAAGGTGGTCAGCACCAGGACTGCGGTACGAGGATGTCGACCAGTGATCAACTCGGTGGCAGCGACTCCGTCCATCACCGGCATCCGCAGATCCATCAACACCACATCGGGTTCGAGGCGCTCGACCAGGTCGCAGGCCTGCTGACCGTTGCCGCCACTGCCGACCACCTCGACACCGTCCACCAGCGACAACACGGTGACCAGTCCGTCGCGAACGATTCCTTGATCATCAACGATGATCACCCGAATCGCTTGCTGATCCTCAGCTCCGGTCATCGGCTGCCGTCCCATCCTTGTCCGGTGCCGGCCATCCGGCCGACACCACCCATCGACGATCCTGTCGTCCGGCGGACAGCGTGCCACCGATCTCGGTGAACCGATTCTGCATCCCCGGCACCCCGAAGCCACCTCCGGACCCGACCAGGTCCGGCGCGGGTTGATCATGATCGTCGGGCAGCGAGTTGATCAACTCCAGTCTGATCAGCTCGGGTTCGAAGATCAACGTGGCCACCGCGCGACCGCCGGCGGCGTGTTTGTTGATGTTGGTCAGTGCCTCCCGGGCGACCGCAGCGAACGCCTGCGCGACGGCCGACGGCACCGACCTGCTCTGCCCCACCACGTCGAATTCGACGCCCAGTTGCAGGCCCACCGGACCCCGAGTGACGGCGTCGACGACCTCGGCCAGATCCTCCTGCACGTCCAGTGCGGTGCTCTGGCCGGAACGCAGCTCCCGTACTGCGGCACGGGCCTCCCGTAGACCGTCCACCGCCAGCTGCCGGGAAGTCCTGACCCGCTCGGCCACCTGATCGGCATCTCCGCCGGCCGACAGCACCGCGTCGGCGGCGTCGAGCTGCACCACCAGGCCACCGAGCGAATGGGCCAGCAGGTCGTGGATGTCCCGGGCGATCCGGTTGCGTTCCTCCAGCGCGGCTGCTCGGGCGGTCTCGGTCTGGGTGCGCTCGGTCTGCTCGATCAACTCCCGGCTGCGCTGCTCGAGCTCACGGCTGCGTTCGATCAGTGCGCGGTCCTGAGCACGCCGGATCCGAGCTTGCCGTCTGCTGTAACCGACCACTCCGATCCCGACCACGGCCAGCAGATTGACCCCGATCGACTCGAGGGAGTCGTTCGTCTTGACCGCATCGAGCACGACGGGCACCGAGGCCAGTGCGGTGATCAGCACCCCGACCCTCAGGTCGATCAACGGCTGGCCGATCAGGTTGGTCACGCCGATGCCGAACACCACCCAGCCCGCGTAGTCGGTCTGGAACATCAGCAGACCACCGGCCAGCATCATCACCGCCGTCGCCACACCGCTCCAGTCCCGCCATCGGGACCAGGACAGCAGCAACGAAGCGAGCGCTGCCGCGATGCCGATCACGCAGACCACCGCGGTCAGCCAACCGTGCTGGAAGCCGCCGTCGATCACGATCAGGTAGCTGATCGCGATCACTCCGATGACACGCATCAGGCTCCGCAGCGGCGCCTCCCGCGGTCCGGCCGAGCTGTGGTCCTGCTGCACGGTCTCCGATCCTAGGGCGGGTCCTCGGCCCAGCCGGTCGGCACGGCGACGCGGGAACCCTGAGGTATCAGGATTCCCGCGTCCGATCACGAGAGTGGAGCCCAGTTCGCGTCCGCGCCCCTTGACCTCAGACGTGGTACATCTGCCGCTGCCCGGCCTGCGCTACGCCGGCCTCGTGCCGGTTGACCCGTTCCCGGACGGTGACCGCCTGGGCGGCCTTCACGATCGCGATCATGAACAGCACCAGCGGAGCGCTCGAGGCCAGCGGCAGATGATCGACGTGGGCCAGCACCTCGCCGCCGATCCGGATGGCCAGGAAGCCGAACCAGACCAGCAGTCCGACGGCGGTGAGTCGGGATCGGGTGCTGCCGTCGATGGTGGCGATCTGGGTCATCCGGCCCATCAGCCAACCGCCGAGGACGGCCACAGCGACCTCGGCCGCGATCAGGGCGACGTCGCCGGTGCCGAAACGCAGGGCGCCGGGGGCGTCGAAGGTCTGTGCCGCAGTGACCATCCCGATGATGGCCAAGATCACGGGCATCTTCATCATGGCTGCCGTGGTGACCCGCTGCCACCGCATCTGCCGCACCGAGATGAAGATCAGGATCGCCAGTCCGGCCAGGATGGAAAAGATCGTGGTTGTCATCGAAGCCCTTTTCGCTGATGGAGGCTGCGGCCGGCGGATTGCCGCCCTCGAACCTCCGTGTTGTTGATGACTCCAGTGTTGGAAATTCCGCGGTTGCGGCCCACCAACCCCGGGTGGAGAAACGGGTGGAGTCTGCTGCTCCACCCCGTCCGTCGCCCGTCGACTGCCACGCCCGGTCGCCCGCAGGCATGTCCCGTAGAGTCACTGCGGACCAATTGCTTCCGGTATCGGGGGACGATCGATGGCGTACGACGAAAGCCCGACTGCTCGCGCGCTGCTCACGCTTGAATTGATCCAGTCGGCACCGGGGATCACCGCCGAGCGGATCGGGCAGCGGCTCCGGGTCACCGAGCGCGCAGCCAGGCGCTATGTGGCGGTGTTGCGGGAGGCGGGGCTGCCGGTGGAGTCGGTCCGCGGCCCGTACGGCGGGTATCGGCTTGGCCGCGGATCTCGTACGCCGTTGATGTTCAGCACGGCCGAGGCGCTCGGACTGGTGATGGCGGTGCTCGACGGCCATCACGATGTCAGCGACGGCGACTCCCCGGTCGGGGCGGCCATCGGCAAGATCACCAGGGCGCTGCCGGAGCCGGTCGCGCGCACCGTGCAGGCGGTGCGGCGGGCCACCTCGGCAGCCCCGGACCGGGCGGCGGCCCGGCCGGACGCGGAGACGACCAGCGCCCTGGTCCAGTCCTGCGTCGACCGACGTCAACTCGCGCTGGAGTATCGGCTCCGCCCGGACCGGACCTGGCCGATGGTGGTCGATCCGTGGGCCGTGGTGGTCCGGCACGCGCGGTGGTATCTGCTGTGTTGGTCGCACACCGCCGACGCCCGCCGGGTGCTCCGGATCGACCGGGTCGCGACGGCGACCGAGACCGGCGAGACCTTCACCCCGCCGCAGATCGACCCGGTGGCCACGGTGGAGGAGAACCTGGCCGAGGGTTGGGAGTACGGCACCGAAGTGATCTTCGAGGGACCACGGGAGCTGGTCTCCCGCTGCCTGGCCGGTGGCCTCGGGCGCTGGGAGGAGACGGTGCCTGGCCAATGCCGACTGGTCGGCAGCACCAGCGCCCCGGAGTGGTACGCCGAGCAACTGGCCGCATCGCCGGTCCCGTTCAAGATCATCGGCGGGCCAGAGTTAGGTGGCGCCGCCGCCGAACTCGGCCGGCGCCTGATCGCGGCAGCCGACTGATCAGCAGTCGCGCGAGGGTTAGAAGCGACGGCCCGCGATCCGGAGAACGTAGGCGTCTCGATCATCACCGGGTTCCCTAACTCGGCCGATCCTGCGGTCCCAGAATCAACCGCCCCAGCGGCAACGTGATTCGAGGCGCCCGCGGCGCCGAGAATCGCCAAGAGAATCGGACGGCGCAGAAACTCGACACGGTAGGAACCTGGGGGTTGGCCCCCAGAATCCTCAGTGCGCGGCGTCGTGCCAGCTGTGTCCGATGCCTACCGAAACGTCCAGCGGCACTGCAAGATCAACGGCACGACCCATCTTCTCCCTGACCAGCGCCTCCAGCGCCTTCTCCTCGCCCGGCGCGATCTCGAAGATCAACTCGTCGTGAACCTGGAGCAGCATCCGCGACTGCATGCCGGCGGCGTCGAGTCCCCGCTCGACATCGAGCATGGCGATCTTGATGATGTCCGCAGCAGATCCCTGGATCGGTGCATTCAGCGCCATCCGTTCGGCCATCTCCCGACGCTGCCGGTTGTCGCTGATCAGGTCCGGAAGGTAGCGACGACGGCCCAAGATCGTTTCGGTGTACTCCGTCCGGCGGGCGTCGTCAACCAATGACCGCAGGAAATCGCGGACTCCGCCGAACCGCTCGAAGTACTCGTCCATCAGCCCTTTCGCCTCGGACACCTCGATGTTCAGCTGCTGACTCAACCCGTACGCGCTCAGTCCGTACGCAAGGCCGTAGTTCATCGCCTTGATCTTGGCCCGCTGTCCTGGGGTCACCTGATCGGCGGGCACCCCGAACACGCGCGATGCGGTCACCGTGTGGAAGTCGACACCGGAGTTGAACGCCTCGATCAGGCCCGCGTCTGCGGACTGATCGGCCATGATCCGCATCTCGATCTGACTGTAGTCCGCACTCATCAGGGCGTCGTACCCCTCGCCGACCACGAACGCTTCCCGGATCCGGCGGCCTTCCTCGGTACGGATCGGAATGTTCTGCAGGTTGGGATCGGTACTGGACAGTCGCCCGGTGGCGGCGATCGTCTGCATGTAGGTGGTGTGGATCCGGCCGTCATCGGAGATCGAATTCAGCAGACCCTCGACGGTCTGCTTCAACCGGATCGCGTCGCGATGCGCCAGAAGGTAAGCCAGGAAGGGATGCTCGGTCTTCTCGAAGAGGCCCTGCAGGGCGTCGGCATCGGTGGTGTAACCGGTCCGGGTCCGACGCGTCTTCGGCATCCCCAACTCGTCGAACAGCACCACCTGCAGCTGCTTCGGCGAGCCGAGGTTGATCTCCTTGCCCAACACGTCATAGGCCGACTGAGCCGCGTCGGTGACCTTGGCACCGAAGTCGGACTCCAGCGCCTGAAGATGATCAACATCGACGGCGATGCCGATCCGCTCCATCCGGGCCAGCGTCCGCTGCAGCGGTAGCTCGACCTCCTGCAGCAGCTTGGTCCCGCCGTGCTCGTCGATCGCCGTGTCCAACGCCGCAGCAAGATCAACAACGGCTCGTGCCTGCACCATCGCCGCGTCGGCGGAGGCCCGCTGATCTGCACCGTCCTCGAAGTCCAGCGCGAGTTGATCTTGGTTGTCGTCGGCCGGCTGATCGGAGACGTCGATCTTCAACTCGCGTTTGAGGTAGCGGACGGTCAGATCGTCCAGCTGATAGCTGCGCTGGTCCGGCCGCACCAGATAGGCCGCCAGCTGGGTGTCGGACACCAGCCCTCGCAGCTCCCAGCCGCGAGACCAGATGGCCAGCATCGGGCCCTTGGCATCGTGGATCACCTTCTGCCGCTCGGGATCGGCCAGCCAGTCGGCAAACGCCTGCTCGTCCTCGGGCACCAGGTCGGCGGTGGACAGGTAGCACGCGGCGCCGTCGCCCGCCGCCAGTCCGACCGCGGTCAGGTCACCGGCCCCGGCCGCCCAATGCCCGACCGGCGCGACGCCGACCCGACCGACGCCGGCATGCTCGGTCAGCCACTCGGCGAGCTGGCCGTCCTCGAGCACGGCACCGGCCACCTCGAAGCCACCCTCGGGCTCGGCATCGTGGGCCGGCAGGGTCTCCAGCAGCCGGTCCCGCAACACCCGGAACTCCAGCCCGTCGAAAAGCTGGTGTACGGCTTCCCGATTCCAATCCTGGCGGGCCAGGTCGTCGACGCCGATCGGCAGCTCGAGATCGCAGACCAGCGCATTGATCTGCCGGTTCAGCTTGACGTCGGCGATCCGCTCCCGGAAGGCATCGCCGGCCTTGCCCTTGATCTCCCCCGCCTGGGTGATCAGATTCTCCAGGCCGTCGTACGTGGTCAGCCACTTGGCCGCCGTCTTCGGGCCGACGCCGGGGATGCCCGGCAGGTTGTCACTGGTCTCACCGACCAGCGCGGCCAACTCCGGGTAACGCCCGGGTGCCACCAGATACTTCTCCTCCACGGCCTGCGGTGTCATCCGGGCCAGGTCGGAGACGCCCTTGCGCGGGTAGAGCACGGTGGTCTGCTCATCGACCAACTGGAACGCGTCCCGGTCTCCGGTGCAGATCAACACTTCGAGATCGGCGGCGCCGGCCTGCTTGGTCAGCGTGCCGATGATGTCGTCGGCCTCGAAGCCGTCCTTCTCGACATAGACGATGTTGAGGGCGTCAAGCACCTCCTTGATCAGCGCGACCTGGCCCTTGAACTCGTCCGGCGACTTCGAGCGATTGGCCTTGTATTCGGCGTAGGCCTCGGTGCGGAACGTCTTGCGGGACACGTCGAATGCGACGCCGACGTGAGTCGGCTGCTCGTCGCGCAGCACGTTGATCAACATCGAGGTGAAGCCGAAGACGGCATTGGTGTGCTGCCCGGTCTGGGTGGAGAAATTCTCCACCGGCAACGCGAAGAACGCGCGATAGGCGACGGAGTGGCCGTCGATCAGCAGCAGCCGCGGCTTGCTCGGGTCGGGCGCGGCCGCAGCGGCCTTCTTCGCCGGGGCCTTCCTGGCCGGGGTCTTACGGGCAGTCGTTCGCTGAGCTTGCACAGCCCTGACTCTAACCGTCAGCCCCGACAGTGCTCCGCGCCCCGGTTGGCTCAGCCACGGGCCTCGGCCAGCAGCCGGATCGCCCGCGGCCCGACGCCGTGCAAGGACAGCAGCTCACTCAGATCGGCGGGCAGATCGGCGACCGTACGGTAGCCGGCGTCGATCAGCGCACCGGTCGCCGGCCGACCGATCCGGACGCCGTCGAAGACCGGCCCGCGATCGCCGACCGGTGATTCTTCCTTCGCCATCAGCATCCTCCCGCTCGGACGGCTGACCGGCAGCTTTCCGGTCCGGCCGACAGCGTACGGAGCAGGACCGACAGCCGCTTAGGGTGAGCCCATGGTTGACGCTGTGACCGCCTCCGACCCCGGCAACTTCCCGGACTGGATCGAAACGATGCCGAGCGCGCTGGACGAGTCGATGGGGCTCGAATTGCTCGAGGTGACGCCCGAGCGGGTCGTCGGCCGGATGCCGGTCAAGGGCAACACCCAACCGATCGGTCTGTGGCACGGCGGCGCCTCCTGCGTGCTGGCCGAGACGTTGGCCTCGATCGGCGCCGCTGCGCACGGGATGCCGGAGAAATTCGCGGTCGGCGTCGACATCAACGCCACCCACCACCGGTCGGTGCGCTCCGGCCACGTCACCGGCACCGCCACCGCCCTCAAACTCGGCCGGACGGTGGCGATGTACGAGATCGTGCTGACCGACGACGAGGGTCGCCGTGTCTGCACAGCGCGGCTGACCTGCCAACTGGTCCCGGCGCCGAAGTAGACCGAGTGCACCGCGATCGCGAGCCCGAGCAGGTCGAAGTCCGGCCATCCTCCGCAGCCGTAGTTGATCAACGGACCTCAGCACCGGGCCACGGGACGGCGGCGCCGTCGCTAGTACCGACCGGTGTCCCGGTTCCGATACAGATCGAGCAGCAGGCTGATCTCGGCGCCGTGATGAGTCTGCTCGGTGATCAAGGTGGTGAAGATCCGGGTCGTCGGCCAGGTCTGGCCCCAGTTGGTCAACCGACCCTGATCAAGATCATCTTCAGTCAGTTCCTCGAGGACGCGGGTGAAGCCGGCCTGACTGTCGGCCAGCCAACCGACCGCAGCCTCGGCACTGCCCGGCAGTTCGAGGTCGAACCCGAGCGAGGCCGAGCCGAACGCGTAGTCCCAGTAGAGATGGTTGACGGCTGCGATGTGGACGAGCCTCCAGGCAATCGTCGTGACCGGTGCGGGCTCGGGGTCGGGAACGACGTAGTCGATCACCCACTCGCCGGAGCCGTCCGCACTCGCGGCACGCACCTCGGTCCGTCGATGCACCGTCCAGCATCCGGCACACGGTTCCCAGAAGAATTCCGCGTCGGTCACCCCGGAGACGATCTTGCTCAGCCGCGCGCACGAGTCGGTCCATTGCTCCCGGAGCAGTCCGCAACGATCACCCATGCTGGAATGTCTACCCCGAGCTCCGGTCAGCTGCGCACCCGCCGCCGAACGAACGCGCCCGATCGGCCGTCGAAGCGGTCGGCGACGACAGGTAATCCTCAACGACCACGGAGTCGTACAGCCGTGCACTGTTGGTGGTGAGCCGGAGGATCGCGCGGCCGGGCGCCGCAGGCAGGGCGGCGATCAAACGGGACCCTTGGACAAGTCCGGCCACGCCGAGGCGGGATGTCGGGATCAGCGTCTTCGCGGCGCCCAGCGCTGACGCCCGGCTGCCGCGTACGTAGTCCGCCATCACGCGTTCGTAGGCAGGGAAGGCGCGTTCGTGGTCTCCGTCCGCTCGGGCCAACTCGCCGGCCAGGACGTAGGCACCGACGATTGCCAAGGTGGTGCTGCCGCCGACGGCCGGCCCCGGACTGTATCCGGCGTCGCCGACCAACGTCACCCTCCCCCGCGACCAGCTCTCCATCCGGACCTGGCTGATCGAGTCGAAGTAGAACGCCGAGGACCGGTCGAGCTGATCCAGCCAGCCGGCCACCTCCGGGTCGAAGCCGTCGAACGCAGCGCGGAGCAGTTGCTTCTGCCGAGCCGGATCGCGATGGTGATCGTCGAGTTCGCTCCCGCTCCGGAAGAGGAACAACGCTCGCGCGTCGTCGAGGTGCCGCGCACCGTACATGCCTGCCGTGCGACCGACGCCGACGTGGATCCGGAGCTCACCGTCGAGGCCGAGGGTGTTGGGCAGCGACAGCACGCCGAAATAGGCACCGATGAAGGAGCCGAATGGGGACTCGTCGCCGAAGACGATCCGACGGACGTTGGAGTGCAGCCCGTCCGCGCCCACGACAAGATCAAATCGACGCGGCAGCGCCGTCTCGAATCGCACCTCGCCGGCCGGCGAGATCGCCGTGATCGAATCGTCGAAGATGTACTCGACGTCATCGCGCGCGGCGTCGTACAGGATCTCGCTCAGATCGTCCCGCATCACCTCGAGATGGCGGTCGGAAGCGGCGCCGAAGATCTTGGAGAGATCCACTCGGACCGGACGCCGCGCACCTTCAGGCTGGATGATCATCCGGTTCGTGCCGGTCGCCCTCGCCTCCACCCGCGGCAGTACGCCCATCCTCTCCGAGATGTCCATCGCGGGCCGGAACAGGTCGACCGCATGCCCGCCGGTCTTGCGCAGCGCCGGCGCCCGCTCGACGACGGTGACCGAGAAGCCGTACCGGTTCAGCCAGTACGCCAGCGCCGGGCCGGCAACACTCGCTCCAGAGATGAGTACCCGCATCGGAAGCCTCCTTACTTACCGGTAGGTAAGCATAGACGCTTACCTACCGGTAAGTCAGCTACTCTGAGCGAATGCCTCGTCCCTCTGACACCAAGCAGCGGATCCAGGACGTCGCCCGCGAGCTCTTCGCCGAGCGAGGCGTGCAGCGGACCAGCCTGCAGGAGATCGCCAACCGGCTGGGGATCTCCAAGCCCGCGCTCTACTACCACTTCTCCTCCCGGGAGGAGTTGGTCCGCAGCATCGTGCAGCCGTTGATCGATGAGGAAGAGGAGTTCCTGGCCGGCCAGGAGGCGCTGGACGAGGTCGACCCGCGGGCGCTGTTGGAGGGCTATTTCGACTTCCACTACCGCCACCGCCAGGACATCGTGATCATGCTCCGCGAGCTGACCACCCTCGCCGATCTCGGGATGATCGATCTCGTGCTGGGCTGGCGCAATCGGCTGGTGAAGCTGCTGCAGGGCCCCGAACCAACGCTGGAGCAGGCCACCCGGGCCGTGATCGCCTTCGGCGGTCTCCAGGACTGCACCATCCAGTTCCCGGATGAGCCACCCGACCAGCTCCGCCGGGTGGCGGTGGATGGAGCCTGCGCCACCCTGGGCATCGGGCCGACGCGCAGGCCTCGCCGATCCGGAGCAGGACGGGCGACGAGCAAGCGCGGCTAAAACCTCGCGCCGATCCTGCCGTACGCCACTAGGGTCCGGTGATCATGATCGACCGCGCTGCCGGCTTCGTGCCAGGACACCAACTGAGCAAGGCGTTGTACGCCGACCAGGTAGGGCCGGCGTTGGCGCGGGAGTTCCCCCGGTTGCGTTACGCGGCCGGCCTGGTCGGCCGTGGTTCGGACGTGCTCGGCTACGACTCCGAACGGTCGACCGACCACGACTGGGGACCGCGACTGCAGATCGTGCTGCCGGAGGCAGACCGCGCCGGCCTGGCCGATCCGATCTTGCGGACGGTGGACGCGGCGCTGCCCGACACCGTCTGCGGCGTCCCGGTCGAACTGCCCGGCGCCACCAACCTGCCCGGCGACGAAGTCACGAACTACAACAGCCAGAGCCCGCGTAACCACGGAGTGACCGTCACCTCGGTCGAACGGTTGATGCAGGAACTGCTGGATACGGCGATCGCTCCGGACCGCTGGACCTCCGCGCGGTGGCTGGCAACCCCGCGGCAGAGCCTCCTGGAGTTCACCGCCGGTCCGCTGCATCGAGACGACAGCGGTGAACTGACGGCGGCCCGATCGACCTTGGCTCGGTACCCGCAGGATGTGTGGCTGTACGTCATGTCCGGCCGCTGGCAGCGGATCGCGCAACTGGAGTCGTTCGTCGGCAGGACCTTCGAGGTCGGCGACGAGATCGGCTCTCGGGTGTTGATCGCCCAGATCGTCCGCGACGCGATGCAGCTGGCGTTGCTGCAGCAACGTGCCTACACCCCGTACCCGAAATGGCTGGGCACCGCCTTCGAGCGGGCTGAGGGCGACCCCGAGTTGCCGCGACTGCTCTCCTCGGCCCTGTCCGCCGACAACTCGGCCGAGCGCCAGCAGTTCCTGATCGCCGCGCTGCTAGAGCTCAGTCGTCGGCACGACCGGCTGCAGCTCACCGATCCGATCCGGTCCCGTACCGAGTCGTTCTTCGGCCGCCCGTTCCCGGTGATCTGGTGCGAACGCATCGCCCGCGCCCTGCACTCGGCCATCGATGATCCCGAGGTGGCCACCCTGACCTTCGGATTGGGTGGCATCGACGAGATCAGCGATTCCACCAACGCATTGGGCAGCGGCGCATTGCGGACCAAGATCATCTCCGGTTACCGGCCCGGAGCTGTCTGACCTCCGAAATCAGCCCCGACGGACCTGTCCGGATCGGCCGCGTGACCGAGCCCGGAGATCTACGCTGCGGAGATGAGCTTCGACGTCGCCGCCGAGGCGTACGGACGCTTCATGGGCCGGTACTCCGAACCGCTGGCCGAGCTGTTCAGCTCGTACGCCGGGATCGAGCCCGGTCAGCGAGTGCTGGATGTCGGCTGCGGTCCGGGGGCGCTGACGGCGCGGCTGACCGAGTTGCTGGGACAGGATCGGGTGGCGGCGATCGATCCCTCCGCACCCTTCGTGGAGGCGACCAGAGAGCGCTGCCGGGTCGACGTCAGGCAAGGTGTTGCCGAGCAGCTCCCCTATCCCGATGCCGGCTTCGATGTCGCGCTCGCGCAGCTGGTCGTGCACTTCATGCGCGACCCGATCGCCGGGCTGACCCAGATGCAGCGGGTGACCCGGCCCGACGGGATCGTCGCCGCGTGTGTCTGGGACCATGCCGGCGGCCACGGACCGGTGTCGACCTTCTGGGAGGTCGTCCACGAACTCGACCCGAGTGCCGGCGACGAATCACAACTGGCCGGTGTCCGGGAAGGTGATCTTGTCCGACTCTTCGCCGGCGCCGGCATGACGAGTGTTGAGGATGATCAACTCACCGTTCGGGTCGGCTATCGCGACTTCGATCAGTGGTGGGAGCCGTACACCTTGGGTGTCGGTCCCGTCGGCGACTACCTGCGCAGCATCTCTGGATCGGACCGCAGTCGGATCCGCACCGAATGCGCGCACCGCCTGCCCGACAACTCCTTCACGGTCGAGGCACGGGCCTGGGCGGTGCGGGCGACTCGGCAGTGATCGGGTCGGCGCGGGCCGAGTTTGCGAACGCGAAGCGGTCAGGTCTCGGCGTTCTTGGCCCAGACGAAACAGAACAGACCGAAGCAGGCGAGCCCGACAGCCAGAACGGTGAGCAGCGCCGGACCTGCCGGTTGATCGCGTACCAACCGCAGCGCGTCGTCCAGGCCGCCGGCCCGCTGCGGGTCGTAGGTGATCGCCGCCCAGCCGAAGAGTCCGCCGACCAGGACCAGCGAAATGCCCTTGGCGATGTAGCCGACCACACCGACCACGATCGACGGGGTCGAGACCGATCCGCGGAGGTCCTCGGTGAAGCTGCCCCGCGCGCCCTTGACGATCTGGCTGACGCCGACGGCGATCACGGCAGCCCCGACCACAACCACCAGGACCTGGCCGAACGGCACCGCCAACAGCCGGCCGGTCAGGGTCTCCTCGCCGGACTTCGACGTACTGCCGCCGATGAATCGGAAGGCTGTCAGCCCGAGGGCGAGGTAGATCAGCGCACGCCCGGCCGAGGACAGCCGTTTGAGGGTACGCCGCTTCCGGTCATGTTGGATGGCGACTCGACCGTGCCCGAACACCGCCTCGAAACCCTGCCACGGCACCAGCGCCAGCAGCCCGACGCCGAGCACGACCAGCAGGACCGGCCCGACGGGTGTACTGGCCACCGCATTCAGCGCGCCCTGTTCCGACGCCTGCCCGGGACCGCCCCAGGCCACCTGGAGCGCGATCGCCGCGACGAGCAGGTGGACGGCGCCGTAGGCGCACAGTCCGAGTGCGACCAGCCATCGATAACCACGGGTCTCCCGGACACGTTGGCTGAGGGTGTTCGCCAGGTCCTGTGCCTCATCTGGGGCTGCCTTTGCGTCGTTGGCCTGATCGCTTGACTTCACGGTTTCTCCGCACCCGCGGCATCAGAGGTCTGCACCTGTCAATCCTCGCCCAGATATGCCTTCCGTACGCCCTCGTCGGACAAAAGGGCCTGGCCGCTGTCGTGCAGGGTGATCGTCCCGGTCTCCAGCACGTACCCGTAGTCGGCCAGGGACAGTGCGGCTTGGGCGTTCTGCTCCACCAGCAGGATGGTGACACCCTCTGACTGCAGTTCGGCGATGGTGGTCATGATCCGCTGCATCATCAAGGGAGAAAGGCCCATCGACGGCTCGTCCAACATCAACAACCGCGGATGACTGAGCAGCGCCCGGCCGATCGCCAGCATCTGCTGCTCGCCACCGGAGAAGGTGCCGGCCGATTGGTTACGGCGATCCCGCAGCACCGGGAACAGATCGAACGCCCGTTCCAGATCCTTGGCGATGCCCGCCTTGTCCTTACGGGCAAAGGCTCCCAGCCGCAGGTTGTCCTCCACGGTCAGCCGCGGAAAGATCCGCCGCCCCTCCGGCGAATGAGCCAGCCCGAGGGTGACGATCTGATGCGGCGGGGTGGCGTCGATGCGCTGTCCGTCGAACCAGATCTCTCCCGACTCCGGCCGCAACAGGCCGGAGATCGTCTTCAGGGTGGTCGTCTTGCCGGCGCCGTTGGTGCCCAGCAGGGTGACGATCTGCCCTTCCTCGACAGTGAAGCTGATCCCCTTCACCGCCTTGACCCGGCCGTAGGCGACCTGCAGGTCCTTGACCTCAAGCATTCCGACCACCTTCCGGATCCGTTCCATCGGCGGGGCCGGACCCGTCGGCTCCGGACTCGGTGCCCTCGAGAATCTCCTCCGCCTCGGCTCCGGTACCGATGTACGCCTCGATCACCCGCGGGTCGGACTGCACTTCGGCCGGTGTGCCGAGCACCAGCGAACGCCCCTGCACCAAGCACAACACCCGATCACACAGCGTGAAGATGAACCGCATGTCGTGCTCGATGGTGATCACGGCGAGTCCGGAGTCCCTGATCTTGAAGATCAACTCCTCGGCCTGTCGCGTCTCCTGCGGATTCATCCCGGCCGTCGGCTCGTCCAACAGCAGCAACTTGGGGTCGGTCGCCAGCGCGCGGGCGATCTCCAACCGACGTTGATCACCGTAGGAGAGATTTCGAGCCAGATTGCCGGACACCTTGCCCAGGCCGACGAACTGCAGCAGTTCTTCGGACTTCTCCAGGGTTTCGCGCTCTTCCCGGCGGAACTTCGGCCCGCGGATGATCGACGTGAACGGTCCGGACGAGGTACGGCAGTACCGGCCGACCATCACGTTCTCCAGCGCGGTCATGTTGGCGAACAGGCGGATGTTCTGAAAGGTCCGAGCCATCCCGGCCTGGACCACCTTGCGCGGCTTCGGTGGCAGTACGTTTCCGTCGAACAGCACCTGCCCGCCGGTCGGCTTGTAGAGACCGGTCAGGCAGTTGAAGAAGGTCGTCTTGCCGGCTCCGTTCGGTCCGATCAGCCCGACGATCTCTCCCCCGAACACCTCCAGGTCGACCGCGTCCACGGCGACCAGACCGCCGAAGCGCATCGTCACCTGGCTGGCCCGCAGCAGCGGCTCGGCATGGCCGGCCCGGTTCTCGGCGACCTCGCTGGGCGCGGTCATCGCAGCGCCTCCTCGCCCTTGTCGATCCGGTCTGCGGCCATTTCCTCTTCCTCGATCCGATCGGCCAGTTCCTCGTCCTCGGCGTGGAATTCCAACTGTCGCCGCTCACTGGCGATCAGACCCTCGGGCCGGAACCGCATCATGATCACCAACAGCAGACCGAAGATCATCAACCGGTACTCGTTCACGAACCGGAGCTTCTCCGGCATCATCCGCAGCAGCGTCGCACCGATCAACACCCCCAGCACGGTGCCCATGCCGCCGAGCACAACGGCCGCCAGCAGGAACGCCGATTCCAGGAAGATGTATTGATCCGGGGTGACCGAAATGTCGTGATGCGCCTTGATCGAACCGGTCACACCGGCCAGGAACGCGCCGCTGGCGAAGGCGAACAGCTTCAGTCCGAAGGTGTTCACCCCCATCGCTTCGGCCGCCTTCTCGTCCTCCCGGATCGCGACCCAACCGCGGCCGATCCGTGAGTTGTTCAGCCGGGTGAAGATCAAGATGATCACCGCCAGCAGCAACAACAGGACGAAGTAGTAGTTGCCGTACATGCCGATCTCGATCCCCAGGATCGTGTGGGTGTCGTCGAAGTCGAAGTTGCCGATCCTGAGTCCGGGAACACCCGGGATGCCGTTCGAACCGTGGGTCAGGTCCGGGCCGTCGGTGCCGTCCAAGTTGATCATGGCCAGCCGGAAGATCTCACCGAACGCCAACGTGATGATGGCCAGGTAGTCGCCGGACACCCGCAACGTCGGTGATCCGATGATCAGTCCGATGGTGGCCGAAACGCAGCCGCTGATCAGCATCACCACCAGGAACGGCGGATGCCAGCCGATGGTGGAGAAGGCCGAGTTGGACAGCATCGCCGCAACGAACGCACCGGCTCCGAGGAAGGCGATGTAGCCGAGATCGAGCAGGCCCGCCAGGCCGACCACGATGTTCAGCCCCATCGCGGTGGCGGCAAAGATCAGCACCTGGGTGGCGATCGACATGTTCGCCTGTTGTCCGCCCTGGGTGAAGGGGAACAGGAAAGCCACGATGAAGGACGACAGGATCAGGACCTTGCGATGGGCCCGGGACACCATCGTCAACCAAGCCATGGCACCGGTTCGGATCAGCACCGCGACCACTGCGCCGGTGTAGACACCGAACACCACGAACGTTCCGGGGTCACTCTGATCCAGGGCGTAGTAGGCGGCGAACAGGACCACCAACATGATCACCGCGATCGCCAGGATCGCAAGCCAGGCAGGGGGTTTCGCGGTCGCCAGATTCGGTTCGGACTCGGTGATCATGAACCGGGTGGCGACAAAGGCCAGCAGCGCGGCAGCGGTTGCGATCCAGCCGCCGTACATGATGTTGATCGAGCCGCCGAGCTCGACGGCGATCGCCAGGTCGACCACGATCATCGCGATCAAGGTGCCGGTGGCCGCCGCCCGGGCACCACGGATCCAGCCGATCCGCAACCGACCGATGCCGTGCGGGAAGATCCGCGACAAGATCACCAAACCGGCGATGCAGAGGCCGAGACCGAGGGCGACGAACTGGACGAACGAAGGACCGCCGAGGTAGCTGAGGTTGTCCAGTGCATCCGCGCCGTACGCCCACGGCAGGTAGGCCGACGCGGCCAGGACGATGCCGGCAACGATGGCGACGATCTTGGCCGGCGGCTCGAACCGCCGGCGTAGCTCGATCGGAATTCCCGGGATGATCATGCGCGATCCACCACCCGGGCCCCGAGCAGACCTTGCGGCCGGAAGACCAGGATCAAGATCAACATGACGAAGGCCCAGACGTCCTTCCAGGCCGATCCGCTCGGCATGATCGCGGTGGCCAGCGACTCGAAGACCCCGATCACCAGGCCGCCGACCAGTGCCCCCCAGATGTTGCCGATGCCGCCGAGCACGGCGGCCGAGAAGCCCTTCAGACCGGCGATGAAGCCCATCCGGAAGTTGATGTTGGTGTCCTTCAGCCCCTGGGCCACACCGGCGATCGCGGCCAACGCGGCACCGACCGCGAACGCGATCATGATGATCCGGTCGACGTTGATGCCCATCAGCCGAGCGGTGTCAGGATCCTGCGATGTCGCCTGCATGGCGCGGCCGATGCTGGACTTGTTGATGAACACGTACAGGAAGACCGTGCAGACGAGTAGTGCCAAGAGGGTGAAGATCGACGGCCGATCCAACTGCAGGCCACCGATCTGGATCGGCTGACCGGTGACGACATCGATGCGAGGAAACGGGACATTGGCCTTGGCATCAGGGAATCCGGGGATCCGGCCGTAGAACAACCGGACGGCTTCCTGCAGGAAGACGGAGACGCCGATGGCGGTGATCAACGGTGCCAATCGGGGCGCGTTGCGGAGCGGTCTGTAGGCGGCGCGCTCCATCAGCAGCGCCACGGCAACTGCGGCGACCATGCCGCCGAGCAACATGATCGGCAACATCCACAGCGAGGTGATGTCTCCGGGCACCAGGAACCAGACCGTTACCGCACCGAACGCTCCGATCATGAAGATCTCGCCATGGGCGAAGTTGATCAATTGGATGATTCCGTAGACGACGGTGTAGCCGACCGCGATCAGTGCGTACAACGCACCGAGCGACAGCCCGTCGACCAAGGCTTGCAGGACGAGCACTCAGGGTCTCCCCTCGGGAGGTGTTCGGGTCGGGTCGCACCGGCAGTACGTCGTCCGGCCGGCGGATGCCACGCGGACACGCGACGGGGACAGGGAGGTCATCCCTGTCCCCGTCATCGGTGATCGCGCCCGCCGCAGATCAGCGTTCCTCCGCGTAGGGTCGACCGCTGGGCGACGACGTCATCAGGTGCGAAGCGGGACAGGATCAGTTGAACTCGTCGGTCTTGACCGGCTGCCACTCTCCGCTCTTCACCTCGTACACGGTGAGCACCCGGGTGGTCGCATCGCCGAACTCGTCGAACGACACGTGACCGGTGGCACCGTCGAAGTCGCTCTTACCGACCGCCTCGATGGTCGCTTCGCGCGCCGCGCTCGCCTCATCGGCATCGGCCAGCGAGGTCTTCAGCGCGTTGATGATCGCGTTGGCCGCGTCGTAGGAGTATGCGCCGTACGCGCCATAGGCCTCCTTGTAACCGCCGCTGTTGTACGCGTCGACGTACTCCTTGGCCGAGTCCAGCGTGTCGGCCGGTGCACCGACGGAGGTCGCCAGGTCACCTTCGGAAGTCTTGCCGGCCTGCTCGATGTACGACGGGTCGTAGATGCCGTCGCCACCCATCAGCGGAACATTGAGACCCGCGGCCTTCATCTGCTGACTCAGCGGGCCGGCCTCCGGGTACTCGCCGCCGTAGTAGACCGCGTTCGGACCGGCGGACTTCACCTTGCTGATCACCGGGCCGAAGTTGGAATCGTCGGGGTTGATCGTCTGCGCCGAGACGATCTTGCCGCCGAGCTTCTTGTACTCCTCGGTGAAGGCGGCCACCAGGCCCTGTCCGTACGCCTTCTTGTCGTGGATGGTGGCGAGCTTCTTGATCCCCGCCGTTTGGTAGAGGTAGCGCGCCGCGAACGGTCCCTGGACGTCGTCGGTGGTGCAGGTCCGGTAGTAACCGG
The DNA here is from genome assembly GCA_036566865.1 of Microlunatus sp. GTDB lineage: Bacteria > Actinomycetota > Actinomycetes > Propionibacteriales > Propionibacteriaceae > Microlunatus. The sequence goes on from DATCVL010000126.1 coordinate 20,903, forward strand.
CGTAGGTGCGCTTCGGATTGTTCGGGTCCTCGCCCTTGGTCAGCGAGACTCCGGTGTTGGCGGGCGACACCTCGACGATCTTGGAACTGTCCAGCACCGGCTGCACCGTCTGCCCGACCGAGGAGTTCAGCGGGCCGACCACACCGACCACGGTGTCATCACTGGTCAGACTGGTGGCCGCGTTACGCCCGGTGTCCGGCTTGGCCTCGTCGTCCTCGGCCCGGACCTTGAGAGTCCAGCCGGGAATCGTCTTCTTCTCATTGGCCTGCTTGACCGCGAGGTCGACCGAGTTCTTGATCCCGAGTCCCAGCGGCGCCAGGTCGCCGGTCAGCGGCGAGATCACTCCGATGGTGGCGACCTTCGTGGAGTCTCCCCCGGATCCACTGCCACCGGATTCCGATCGCGTCCCACAGGCGGTCGCGGTCAGCGACAGGGCCAGTACTGCAGCCCCTGCAATAACGAGTCGATGCTTGCGCACTCTTCCTCCTGAGTTGTTCGGCCTCGTGGGCCGATGCCCGTGACTCGTGGAGGCACACCCCCAGCGTCGTCGAGCCCGGATGGGGATGAACTTTAAATCCAACTGAGTGGCGTTGTGAACCTGAGCACACCGTGTTGCCTGTTTGTTACCCAACGGTAGGGTTCGCGGCTCGGGTCAGCCCCGGATGAAACGTCGCAACCATGACGAAAGCGCCCGACCGGTCATCGGTCGGGCGCTCTTCTGCCTTGCAGCGTTGGGATTTCTCGGAGTTACTTGCCGGGCTTCGCGCCGTGCGCGATGACTCCCTCGGCAACCTCACGCATCGACTTCCGCAGGTCCATCGCGGTCTTCTGGATCCACCGGAACGCCTCCGGCTCGGTCAGCCCTAGGCCAACCTGAAGCAGACCCTTGGCCTTGTCGACCACCTTGCGAGACTCCAGTCGCTCCTCCAGGTCGGCCACCTCGGCCTCGACCGCCAGGATCTGCTGGTAGCGGGCAATCGCGATCTCGATCGCGGGAACCAGATCGTCCTTGCCGAACGGCTTGACCACGTACGCCATCGCACCGGCCTCGCGGGCCCGCTCGATCAGCTCACGCTGGCTGAACGCGGTCAACATCACGACCGGGGCGATCCGGTCGGCGGCGATCTTCTCGGCCGCGGAGATGCCGTCGAGCTTGGGCATCTTGACATCCATCACAACCAGGTCGGGCTTGAGGTCGGTGGCCAACGCCACCGCCTGCTCGCCGTCGCCCGCCTCGCCGACGACGTCGTACCCCTCCTCCGTCAGCATCTCGACCAGGTCGAGCCGGATCAGGGACTCGTCCTCGGCGACGACGACACGCGGCGCCGCGCCCTTGGCCGCCTTGGTGCTGGACTTGGCTGCGCTGTTCGTCTGCGGAGGAACCGCCGCTTTGCTCTCGGTCACGGGCCTAACTCTATCCAGCGCAGGTTACGATCCCGAGCCATGGTCGGGTGCGGTTCGTCACGGCACCGTGTGGCACAATGATCGTCGCTCCAAACGGGCTGCCGAATCGGCGACCTGTTTGGCACCCGGCCGGGGTGGCGGAATGGTATACGCGGACGGCTCAAACCCGTCTGCCCGCAAGGGCGTAGGGGTTCGACTCCCCTCTCCGGCACGGTGTTGTCTGGCGCCGAGCCCAGACACTGTCTTGGACTCCGCAGCGCCGTGGTCGTTCGGTCTGCGAAGCGGATTTGACCCGGAGTCGTGGGTCGATGGCAGCATGAGCCGATATGGACGCCTCACAGACTTCTCGGCGAAGCGGACAGCATTCCGAACAGATCGATTCCGAAGCGCCCTCGGAGGGCGACAGATCCGAGCTTGGGGCCGGCGCATTCGCGGCGGCGACCGGGCGGGATCTCGAACAGCGCGACGACCAGCGCAACTACCGCCGCTACCAGTACGACTTGATCGCCCCGCATTGCGGACCCGAGTTGCTGGAGGTCGGGGCCGGACTGGGCGATTTCTCCAGCCAGTTCACCGATCGGGAGCGACTGATCGTCACCGACGTCGACCCGGAGGCGGTCGATTCGATGGCTCGGCGGTTCGCCGACCGGCCGACGGTCGATGCCCGGCGGCTGGACGTCAGCACGTTCACACCGGATCGGGCCCGACAACTCGCGGAGCAGCAGGGCCAGGTCGACTCTGTGCTGGCGATCAACGTGCTCGAGCACATCGAGGACGACGTCGACACCCTGCACGCGCTGTCCCGGTTGGTACGCCCCGGCGGCACCGTCGTGCAGTGGGTCCCCGGTTACATGAAGCTGTACGGCGAATTCGACCGGTCGGTCGGCCACGTACGCCGCTACACCCCGGAGTCGCTCGCCCAGACCGGACGTGACGCCGGCCTGAAGGTCCGTACCTGCCGCCCGGTGAACCTGCTGGGCGGCATCGCCTGGTGGGCCGCCGTACGCAAGGGCGGCACCGACACCCCCAAACCCGGCCTGGTGAAGATCTACGACTCCATGGTGATACCCGTCAGCCGCGCCCTGGACCGCTTCCCGATCCCCTTCGGCCAGACCGTCCTGGGCGTCTTCAGCGTTTGAGCTGACGCCGAGCCCGGCCCCGACCGAAGCTGCCCGAACTCGGCGGCCCGTCGGAGTTCGGGCGGGAGATGGCGGAGTCGTCTCACGCGATGCACACGCGCCCACCAGGACCAGCGCGCACGCGGCAAGACTCCGCGGGCACGTCGACGACCAACAAATCCCCGACAACCAAGCGGGCAGCGTGATTCGAGGCGCCCGCGGCGCCGAGAATCGCCAGATGAATCGGATGACGCCCATCCCCAGCTCGGTAGGAACCTGGGGTTCTGGGGGTGGCCCCCCAGAATTACAGCGGCAGCCCGATCCGACGGACCCTGATCATGTTGGTGGCACCGGCACGACCGGGCGGGGAGCCGGCGATGATCACCACGCGCTCCCCTTCCTCGATCCGTCCGGACTCGGTCAGAGCCTTGTCGACCTGGCGAATCATGTCGTCGGTGTGCGACACCATCGGCACCAGGATGGTCTCGATCCCCCACGACAACGTGAGCTCTGCCTGGGTGCTGTCCCAGGGGGTGAAGGCGAGCACCTGGATGTCGGATCGCAGCCGGGACAGCCGGCGAGCCGAGTCGCCCGAGGTGGTGAAGGCGATCAGGTAGCGCGCGCCGATTCCGCGAGCGATGTCGGCGGCCGCCTTGGTGACCACGCCGGCGGTGGTGTGCGGGTCCCAGTCCAGCGAATGGATCTCGGCCATCCCATGGGCCTCGGTCTCGTTCACGATCCGGGCCATGGTCTCGACGGTGATCACCGGGTACTGGCCGACGCTGGTCTCGCCGGACAGCATCACTGCGTCCGCACCGTCCAGCACCGCGTTGGCGACATCGGAGGCCTCGGCCCGAGTCGGTCGCGGAGCCGAGATCATCGACTCCAGCATCTGGGTGGCAACGATCACCGGCTTCGCCCAACGCCGGGCAGCGGTCACGATCCGCTTCTGTACCAGCGGGACCTCCTCCAACGGGAGCTCCACACCAAGATCACCACGAGCCACCATGAACGCATCGAACGCGTCGATGATCTCGTCCAGGTTCTGCACCGCCTGCGGCTTTTCGATCTTGGCGATGATCGGGACCTTGCGGCCCTCCTCGCTCATGATCTTGTGCGCTTCGTCGATGTCGGCGGCGTTGCGGACAAAGGACATCGCGATCATGTCCACGCCCTGGGCCAGCGCCCACCGCAGATCCGCCTTGTCCTTGTCGCTGAGTGCCGGGACGCTGACGGCAACGCCCGGCAGGTTGATGCCCTTGTTGTTGGAGACCGGACCGCCGACCTTGACCGTGGTGATCACCTCGGTGTCGGTGACCTCCTCGGCCTGCAGCTGGATCCGACCGTCGTCGATCAAGATCAGATCACCGGACTCGACGTCATTGGTCAGTCCCTTGTGAGTGGTCGAGCAGCGGTTCACGTCACCGGCACAGTCCTCGGTGGTGATGGTGAACTTGGCTCCGTACGCGAGGTCGACCTTGCCCTCGGCGAAGCGCCCCAACCTGATCTTGGGTCCCTGCAGGTCGGCGAAGATTCCGACCGGCCGACCGACCTCCTGGGCAGCCGCCCGTACGCCCTGCAGATTCTTCAGGTGATCGGGATAGTCACCATGGCTCATGTTGAGCCGGGCCACGTCCATCCCGGCCCGCACCAACTCGACCAGCCGCTCCGGCGACGACGTCGCGGGTCCGAGGGTGCAGACAATTTTCGCTCTACGCACAGCGCGACCCTATTACGTCGGGCCTCGAAGCCGCGCCTCGGCCCCGTCACCCGGACCGCAGCCCCAGTCTGTGCTCAGCCTCGGCCCGCGGAATCACTCCCACCAACCCGTCGCTCAACGAGAACGGACTTCGTCGCTCAACGAGAACGGACTTCGTCACTCAACGAGAACGGACTTCGTCGCTCAACGAGAACGGACTTCGTCCAGGGCCCGTTGAAGGTCCTCCGGATACGGCGAGCTGAACTCGACCCAGTCCCCGGTCGCCGGGTGGGTGAAGCCCAGCCGCACCGCGTGCAGCCACTGCCGGACCAGGCCGAGCTCGGCGGCCAGCCGCGGGTTCGCACCGTAGGTCGGATCTCCGACACACGGATGTCTGATGGCGGCCATGTGTACCCGGATCTGATGGGTCCGTCCGGTCTCCAGCTTCACCTCGAGCAGGGTCGCGCCACGATGAGCTTCGAGGGTCCGATAGTGCGTGACGCTGTGTCGACCATCGGCCATCACCGCCATCTTGTAGTCCGCGCCGGGGTGCCGCCCGATCGGCGCGTCGATGGTGCCCTCGAACGGATCCGGGTGGCCCTGCACCAGCGTGTGGTAGGTCTTGTCCACCGTACGATCCCGGAACGCCTGCTTCAGGACGGTGTAGGCCCGCTCGCTCTTGGCCAACACCATCAACCCCGAGGTGCCGACGTCCAGCCGCTGCACCACACCCTGGCGCTCCGGAGCGCCGGAGGTGGAGATCCGAAACCCTGCCCCGGCGAGATGTTCGGTGACCGACGGCCCGTCCCAGCCCAGGCTCGGATGAGCGGCCACTCCGACCGGTTTGTCCACCACGATGATGTGCTCGTCGTCGTAAACGATCTTGACCCCGGCGACCATCTGCGGCGTGACTTGGACGCCGGTGGTTGCCGCAGGAAGGTCGACCTCGAGCATCGAACCGGCGAGCACCCGATCGGACTTGCCGGCCGGTTCGCCGTCGACCCTGATCGCGCCGATGGCTGCGAGCTCGGCCACCTTGCTCCGGGACAAGCCCAACATCCGCGCCACTGCACTGTCCACCCGTTCGCCTTCCAGGCCCTCGGGAACCAGTACGGTCCTGGACTCGCTCACTGATCGCTTCCGGTTGCCGGCCGAGTCTTCGACGGGTCCGACGGCAGCGACTCCGTACCGGCATCCGGTTCGGGCTTCGTCGCCGCCTCAGGCTCGTCCGATCCGGCGGTCGCCGATTCATTCTTGTGACCGGTGCGGGGATAACGGTCGCCGTTCACGGCGACATTGCGGAAGATCGCCAAGATCACGATCAAGATCGCCGCTCCGGTGACGCACATGTCGGCGACATTGAAGATCGCAAAATGCGGCAGCTGGATGAAGTCGACCACGTGCCCGTGGAACACCGACGGAGGACGGAAGATCCGGTCGGTCAGGTTGCCGGCGACACCGGCTGCCAACAATCCGAGCGCGAACGCCCATCCGATGTGCCCCAGCCGTGGCAGCAGGACGGCCAGGACGAAGATCAACACCAATGACGCCAGGATGGTGAAGACGATGGTGTAGTTCTCGCCGAGGCTGAAGGCGGCACCGGAGTTGCGGATCAGTTGCAGCCGGACCAGACCACCCAGGAAGGACGGCGGGTCGGCGGGGTCGAGATGGCTGACCGCCAAATGCTTGGTGATCTGGTCGAGGGCCAGGCAGGCCACCGCGACGACACCAAACAGCCACCGGCTCGGTGCTCGCCGGCGGCTGCGGTCAGTGCTGTTCTCGGTTATCGACGTTCCTCGCGTTGTTTGCATTCCACGCACAGTGTCGCACGAGGGAATGCCTGCAGCCGACCCTTGCCGATTGCGCGACCACAGGTGTCACAGACGCCGTAGGTGCCGTTGGCGATGTGTCGCAGCGCCGACCGGGTCTGATCGAGCAGTTCGCGAGCATTGTTGGCCAGCGACATCTCATGATCACGTTCGAAGTTGGTCGAGCCCACATCGGCTGGATCGCGCCCGGCGCCTTCGCTGCCGTCACGGAGCAGACCGACCAACTCTGTCTCGGAGATCTCGATCTGGTCTGCCAGCCGGACGATCTCGGCTTCCAGTTCGGTCCGGATCTCCTTCAGCTCCTTGGCGGTCCATGGGTCTTCGCCGGGGCGCACCGGAAGGTCGCCGGCCCGCATCGACCGGCCGGCGGCGACTGCTCGATCGAAGGTCGCACCGACGGTCTCGGTGGCGACGTCA
>DATCVL010000127.1:0-4896 GCA_036566865.1 Microlunatus sp.
GCGTCGTCCGGTGAGCGCAGCTCGGCCTGCCGCAGGGAGCGTACGAGGAAGGCCAGGGCTGCGGCGATCAGACAGATCCCGCCACAGCCGAGGAAGAACGCGGCCGCACCCCAGGCCGCGACGGTCAGCCCCACCGCCGGCATCAGGATCGGCGCCAATCCCAACGTGCACAGCGTTGTCACCGAAGTGACCCGACCGAGGTAGCCAGGATCGGCGGCAGTCTGCAGCAGCGACTGGGTGAGCACGCTCGCGGTCCCGCTGGTCAGCCCGACCGTCCCGCCGAGCGCGATCGCCGGGCCCAAATTCGGTGCCGCGCCCAAGATCACCGTTGCCGCGGCGGTCGCCAGCAACGAACAGCCGGCGATGACACCGGCGCGCGGGATCCGACGAACCGCAGTGATCAACAACGTCGCCACGGCACCGCCGACACTGAACGCGCCGGCGATCCAGCCCATCCCGGCCGCGCCCCAGCCCCGTTCCCGTGCCAGCATCACCAGGCCGACCGCGACCGGCCCGCTGAAACACATCTCACTCAGCCCGATCACCACGACCAGTGGGGCCAGCACCCGATGCCGGCGGAGGTAGCGCAGACCATCGGTCAATCCACGCCAGGCACCGTCCGTGGAGCCGATCGGGGCGCTCGCGGTGGTGCGTACGGTCAGCAACAGCACCAGCGAGATCGCGAAGAGCACCCCGGCCGTACCGAAAGCTCCGACAGCCCCGGCGGCCGCGAGCACCGCGCCGCCGAGCACCGGCCCGAGCGTGTTGCTCAACCTGATCGACAGCCCCCGCATCCCCTGCACCCGGACCAGTTGGCTGGGCACCGTGATGGTGGCCGGCAGCGCACCGACCGCCGGCATGAAGAGCGCGTCCAACGCACCGAAGATCAACGCCACCGCGAGCAAGGTCGGCAGACCGGGCCGGGTCAGCAAGATCAACAACGCCGCAGCAAGGATCACCAGGCAGCGGGTCGCGTCGCTGACGATCGCGATCCGCCGTGGCCCGAAGCGATCGGCCACCACGCCACCAGCCAGCATCAGTACGGCGCGCGGTACGGCTCCGGCGCCGACCACCAGCCCAGCCTTTGCCGGCCCGGCAACCTGCGTTGCGGTCCAGGTGAGGGCCAGCGAGTAGACCACATCCCCGGTCACGGAACCGGTGTACGCACTCAGCCAGCGCAGCACGTTCGGATCCCGGAAGGCCCGCGGCTTCGCCTTGGCCGGCGAGCTCATTCCGGTCTCGGACCCGGGTCCGGCTCACCCGGCACCGGGAACGCCTGCACCTGCAGCGAAACCGGGATCGCGCCGGCCGAGCTCCCCGACTCCGCAGCCTGCCGCTGTTGATAGCGATGCAGCACCTCGAGCAGCTCGGCCCGCAGACCATCGAGCTCGTCCGGCGTCAGCCGGAAGGTGAAGTCGGCGTAGGTGCTCACCTCGGCCCATTCCTCAGGCAGCCGCGGGATCTCCTCTGCTGCTCGACGCAGTCGCTGGATGGCGGCCAGCGCGACGGCGTGGGTGTAGGTCCGTCCGACCTCCCGCTGCTCGACCGGGGCGGCCGCCGGATCGTAGATTGACTGCCGGTGCACTGCGGTCCACCAGCGGTCCCGCCCGGTGCCGCGTTCCTCGTCCTCGACGATCAGCCCGCCGGCCGCTAACCGGCGCAGGTGGTAGCTCGCCGCCCCGGGGTTGATGCCGAGCTCGGCCGCCAGCCGGGTGGCGGTGGACGGCCCGCGTTGCCGCAGCAGCCTCAGCACGCTCACCCGCATCGGGTGGGCCAACACCCGGAGCGTTGCGGTGTCGAGCTCGATGTCTGGGCGCCCGCCCGGCGACTGAGCAGCTGGATCGGTCATCCCAGCAGGCTAACCCACAACAGTTGTTTCACAACAGTTGTTGTTGATTTGCACTGGCCAAACCCCGCGTCCGGATGATTAGCTGTCTGACCGTCCGGCCACCTCGAGTGCCAGGCGAGGCGGCCGACGATGATCGACCGCCGTCCTGGCCGATCATCGAAGGGACAGCGTGCGCGAATCCGCCGAGATCATGTCCGCGCCCACCTCGCTCTACATCGACGGACGCTGGCTGCCGGCCTCCGACGGTGGCACCCGCGACATCCGCTGTCCGGCCGACGGCGAGCTGGTCGGCACCGTGTCCGAGGCGACGGCCGAGGACACCGTGACCGCGATCGCCGCCGCGCGCCGAGCCTTCGACAGCGGCGACTGGCCGACCCGCCCGGCGGCCGAACGTGGCGACGTCTTGATCAAGGTCGCCGAACTGCTCACCGAGCGGACCGAACAGTTCGCCCGGGCCGAGTCCCTGGACACCGGCAAGCGGTTGGTGGAGAGTCGCCTCGACCTGGCCGACATCGCTGCCTGCTTCCGCTACTTCGGCAAGCTCGCGGCCCAGGACGCCGGTCGGCTGGTGGATGCCGGCAGCGCGGAGGTGCTGAGTCGGATCAGCTACGAGCCGGTGGGCGTCTGCGGGCTGATCTCCCCGTGGAACTATCCGCTGCTGCAGGCCGCGTGGAAGATCGCGCCCGCGCTGGCCGCCGGCAACAGTTACGTGTTGAAGCCGAGCGAGCTCACCCCGCACACCGCGATCATGATCACGGAGCTGCTGACCGAGGTCGGGGTCCCTGCCGGGGTGGCGAATCTGGTACTCGGTGCCGGGCCGGTGGCCGGCGCACCACTGTCCGAGCACGAAGATGTTGATCTTGTGTCCTTCACCGGCGGGCTGGCTACCGGCAAGATCATCGCCGCCTCCGCCGCCGCGACGGTGAAGAAGGTGGCCTTGGAGCTGGGCGGCAAGAACCCGAACGTGATCTTCGCCGACGCCGACTTCGACGCTGCCGTGGACAACGCACTGAACGCGGCGTTCGTGCACTCGGGCCAGGTCTGTTCGGCCGGCGCCCGGCTGCTGATCGAGGAGTCGATCCATGATCGTTTTGTCGACGAGCTGGTCCGCCGTGCGGAACAGATCCGACTCGGTGGACCGTTCGACGAGGCGGCCGAGACCGGGCCGCTGATTTCTGCGGCACACCGGGACAAGGTGACGGGCTACGTACAGCAGGCGATCGACGAGGGTGCGGTGCTGCGCTGCGGCGGACGCTGGGGCGACGGCGAGCTGGCGAAGGGCTTCTACTACCTGCCCACGGTGCTGGATCGGGTGGCGCGCGGCAGTTCTGCGGTCGTCCACGAGGGCTTCGGCCCAGTCGTGACCGTGGAAACCTTCGCCGGCGAAGCGGAAGCGGTCGAGATCGCCAACGACACCCGGTACGGGTTGGCGGGCGCGGTCTGGAGTCGTGACGCCGGCCGCTGCCAGCGGGTGGCCCAGCAACTGCGCCACGGCACGATCTGGATCAACGACTACCACCCCTACCTGCCGCAGGCGGAGTGGGGAGGCTTCGGCCAATCCGGCATCGGCCGTGAGCTCGGCCCGGCCGGCCTGGACGAATACCGCGAGGCCAAGCACATCTACCAGAACCTCCGACCTGGCGTCACCGGCTGGTTCCCCGAGCACTGACCGACGCGCCGGTGGCGGGTCCGCCGACAGCCGGACCACTCGCCGACAATCCGAAGGAAGAGGCATGAGCGAGAGCGGATACGACTACATCGTGGTCGGCGGTGGGTCGGCGGGAGCGGTCGTCGCGGCGCGACTGAGTGAGGACCCGGCGGTGAGGGTCGCGCTGATCGAGGCCGGGCCGTCCGACGTCGGCGACGATGCGATCCTGCAACTGGATCGGTGGATGGCGCTGCTGGAGTCCGGCTACGACTGGGACTATCCGATCGAGCCGCAGGAGCACGGGAACAGCTTCCTGCGGCACGCTCGCGCCCGGGTGCTCGGCGGTTGTTCCTCGCACAACTCCTGCATCGCCTTCTGGGCTCCGACCGAGGATCTGGACGAGTGGGCCGCGCAGGGCGCGGTCGGCTGGGAGGCGGAGCAATCCCTTCCCTACTTCAGGAAACTCCAGGACACCGACCAAACCACCGATGATCATGGACATCACGGACCGGTACGGATCCGGCAGATTCCGCCGACGGATCCCTGTGGCGTCGCCCTGCTGGACGCCTGTGAACAGGCCGGTATCCCCCGGGTCCGGTTCAACGACGGCAGCACCGTCACCCGGGGCGCCAACTTCTTCCAGATCAATGCTCGTGAGGACGGAGTACGCGCATCGTCATCGGTCAGCTATCTGCACCCGATCATGGATCGCCCCAACCTGACCGTGCTCACCGACCGGCGAGTTCGCAAGATCAACTTCGATGATCAACAGCGGTGCACCGGTGTCGACGTGCTGGAGCCGGACCTGATCCACACCCGGACCTACCACGCGGCCCGCGAGGTGGTGCTCTCGGCGGGCGCCATCGACTCCCCCAAGCTGTTGATGCTGTCCGGAATCGGGCCCGCGGATCAGCTGGCCGAGCACGGCATCAAGCTTCTCATCGACGCTCCCGGCGTCGGCGCTCACCTGCAAGATCATCCAGAGGGCGTGATCCAATGGCGGGCGAACCAGCCCATGATCAACACCTCGACGCAGTGGTGGGAGATCGGCATCTTCGCCACCACCCGGGAGGGCTTGGACCGGCCGGATCTGATGTTCCACTACGGCTCGGTTCCGTTCGACCTGCACACCGCCCGACAGGGCTATCCGACCACCGAGAACGGATTCTGCCTGACCCCGAACGTCACTCACGCGCGGTCCCGCGGCACGGTTCGGTTGCGATCACGGGACTTCCGGGACAAGCCGATGGTCGATCCGCGCTATTTCACCGATCCGCACGACATGGCCGTGATGACGTACGGGATCAGGCTCGCCCGCGACATCGTCCATCGACCCGCGCTGGCGGACTGGGCCGGTGCCGAGCTCTATCCTGGGCCGGACGTCCGTACCGACGACGAG
>DATCVL010000128.1:0-1541 GCA_036566865.1 Microlunatus sp.
TCGATCCGGCCTCCTTCCAGGCCAAGCCCGGATCGGCCCAGGCCACCGGCTCCGCCGCCAAGTCCGACAACGAGGGATCGGCGGACGAGGACGACAACGAGCCGACGGTCACCGTGCAGAAGGGACAGTCCGGCCGCTGACCCGGTCGACCGACGCCGAGGATCAGAACAACCGATCCTCGGCGTTGTCCATGCCACGGAGCGTGTCGTAATCCACCGTCAGGCAGCCGATGCCGCGGTCGGCGGCGAGCACCTTGGCCTGCGGCTTGATCTGCTGGGCCGCGAACACACCGCGTACGTCGCCCAGCAACGGATCCCGGCGGAGCAGTTCCAGGTAGCGGGTCAGCTGCTCCACTCCGTCGATCTCACCGCGCCGCTTGACCTCGACCGCGACGTAGCCGCCGTCGGCATCCCGGCAGAGCAGATCGACCGGTCCGATCGCGGTCGGATACTCCCGCCGGACCAAGCTCCAGCCGTCTCCGAAGGTGTCCGGATGCTCGGCCAGCAGTGCCTGCAGATGCGCCTCGACGCCATCCTTCTGCAACCCGGGATCGATGCCGAGCTCGTGACTGGAGTCGTGCTGTACCTGGCCGATCGCGATCTGCAGGGTGTCGCCGTCGCGTCCCTTCACCTCCCAGACCGCGGTCAGCGGCAGACCGAGTCCTTCGCCGACCGTGGTCACCTCATCGTCGGGAAGCTCGGCCATCGTGCACGGCGGGCTCATCCAGTTCAGCGGCTTGTAGGCCCGGTCGTCGGCGTGGATCGAGACCGATCCGTCCGCCTTGACCAAGATCAACCGATTCGCCATCGGGAGGTGGGCCGTCAACCGGCCCGCGTAGTCGACCTGACACTCAGCAATCACCAAACGCACGCCGCACACCGTAACCGGTCGGGCCGGCAGCGCGCTGACCAGTCGTTCGTCGCGACGTGCACGGACCGTTCAACACGCTGAGGTGTCGCTACGCGGACGCGCCGGTGTAGTGACGCAACGCATAGCGCCAGAACAGCCGAGCGCCGATGAAGAAGGCGGCTGCCACCCCGATCGCCGCCGGCACCATGATCAACTCCAGTCCCCCGGCCAGCGCCTCGGCCGGCACGGTGACCGCGAAGCCGACCGGGATGATGAAGGTCAACGCCAACCGGAGCCAGGTCGGGAAGATCGTCAGCGGCCACCGACCGGCCTGGCCGAAGACGGTGGAGAACACGGCCAGGATGTTCTCCAGCTTGACGAACCAGAACGCGCAGGTGCTCAGCAGCATCAGGAACGCGTACACGATCACCACACCGCAGGCCAGCGTGATCGCGAACGCCAGCCATTGCGTTGCGCTGACCGGATTGCCGATCCGGGTCACGCCGTAGGCGATCACACCGAGCCCGAGCAGCACATCGACCAATCGGGCCGGTGACACCACCTGGACGCTGGCCAGCAGTTGCGAGTCGGCGGGCTTGGTCAGGGTGAAGTCGAAGGTGCCCAGCCGGATGCCCTCCATCAGTTGCTCCATCGACGGCTGGATCACCAGCCCGATCAGTCCGGCCAGGAAG
>DATCVL010000129.1:0-8049 GCA_036566865.1 Microlunatus sp.
CCGAATTCGATCTTGGCACCGGCCCGCGCCAGCGCTCCGTACGGGAAGGAACGGCCGGTCCGACCGGGCCAGTAGTGATCGGCCACCCGCCAGTCGTCGATCGCGTGCCAGGGTTGCACGCTCGCGATCACGCCCAGGTCGGCGAATCGGTGCAGATCGGCGTCGGCCACCAGCTGGGCGTGCTCGATCCGGCCCTCGATTCCGGTACGAGCAAAGCAGTCCAACGCGATCGTGTTGGCCCGATCGCCGATCGCATGGACCGCGATCTGCAGGCCATGGGTCTCGACATCGGTCATGATCGCGATCAACGCATCATGATCAAGAACGGCCTCGCCGACCCCGTCACCGCCCGGATAGGGGTCGTGACACAGTGCGGTGCGGGTGTTCAGCGAGCCGTCGACGAAGACCTTGACCGGCCCCATCGTGATCAGTCCGTCGGTGCCCGGCAACGGCTCCCCCGTCTTCAGCCCACGGGTGGTCCGCTCTGACACCATCGGCGCCATCACACCGCAGTCGACCCGGATCGGCAACCCGCCGGCGCTATGTCGTCGCTGCCAGACGGTCAGGTTGTCGGCGAACTCGAAGTCGCGCAGGCCGGTGATGCCACGGGCCACGGCCGCGGCCAGCGCCGTCTGGACCCATGCGTCGGTCCGCTCGGCGGACGGCTGCGGTAACTCCGCCAGCGCGTCCATCCAGACCTTCTCCTTCAGCACCCCGGTCGGATGATCATGGTGGCCCATCAGCGCCATCCCCGCGGAGCTGGCCCAACCGCAGTGGAGATCCCCGCTGATGATGATCACCGGCTGCGTGCCGAACTCGTCGTCCAGCAGCTGTTTGGTCGGCGGCTCGGGCCAGAAACCGTCCCGGAACCCGGCCGCGATCACGGGCTCGCCGTCCACCCGAAGGGCTGGTTCGAGATCGAGTGCGGCTCGCACCAAACGCGCCGCGTCGACGGCCGACGTCGCAGCGGAGACGTCGATCCGTCCCTGTTGGATGGCGTACTGGGTGGCATGCACGTGCCCGTCGTACAGACCCGGGATCAACCAGCGGCCATCAGCACGGTAGCTCGGCATCGCGTCACGGCGGCGTCGTTCATGATCAGCAACCTCGGCGACCCGCCCGTCGACGATCCGGACGTCGAACGGTTCGGTCGTGCCGGGACGCCGCACCTCCAGCAACCAGAATCCGTGCTCGGTCATCGGCGTCCACCAAGGCTGACGTGGCGAGGAGCAAGATCAACACTGCGGCGTACTCCGAGCAACTGCAGGGCCCGCCGATACTCGTCGGCGAGCAGTTCGTAGGTCCGCACCACACCATCCTGGCCGCCGGCCATGATCCCGTACAGGTAGGCGCGACCGACCAGCGCGGCATCGGCGCCCAACGCCCGGGCCGCGAGGATGTCCTGACCGTTGCGGATGCCGCTGTCGACCAAGATCGGCACCTGGTCACCGAGGGCGGCACGAACCTCGGGCAGCACCGTGACCGGTGCGACCGTACGATCCAACTGCCGACCACCGTGGTTGGACAACACGATGCCGTCGGCCCCGTGCTCGATCGCCGCCACCGCCCCGTCCACGGACAGGATTCCCTTCACCAGCAGCCGACCCCGCCAGTTGTCCCGGATCCAATCCAGGCTCTCCAGGCTGAGGTTGGAGTCGAAGACCCGGTCGGCGATCTCGTTGAACTTGTACTTGGACTCCAGGAACTTCAACGAGGCAAAGGAAACCTGCTCGGTTGTCAACTTGTTGACCCACCAGTACGGATGCTGGGCCATGTCGGCGATCGTCGACGGCCGCAGCGTCGGCGGGATGGTCAGCCCGTTGCGATCATCGCGGAATCGCTTGCCGGACACCGCCGTGTCACAGGTCAGCATGATCGTCGAGCAGCCCGCGTTCGCCGCCCGTCGGATCAGTTCGGCGTTGATCTCCTGCGAGGTCGGATAGAGCTGGAACCAGAGGTCGACCTCGGGTGCCGCGGCCCGCACCTCCTCCACCGTCGTGTTGCCGACGGTGGACAGTCCGTACGGGATGCCGACGGCCTGCGCGACCCGCGCCACCGCTGCCTCACCGTGGTGATGCATCATCCGGGTGTAGCCGGTCGGTCCGAAGCCGAGCGGCAGCGACCAGGTCCGACCGAAGAGCTCGATGCTGAGGTCAGGATCGGCGACCGGCATCAGCGCATCGGGATGAAAGGTCAGTTCCCGGTAGGCCTGCACATTGCGCTCGGCCGTGATCTCCGACTCCGCCGCGCCGTCCACATAGTCGAACACCGACCGCGGCGTCGTCCGCCGGGCAATTCGGCGCAGGTCACCGATGGTCAGCGCGTTGTCCAGCCGTCGTTGAACGCGATCGGCACCGGCCGAGCGGAACTGGATGTTCTGCCGGACCTCCGACCAGCGCGGCCGGCGGCGTACGACCGAGGGTTTCTGGACTCCGGGCAGCCGGGGCATCGGATTCAGTTCCCTCCGTCAAGATCATCGCCGATCCGCAACAGCACCTTGCAGGCGGTGGTTCGGTCGCTTGCGGTCTCGAACGCCTCCCGGGCCCGGCTCAGCGGATACTCGTGCGAGATCAACGGCTCCGGATCGATCTTGCTGGACAGCAACGCGATCGCCTCGGCGAATTCGGTGTGGAACCGCCACGACCCGTGCAGCTGGATCTCCTTGTTCACCAGGGCATTGCCGAGGATCGAGGTCATCCCGGGCGGCAGAATGCCGACCTGCACCACCCGCCCACCGCGTCGTACCGTCCGGATGCAGCTGTTCAGACCTGGCCCGGAGCCGGAGGCCTCGATCGCGATGTCGACCTGGCCCGGCCATCCCTCGTCGGCTCGATCGGCCCGCAGCAACACATCGGCACCCATCTGCTTGGCCTGCGCCAGCGCGTGATCGGTCAGATCGGAGACGTAGATGGTGCCGGCCCCGGCCTGCCGAGCGGCCGCGACAACCAGGCAGCCGATCGGACCGGCGCCGGTGACCAGTACGGTCTTGCCGGTGATGTCACCGGCCCGCTTCACGGCGTGATAGGCGACGCTGAACGGTTCGGAGAGCGCGGCCCTGCGCAGGGTCATCCCGGTCGGCAACGGCACTGCCCGGTCGGCGGTCACCACCAGGCGTTCGGTGAAGCCGCCCTGCACATGCGGGAAGTGCGCGGCCGAACCGAGATAGCGACTGGACGGACACCGCTGCGGCTCGCCGCCGGTGCACTCGGCGCACTCGCCGCAGACCTCAGCAGGGTGCACCGCGACCGGCTGTCCGGGCTCGAGCCCGGTCACACCTGGCCCCACGGCACCGATCCGGCCGACCACCTCGTGTCCGGCGATCAGCGGCTCGCGGATCACGAACTCTCCGGCCGCCCCATCGTGGAAGTAGTGCAGGTCCGAGCCGCAGATGCCGCCGTACGCGATGTCGATGGCGACCTCGCCGGCGCCGGGCTCAGGTCGGTCCAACTCGGCCACCCGGAGCTGTCCGGCGCCCTCGATCACACATGCCAACATCGCCAGCGTCACCTCTCGTCGCCTCGTCTTCGTGCATCGGCCCGGAACTATCGCGCACCGGCCGCGGGGACATTCTTGCCCGCCGACCGCATTCACCGCCAAGGGGTCTCGGACTCCGGTGTGTACTCAGCGAGGATTGGGTGAGATTCGCACCGTCGACGGTGCGAATCTCACCCATTCCTGTCGGCCGACACCGGCCGACACCGGCCGACTCCGATCCACGCCGGCTGTTCGCGAGTCGGGCCGTGTCGGTGAGGGCCCTGCGGGACCTGGCCCGGCAAGGATGTCGGCCATGGATCCGAATACGACGGGGCTGCCAGGATCGGCGGCCACGATCCGTCGGCCGTCGATCGCCGCAACCGGCTGGAACGCCGTGCTGGTGGTGATCATCGGCGCATCGTTGATCACCCAGACCGTGCTGGTGATCATCGGCGGTGTTGACGTGAACTCCGGCGCCGGGACGGCCGCGCTTCCGCTCGGCACTCGGCTGGTGAACCTGTTCAGCTTCTTCACCATCCAGAGCAACATCCTGGTCCTGATCGGCGCGATCCGGTTGCTGATCGACCCGGGCCTGCGCGGCACGAGTTGGCGGGTCGTACGCCTGGACGGGCAGTTGGGCATCGTGATCACCGGCCTGGTGTACGTGATCGTGTTGCGTCCCCTGTCGAACCCGACCGGCATCCATTTCTGGGTGAACGCCGGTCTGCACTATGTCGCACCGCCGGCGGCGTTCCTCGGTTGGTTGATCCTCGGCCCGCGACCTCGGATCTCCTGGCGGGTGTTGATCTTGTCGCTGGGCTGGCCGGTTGCCTGGATCGTCTACACCCTGATCCGCGGCGTGATCACCAATTGGTATCCCTACCCGTTCCTGGACGCGGGCACTCTCGGCTGGCCGATCGCACTCCGCAACATCGGCGTGATCGTGCTGATCGCGCTGGCACTGCTGATGATCATGAAAGCCCTCGACCGGTTGCCGACCGCGGGGAACAACCCGACAACGGGCTGAGTCAAGGGCAGCCTGGCAGCACGCTGAGTGGCTCGGTCGGAACTCAGTCCGCGGATCTAATCTGAGCACGTGTTTGCACCGATGCCCCTGGCGCTCGATATCGGGCCGAGCGAGTTGTTGATCATCCTCGGCATTGTCGTGCTGCTCTTCGGCGGCAGCCGACTGGCCGGACTGGGCAAGGGTGCGGGACGTGCCCTGCGGGAGTTCAAGGAAGAGACGCAGTCGCCGGACGAGATCCCGGCCGAAGCCGGCGAGCAGAAATCGACACCCTCGGATCTGGGTGCCGATGCTGCTGCACCGGCCGCGCCGCCGGAGCAGAAGCTCGCCCAGTAGGACCCAGCCGGGCACACCAGGTCACCAGCCGGGCACACCAGGTCAATCGGCGCCCGGGTGGGCGATGAACGGCGCTCGCCGAGGCGATGATCGGTGCTAGCGAACTGCCTGCAGATGTTCGGCGATGTCGCGTGCCTGGCCGATCTGGTTGATCATCGACCAACGCACGATCCCGTCCGCGTCGAGCAGGAACGACCCGCGGACGGCACAGCCCATTTCCTGGTCGAAGACCCCGTAGGCCTGCGCGATCTCGCCGTGCGGCCAGAAATCGCTGAGAAGATCGAAGCCGAGTCCCAGCTGCTCGGCAAAGGTCCGCAGCGCAAAGATGGTGTCCACCGAGATCGCCAGCAGCCGCACATCGGCGGCACGGATCTCGCCCAGCCCTTGCTGCAGTTGGGTCAATTCGCTGCTGCAAATCCCGCTGAACGCGTACGGATAGAACACCAGCAATGCGGGAGCTCCCCGCAACTCTCGAGCGGTGATGACCTCGCCGTGCTGGTTGCGCAGGGCGAATCCGGGGGCATCCTGCCCGATCTCGACAGCCAACGTCACACCTCCCCCGAGTTGTCAGACGGTAGCGGCGCGATAACCGCAGCAGATGCCGACGACTCGGAAATGATCAGCGGCGGGATCCCTTCGGCGGGACCAGCTTGCTCGCGGTCCAACTCGCCGAGACCGGCACGGTGCTGGTCAGCGCCAGCCCGGCGGTTACGGCACCTTCATTGAGGTCTGTGGCGTCGACGAAACCCTCGCGACCTACCTTCGGGGTGAGTAGCCATACGTAGCCGTTGTCGTTGAGATCGGTGACGGCATCCACTAGTCCGTCGATCAGATCTCCGTCCTCGTCCCGCCACCAGAGCAGGACGACATCGACGGGCTCCATCGCCTCTTCGATCAGTTCGCCCTCGATCAGGTCCTCGATCTCCTGCCGAAGACTCTCATCGACGTCCTCGTCCCAACCCAGCTCCTGCACGATCTGCCCGGCTTTGAAGCCGAGCCTCGATACAGCCGAGGACGCACCGTCGGGCCGTGCGGTCGAACTCACAACACCTCCAGTCCCAGCCCCGCCCGGATGGCGAGGATCTTGGTCAAATCATTCTCCCGCCGTGACGGGAAATGAGGACGAATGATCCGGCGACCCCGTCCTTTGATCCGTCAGACTGCCAGAGCTTTGCTGTCTTGGGAAAGTTTGGGCCCCGGAGTTGCCGTGTCGTAATCCACCGAGATCACCGCCGAAGCCGACGGATTTCATCGTGCCCGGCTGTTTGACAGCTCGAAGCCAAAGATTCGCCCAAGTCAACAGCTGCCACGATTCGGCTTCCGATCGCGCCGAAAGGTAAGTCGGTGGCAACCGGTTGCGTCCGATCATGAGGACCGCGTACGACCGCCGAATAGAAGGTGACAGGATGGGACAACGCGAATCAACCATGCCGCCCGGCGCACGAGCTTGACGGCAGGACCAACATGCATACCCAACGGTCGGGCACAGCCCGCAGAAGAGCCGCAGCACCACCCCACGCTGCAACGAGTGAGGAGCCTCGATGGCCAGTCCTGGAAAGCGCCCAGCCATCACCGCAGAGGGCCTGCCCAGCCAGATCCCCGACACCGACCCCGAAGAGACACACGAGTGGTTGGAGTCGTTGGACGGTCTGCTCGCTCAGGACGGCAAGCACCGCGCGCGATTCATCATGTTGAAGCTGCTGGAGCACGCCCGGGAACGACAGGTCGGCCTGCCGGCGCTGCGCAGCAGTGACTACATCAATTCCATCTCCACCGAGCTGGAACCGGATTTCCCCGGTGACGAGCTGATCGAGCGCCGGATCCGCGCGTTCATCCGGTGGAACGCCGCGATCATGGTCTCCAAGGCCAACCGCAAGGGACTCGAGGTCGGCGGCCATATCGCCACTTACCAGAGCGTGGCCAGCCTGTACGAGGTCGGGTTCAACCACTTCTTCCGGGGCAAGGACCACCCGGGCGGCGGCGACCAGGTCTTCTTCCAGGGCCATGCCTCGCCCGGCATCTATTCCCGCGCCTTCCTCGAGGGCCGGCTGGGCACCGAGCAACTGGACGGCTTCCGGCAGGACGCCTCCCGCGGCACGGGACGCTCGGTCACCTCCTACCCGCATCCGCGGATCATGCCCGACTTCTGGGAGTTCCCGACGGTGTCGATGGGCATCGGCGGTGTGAACTCGATCTACCAGGCGCGGTTCAACCGCTACCTGCACAACCGCGGCATCAAGGACACCTCGCAGCAGCGGGTCTGGGGCTTCCTCGGTGACGGCGAGATGGGTGAGGTCGAATCACTCGGCGCGATCGGTGTCGCGGCTCGCGAGGAGCTGGACAACCTGACCTGGGTGATCAACTGCAACCTGCAGCAGCTGGACGGTCCGGTCCGTGGCAACGGCAAGATCGTCCAGGAGTTGGAGTCGATGTTCCTCGGCGCCGGCTGGAACGTGATCAAGGTGCTCTGGAGCCGGGACTGGGATCCGCTGCTCAAGGCCGACGTCACCGGCGCCCTGGTGAACAAGATGAACACCACCCCGGATGGCCAGTTCCAGACCTACTCGGTCGAGAACGGCGCCTACATCCGGGACAAGTTCTTCGACTCTCCCGAGCTGCAGCAGATGGTCCAGAACTACACCGATGATGATCTTCGTCGGCTCGGTCGCGGTGGTCACGACTACCGCAAGGTGTACGCGGCGTTCAAGGCGGCCACCGAGCACGTCGGCCAGCCGACCGTGATCTTGGCCCAGACCGTGAAGGGCTGGACCATCGACGCGCTGGAGGCTCGCAACGCGACCCACCAGATGAAGAAGCTGACCGTCGACGATCTGAAGGCCTTCCGGGACCGGCTGTATCTGCCGATCAGCGATGATCAACTGACCGACCCGTACGATCCGCCGTACTTCCACCCGGGCGCCGATTCGCCGGAGATGCAGTACATGCAGGAAAGACGGCGCGAGCTCGGCGGCTACCTGCCGGAGCGGCGGGTCAAGCCCAAGATCGTCAAGCTCCCCGGCGACGATGTCTATACCCCGCTGATGAAGTCGGCCGGCAACGCGAAGGTGGCCACCACTCAGGCGCTGGTCCGGTTGCTGCGGGACCTGATGAAGGATCCGGAGATCGGGCAGCGGATCGTACCGATCGCACCGGACGAATTCCGCACCTTCGGCATGGACTCGATGTTCCCGACCGCGAAGATCTACTCGCCGCAC
>DATCVL010000130.1:0-14384 GCA_036566865.1 Microlunatus sp.
CCTGCTCGGCTCCAGCCGCTGGGACGAGGTGACCAGCAACCGGTCCTCGTCGGCGCTGACGCCGTAGCCGGCTGCGGTCAGCACCTCGGCCGCCCGCCGCCGATCGGCCACCTGGATGCGCACCGACTCGGCACCGCCGGCCTGCAACAGCTGATTGACCGGACCCTCGGCGAGCAGCCGGCCGCGGCCGATGATCGACACAGTGTCGGCGATCTGGGCGACCTCGCTGAGGATGTGGCTGGACACCAGCACCGTCTTGCCGCGGTCGGCCAGTCCGCGCATGGTGGCCCGAATCTCGTGGATGCCGGCCGGGTCCAGACCGTTGGTCGGCTCGTCGAAGATCAACAAGTCCGGATCCTTCAGCAGGGTGGCGGCGATCGCCAGTCGCTGCTTCATGCCCAGCGAGTACTTGCCGAAACGATCCCGGCCGCGGTCTGCCAGCCCGACCTCGGCCAGCACTTCGTCCACCCGGGCCTGCGGCGTGCCGATGCCGCGGGCGAGCAAGATCAAATTCTTTCGGCCACTGAACGCGGGAAAGAATCGGGGTTGCTCGACGATCGCCCCGACCCGGCTGATCACCTGGTTGATGCCGTGCGGGATCGGGGTGCCGAAGATCTCGATGCTGCCGGAGTCGGCGGAGATCAAGCCGAGCAGCATCCTGATGGTGGTGGTCTTGCCGGCACCGTTCGGGCCGAGGAAGCCGTGGACGCCGCCGGTCGGCACACTCAGATCAAGTCCGGCAACGGCGGCCTGCCGGCCGCCGCGAGCCCGATAGACCTTGCGCAGATCGCGGACTTCGATTGCGCCCGGCGACGTCGTCGTCGCCGAGGCAAGGTCACCCGACACCGGTGGCGGCCTATCCCTGCCGCCCGGTCAGCACCGGGCGAGGTATGTCGGGCGACTTCTCGTACGGCTGCCAACTCAGCAGGTCGACCAGGTGCGGCCGCAGCGCGTCGGCGACCCGGGGGAGCCGAACCTCGTGACCCAACTCCTGGGCCAGGCTGGTCACGCCTGCATCGGTGATGCCGCAGGGCACGATCGCGTCGAACCCGGTCATGGCGTTGTCGATGTTCATCGCCAGCCCGTGCATGGTCACCTCGGAGGCGACCCGGATGCCGATCTGGGCGATCTTGCGTTCCGGCCGAACCTCGTCGACGGCAAGCCAGACGCCGGACCGGCCGTCGACCCGCCCGGTTTGCAGACCAAGATCAGCAAAGGTCCTGATCATGGCCTCTTCCAACCGTCGTACGTAGTCGACCACCCGGACCGAGTCCGGCAGCTTGACGATCGGGTAGGCGACCAACTGGCCGGGACCGTGCCAGGTGATCTTGCCGCCGCGGTCGACGTCGACCACCGGAGCACCGTCGGTCGGTCGCTCGTGCGGCTCGGTTCGCTTGCCGGCGGTGTAGACCGCCTGATGTTCCAGCAGCAGTACGGTGTCCGGCTGCGTCCCTGCCACCACCTCGGCGTGGATGCTGCGTTGCAGGTCCCAGGTCTGCACGTACTCGACCTGCTTCGATCCCAGTCCGAGATCGCGGAATTCGAGATTGCCGCTCATGGTGGGGAGCCTATCCAAGCGCCAGTTGCAGTGCGCCCCGGACGTCGGATCCGTCGAAGCTGAAGCCTTGATCGGTCAGCGCCCGGGGAACCACGAATTGATCACCGACCAGTTGCTCGGCCAATTCACCGAGTGCGGTCCGCAACAGCTTGCCGGGTGCCGACAGCCGCGCCTTGCTGCCGAGCAGTTCGGCCAAGGTGTTGGTGAATTCCGCGTTGGTCGGCGGGTTCGGGACGGTCAGGTTGTAGGGGCCGGCCGGTGGGCGCTGGTCGATCATGAACTGCACCGCGCGCAGCCAATCGTGCAGGCTGATGATCGTCATGTGCTGGCTGCCGTCGCCGAGCGCGGCACCGAATCCCATCCGGAACACCGGCTTGATCAACTTCAGCGTGCTGCCGGAGTGATCAAGGACCATGCCGTTGCGCAGGAAGTTCACCGGCACTCCTGCAGCCGACGCCTGCTCGGTGGCGGCCTCCCAGTCCCGGGCCAACTGACCGAGGAAGTCGCCGGCCGCCGGCGCTGATTCGTCGTACGGTTCCGGCCCGGAGCGGGTGCCGTACCAGCCGGTGGCGCTGGACTGCAGCCACAGCGGCTTGGCCGGATTGTCGGCGTACCGCTCGACCACGGTCTCGGCGAGCAGCCGCGTCGTCTCGATCCGGGCATTGCGCAAGAGCTGTCGGCGACTGTCGGTCCACGGCCGGGTGAACACCGGCGGGCCGGCCAGGTTGATGATCACGTCGACATCGGTCACCGCGTCCGCGTTGATCCTGCCCTGGGAAGGATCCCAGTGGAATTCGGAGGTCGAGGACACCGGGGTCCGACGGACCAACCGGCGCACCTCGTACCCCTGCTCGGCGAACCGCACCCGGAGGGCGGTACCGAGGAAGCCGGATGCGCCGGCGATCAGGATCCTCATCGGATCAGAGACCGAACTCCGAGCCGAAGTCGCCCTCCTCCAGCCGCTCCTTCAGGGTGCCGAGGAAGCGGGCGGCGTCGGCGCCGTCGACCAGCCGGTGGTCGTACGACAGCGACAGGTACATCATGTCCCGGATCGCGATGGTCTCGCCGAGCACCTTGTCGGTGATCACCACGGGCCGCTTCACCAGCGCACCGGTGCCCAGGATGGCGACCTGCGGAGTGTTCACGATCGGGGTGTCGATCAGGGCGCCGCGGCTGCCCGTGTTGGTCACGGTGAAGGTGCCGCCGGAGATGTCGTCCGGTGACAACTTGTTGGTGCGGGTGCGATTGGCCAGGTCGGCGATCTTCTTCGCCAGCCCGGCGATGCTGAGGTCGCCCGCGTTCTTGATCACCGGGACCACCAGGCCCTTGTCGGTGTCGACCGCGATGGACACGTTCTCGGTGGCCGGGTAGTGGATCTCCTCGGCCTCGGTGTCGATGGTGGCGTTCAGCTTCGGATGCACCTTGAGTGCGTCCACCGCGCCCTTGATCAGGAACGGCAGGTACGACAGCTTGACGCCCTCGCGCTGTGCGAAGTCGTCCTTGACCTTGGCCCGGAGCCGGGAGATCACCGTCAGGTCGACCTCCACCACCGTGGTCAGCTGGGCCGAGGTCTGCAGCGACTCCACCATCCGGGCGGCGATGATCTTGCGCAGCCGGGTCATCTTTTCGGTGGTGCCTCGCAGCGAGCTCGGCGCGGCAGCCGATGCGGCGGCAGGTTCGGCGGCGGGTGCGGACTGGGCCGGTGCAGCAGGTGCAGCCGCGGCCTTTGCGGCCTCGGCTGCGGCCAGCACGTCCTGCTTACGGATCCGGCCGCCGACGCCGGTGCCCTTCAGGCTGGACAGGTCGACATCGTGCTCGGCGGCCAGCTTGCGTACCAGCGGGGTGACGTAGTTGCGGTCGCCGTCCGAAGCGGCCGAAGCCGCTGCCGACGGGGCCGCTGCCGGGGCGGGTGCAGGCGCCGGAGTCGGTGCGGGTGCCGCCGGAGCCGGAGCGGGAGCCGGTGCTTGTGGAGCCGAAGCCGCGGCCTGCGGCTCGGGGGACTCTTGCTGTTCGGGGGCTTGCTGCTGAGCCGGGGCCTGATCGGATTGCTCAGGAGCGGCCGGAGCGGACGAACGCTGCGGCTGCTGATCGGCATCACCGATCACGGCAAGGACCGCGCCGACCTCGACCGTCTCGTCCTCCTTGGCCTTGATCTCCAACAGGGTGCCGGCGGCCGGGGAGGGGATCTCGGTGTCCACCTTGTCGGTGGAGATCTCCAACAGCGGTTCGTCGACCGCGACGGAGTCGCCGACCTGCTTCAGCCAGCGGCTGATCGTGCCTTCGGTGACGCTCTCACCGAGCTCCGGCAGGGTGACATCGGTGCCGGACGCCGCACCGGAGGAGGTCGGAGCGGAGGGGGCAGCGTCGGGTTGAGCCGAGGCCTAGGGAGCCGGAGCGGCCTGCGCCGCAGGTGCGGGCTCGGCTTGTGCGGGCTGCTCGGCCTGCGCGGGCTGCTCCGACTCAGCGGGAGCGGCCGGTGAGGATTCGCCGGCGTCGGCGGAGCTCTCACTTTCTTCACCGATCAGCGCGAGGATGGCGCCGACCTCGACCGTGTCGTCCTCGTTCGCCCGGATCTCCAGCAAGGTGCCGGCGGCCGGGGAGGGGATCTCGGTGTCCACCTTGTCGGTGGAGATCTCCAGCAGCGGTTCGTCGACGGCGATGGTGTCTCCGACCTGCTTCAGCCAGCGGCTGACAGTGCCTTCGGTGACGCTTTCGCCAAGTTCCGGAAGAGTGACCTCGGTGGACATGTTCGGCTTCGACTCCTCGATGATGCGGTGCTCTGCCCGGTCAGCCTATCCGTCGATCCAGGCGGCTGTCCGCCGGGCTAGGAGGGGGCTGTCAGGCGTGAACGTGCAGCGGCTTTCCGGCGAGTGCCAGGTGTGCCTCGCCGAGCGCCTCACCCTGGGTCGGGTGGGCGTGGACGAGCGGTGCGACGTCATCCGGGTAGGCCTCCCAGTTGGTGATCAACTGGGCCTCGCCGATCAGTTCGCCGACCCGCGCGCCGATCATGTGGACGCCGACCACCGGGCCGTCTGATCGTCGGACCACCTTCACGAATCCCTGGGTCTTCAGGATCTGCGAGCGGCCGTTCCCGCCGAGCTCGTAGGTGAACGTCTCGATCTCACCGAAGCGATCCCGGGCGGCTTCCTCACCGAGCCCGACCGACGCGATCTCGGGATCGCTGTAGGTGATCCGAGGGATCGAGGCGTCGGTGATCGTGGCCGGCGCGCGCAACGCCGGATCCCTGGTCGCCGCGATCTCCTCGGCAACGAAGATGCCATGCGCGAAACCACGATGCGCCAGTTGCAGTCCATTCACCAGGTCGCCGACCGCGTACACGTTGTCCAGATTGGTCCGCAGCCGCTCGTCGGTCCGGACCCAACCGCGGTCCAGTTCGATGCCGGCGTCCTCGAAGCCCATCCCGGACGAGTTCGGGCGGCGGCCGACCGCAACCAGCAACACGTCCGCAGTGACCGACTTTCCGGACTCCAGCGTCACGGTCACCGCCTCCGCGTCGGCCTGCACCGTCTGCATCGGTGAACCGGTGAGCAAGCCGATCTTCCGCTTCCGGAACGCTCGTTCCAGTGTCTTGGAGATGGCCGGATCCTCGTTCGGCATCAGCCGGGGCAGCGCCTCCACCACCGTCACCTCGACGCCGAACGAGCGCCAGGCCGAGGCGAATTCGACCCCGATCACGCCACCGCCGAGAACGATCGCCGACGACGGCAGTTCGGTCAGGCGCAGCGCGTGCTCGCTGGTCAGGACTCGAACCCCGTCGACCTCGATCCCGGGCAGCACCACCGGCACCGAACCGGTCGCGAGCACCACCTGATCGGCGGTCAGCGTCTGATCGCCGACCCGTACGGCCACTGCCGTGCCCGGGCCGTCCGGGCAGACCACGGTTCCACGGCCGCTCACCACGTCGATCTTGCGGGAGTTGATCAATCCGGTCAGGCCCTTGTGCAGCCGGCCGACCACGGAGTCGGCGTAATCACGGACCCCGGCCAGGTCGATCCGGTCGACGGTGGCGTGGATGCCGAACTGGCTGCCGTCCCGGGCGGCATCGGCGACCTCGGCGGCGTGCAGGATCGCCTTCGTCGGGATGCAGCCTCGATGCAGACAGGTGCCGCCGACCAATCCCTCCTCGACCAGGGCGGTCCGCAGCCCCAGCTCCGCGGCCCGCAGCGCCGCCGCGTAACCGCCGCTACCGGCTCCCAAGATCACCAGGTCGTAGTTCATGGGCCTCATCCAACCATCCGTTGAATCCGACTCGTCATACTTGCTGCATGGGGTGGTTGCGACAGCGTGCCGATCGACTTCGTCGCGCGCCCAGGACGCGAGGTCAGTCGGCTGATCAGGCCGCCGTCGCGCACCTGACCGAATTCGTCCATTCCCGGCGCGGGGTCGAGGCCTACATCGAGCAGCCGACCGTCGTCACCCAGACCACGCTGTTGCTGATCGCCCACGACGGAGAGTGGACTCGACGCCGGGTGCCGTCACCGCAGTGGGCGCGTTCCTTCGCCGAGAGTCTGCAGATCCCCGGCTACGAGGCAGCGGTGGTCGGCTACCCACAACGGATGCGGGACTACAACCACCGCCAGACGCTGCTGCAGCGCCGGCAGAGTGACGGCGCTTAGCCCGCGTACCGCCGGGCCAATTCGATCAAGGTACGGACGCCCACACCGGTCCCGCCGGACGGGATGTAGCCGTACGGCTTGCCGTCGTTGAACGACGGACCCGCGATGTCCAGGTGAGCCCATGGCGTCTGGTCGACGAATTCGCGCAGGAATGCGGCCGCGGTCATCGCGCCACCGGGCCCGGAGCGGCCGGACTTGAGATCGGCCACCTCGGAGTCCAGGAAACCGCGGCACTCCTCGACGATCGGTAGCTGCCAGAATCGCTCTCCGGCCGATTGGGCCGACTCCAGTACGGCGGCAGCCGTCTCCTCGTCGTTGCTCAGCAGCCCGGCGGTCCGCTCACCGAGTGCGACGATGCAGGCACCGGTCAGGGTGGCCACGTCGATGATCAGATCCGGCTTGTCCTCGCTGCTCAACCGGGCGAGCGCGTCGGCCATCACCAGCCGGCCTTCGGCGTCGGTGTTGACGTTCTCGACGGTCTTGCCGCCGTAGATGGTCAGCACGTCGGACGGTCGGTAGGCCGAACCGGACGGCATGTTCTCCGCCAGCGACCCGTACGCGGTGATCTTGATCTTCAGGCCGAGATCGGCGATCGCCTTCACTGCGGCGAAGACGGCGCCGGCGCCGGACATGTCCGACTTCATGGTGTACATGCCGGCCTGAGTCTTGATGTCCAGGCCGCCGGAGTCGAAGGTGATGCCCTTGCCGACCAGGCCCAGATGCACCTTCGCGCCGCGCGGGGAGTAGCTCAGGCGGACCAGTCTCGGCGCCCGCTCGGAGCCGCCGCCGACGGCCAGGATGCCGCCGTAGCCGCCCTTGTCCAGCGCCTTCTCGTCCAGGATCTCGATGTTGATCTTGCTCTTGCTGCCGATGTGCCGGCGGGCGTCCTCGGCGAAGGTCTCCGGGTAGAGCAGGTTGGCCGGCTGGTTCACCCATTCGCGGTTGGCGATCACGGCCTGGGCCACGATCGCCGCCGCCTCCACCCCGGCCAGTTGCGATTTGCCGGTCGATCTGCTGATCACCGACACCTCGTTGATCTTGGTGTCGGCCGGCTCGCCGGTGGTGATCGGTCGGAAGCTGTAGGCACCCAGCACGACGCCTTCGGCGATGGCTTGGACGGCTTCCGGTTCGGACCGTTCGAAGCCGATCGCCAACCGGCCATCGGCCAACTGCTTCAGCCCGGCGGCCACCCGAGCGCCCGCACCGGCAGCGCTGCGCAGGTCACCGGTGGCGAGTTCGTCGACCGGCTTGTCGCCGAGCCCGACCAGCACAACGGTCAGCTTGCCGGCAGCCGGGATCACGGTGGTGCTCAGCGCCTTGGCGCTGGCGCCGAAGGTCGCGGCGATCTCCTCCGGGCCGGCCGCGTACTTCTTCTTCAAGGCAGTGACGACCGAGTCGGGCAGGCCGATCACGGTGTCGGCGCCGAAGCCTGCAATCAGGACCTCGGTGGCACGCGGCAGCGAACGGGACAGACTGAGCTGTGGAAGGCGAAGTGCTGGCACCCGGTCAGGCTATACGAATCCGAATCGGTGGCGCCGGTGAGATAGGTTCCGAGCTATGACCGCCGAGCTTCTGCTGTCCCCGTTGAATGATCGCCATCTCGCACTGGGCGCCAAATTCGCCGAGTTCGGCGGCTGGTCGATGCCGCTGGAGTACGCCGGTGCCGGTGTGCTGGCCGAGCACACGGCCGTCCGGACCGGTGTCGGGATCTTCGATGTCAGCCACCTGGGCAAGGCGACCGTTGCCGGGCCGGGTGCGGCCGAATTCGTGAATCGCTGCCTGACAGCGGATCTGACCAAGATCACGCCCGGCAAGGCGCAGTACACGCTGATCTGCAACACCGACGGCGGCGTGGTCGACGACCTGATCGCCTATCTGAAGAGCGAGGACGAGGTCTTCCTGATCCCGAACGCCGCGAACACCGCGGCGGTGGTCGATCTGCTCGTAGCCGCGGCACCCGATGGGATCACGATCACCAACCAGCACAGGGAATTCGCCGTGCTGGCCGTGCAGGGGACGCACTCCGACGAGACCCTGCGCGAGGCCGGTCTCCCGGTCGGCCACGAATACATGTCGTTCGAGTCCGCGGAGCTGGACGGCACTTCGATCACGGTCTGCCGTACCGGTTACACCGGGGAGCGCGGCTACGAGCTGGTGTGTGCCGGCGATGCCGCCGGCTCGGTCTGGGACAAGATCATCAAGGCCGGCGAGCCGTACGGGATCCAGCCGGCGGGGCTGGGCGCGCGGGACACCCTGCGGACCGAGATGGGCTATCCGCTGCACGGCCAGGACATCTCGCCCGAGATCACCCCGGTGCAGGCCCGACTCGGCTGGGCGGTCGGCTGGAAGAAGGACACCTTCTTCGGCGCCGAGGCGTTGAAGGCGGAGAAGGCGGCCGGCGCCATCCGTACCCTGCGCGGGCTGAAGGCCGTCGGCCGCGGGATCCCGCGGCCGCAGATGAGCGTGCTGAATCTCGACGGGGAAGCGGTCGGCGAGGTCACCTCCGGCACCTTCTCGCCGACGCTGAAGACCGGCATCGCGCTCGCCCTGGTGGATCCCGCCCTCAAGATCAACGACACAGTACGGATCGACATCCGCGGACGGGCGACCGACTTCGTGATCACCAAGCCGCCGTTCGTGCAGCCGGGCGTCAAGGAGTCCTGAACCTCGATCGGGACAGCCGATCGAACGTCCGGGCAGCACCGTTGCGGACCGCCAGCCCGGCAGCGGTCTTCGGGACCAACATCGCCGCTGCGATCCGGACACTGCGACGCGAGCTGATCAATCGACGATGCCGGTCCTGATAGCGCCGAAAGGCTGCCCGGTGATCATCGGTGGCAGCGAGTTCCTCGGCCAGGGTGTGCGCGCCGATGATCGCCTTGGTCGAGCCGTCACCGAGCAACGAGATGCTGGAGGCCGCGTCGCCGACCAGTCCGACCCGGCCCCGTGACCACTTCGGCAGGTCGATCCGACTGACCGCATCGAAGTAGAGATCATCGGTGGCGCGCACCCGATCCAGCAGTTGCGGCACCAGCCAGCCGTCGCCGGCATAGCTGTCCAAGATCAACTTCTTGTGCAGCGCTGTCGCCCGGGAGTCGAAGTCCGGCACCTGCGGATGCCGGAAGATGAATGCCGCACCGGGGACGTCCCGCCCCGGATGCACGGCGGCCACACGTCCCGGAGCGTTGTAGAGCTGAACGACGTCCGCGGACGCTCCGGCGAGATCAGCGGCAACCGTGCCGACATACAGGCCGAGGTGGGTGAGGAATTGCTGCTCCGGTCCGAAGATCAACTTTCGAGTGGCCGAGTGCACGCCGTCTGCGCCGATCACGAGGTCGAACCGGCGCTCGCGCCCGGACCGGAATCGGACATCGACACCGGTCCCGTCGTCGGTCAGTTCGCTGATCGAATCATCGAAGATCAACTCCGAGTCCCGGCAGGAGTCCAGCAGGACCCGGGCGAGATCCGCTCTGGGCACCTCGACCTCACCCGTGCCGTCATCCCGTCCGGCGTTCGGGCCGCCCGGCAGCGTGGCGATCGCCGTGCCGGCGGCGTTGATGATCACGGCACCGGACGCATGGGTGGCGTGATCGCGAAGTGCTGGGAGTACGCCCATCGTGGCTGTGATCCCCAACGCGGCATCCCGGACGTCGACCGGGTTGCCGCTGGAGCGTACGCCCTGGGACTGCTCGACCAGTGTCGGACTCAGTCCGGCTCGGTCCAGCCAGTGGGCCAGCGTCGCACCGGCCACGCCGGCACCCGAGATCAACACGGTACGCATGATCGGATTCTGTACCCGCGCCCCGGTCAGCGCTGGAAGTACGGCATTCCCTCCAGCGGGAGCGCGAGTCGGATCGACTCCAGATCCGCCGGACCGAGCAGCTGCTGCACCTGGTCCAGGTCGTACCAGCCGACCTCGAGCGATTCATCGTCGGCCACGTGCGCCTCGCCGGACAGGTAGTGCGCTCGGAAGGTGCAGCTGAGGAATTGCACCTGGTCCCCGTTGGGGTAGCTGTGCTGTGGCAGGGTGATCACGCTGATCAGCCGGTCGATCTCGATCAGCACGCCGGTCTCTTCCAGCACCTCCCGGACCAGCGCCGGGGCTGGTTGTTCGCCGGGCTCCATCATCCCGGCGGGCAGATGCCACTCGCCGTTGTCGGAGCGCTTGCCGAGGAGCACCCGGCCTGGTTGCTCCCGCCGATCGAAGACCACCGACTTGACTCCGGGAAAGAGCAGGAGGTCGTTGCCGATCTTGCGGCGAAGCTGCCGGACGAAATCTGGTGTGGGCACGGCCACGAGAGTACCGAAGAAGAAATGTGAGCAGTGCTCTTGTTTTATCCGAGCCGGGCGTGTCATGCTTACAACAGAGAGCAGTGCTCACACATTCGAAATGACGCGCGGAGGTTGAGATGAGCAAGCATGTGATCATCGGGGCAGGGCCGGTCGGTACCGAGACGGCCCGGTTGTTGATCGCCGAGGGACATCAGGTGATCAGCGTCACCCGCAGTGGTCGTGGGCCCGAAGTGGACGGGGTGGAACGCGTTGCGGCCGACGCCGGCGACGCTGATCGGTTGATCAAGATCGCCGCCGGGGCAGATGCACTGTACAACTGCGCCAATCCGACGCACTACGGCAATTGGGAGAAGGTCTGGCCGCCGCTCTGGGCGAGCATGCTGCGGGCCGCCGAGGCGACCGGCGCATTGTTCGTGATCACCTCGAGCCTGTACGCCTACGGCCCGGTGTCCGGTCCGATGTTCGAAGGACTGCCGGACCTGGCAGCAGAGAAGAACGGTCGGATCCGGGCCCAGATGTGGGCCGAGGCCAAGGCGCTGCACGATGCCGGCCGGATCCGGGCGGTCGAGGTCCGCGCCTCCGACTATGCCGGCGCCGGTGTCGGTGATCATGGTCACCTGACCCGAAACATCCCGGCTGCGTTGAAGGGCAAGACCGCGATGGTGATGGGCAACCCGGACCTGCCGCACTCCTGGACCGACGTGCTCGATGTCGCTCGCACCCTGGTCGCGGTGGCCGGGCGGGAGGACGCCTGGGGCCGGGTCTGGATCGCTCCGACCAACCCGCCGCGCAGCCTCCGCCAGGGCATGGCCGATGTATTGCAGCAGGCCGGCAAGCCGATGGTCACGCTGCGGAGCTATCCGAGGTTGATCATGAAGCTCGGTGGGCTGGTGAATGCCGACCTGCGGCAGATCGACGCGATGAGCTACATCTTCACCCGGTCGTACGTGGTCGACTCGACCGACGCCGAGACCAAGCTCGGGCTGGCGCCGACCCCCTGGGACGAGGTCTGCCGCAGGACGTTGAGCTCGGCCCTGGCCGGGTAGGTCACGCCCTCACGATCGATCGTCGCCGCCAACAGGAACAAGTACCCGATCATGATCACGAAGCCGGCCCGTTCCAGGAAGCCGAAGGCGGCGATGCCCGAGCCGGCAATGGCCAGCGGGATGTGGATCGACAGGAACGCACCGACCAGGCAGGCGAGGCCGATCGCCGAACGACGCAGCGCCCGAGGCAGCATCGAGCAGGGACCGTGGATCGATGCCGCGATCTTCAGACCGACCAGCGGCAGGGCGGCGAACGCGCTGCCGGCAGCGACCCGGTGGACGGTCGCGGCGACGGTCGGAGCGGAATCCGGCGGGTCCGTCGGGAAGACACCGACCAGCACCAGCGAGACGCTGAAGATGATCATGGCCAGTGCGGGGATCGGTCCGGTGGCGATTCGGGCCCGGTACATCCGTGCGGTCAGCAGCACGCCGAGCAGCGCCAGCAGCGACCCGCCGGCCATGATCATGAACGCACCGCCGGGGATGAACGCGTACCAACTGATCGGGTCGATCAGCGGGTTGATCGTGGCGGCCCCCAGGACGTGGGCGGCGATCATCGGGACCAGGGCGATGGCCGACAGCAGGGTGACCAAACGGATGTTCTCAGACACCTGACAACCGTCGCGGAATCGGTGATCCGGAACCATCACGCTGACTTGTCAACCGGTGGTGGGGTCAGCCCCACCGCTGTGATCCGGATTACCGGTCATGATCGGAATACCGCCGACCCGGCGCCGGTTGGACCGGTACGTGACCCGGTTACAACTCTCCGTCCTTGATCTCATTCCGGTCCGAAGCGGCCAGACCACGGCCGAGGCCCTGACGGCCTCCACGGCCTTGGCCAAGATCGCCGATCAAGAAGGCTTTCACCGCTACTGGGTGGCCGAGCACCACAACATGCCTGCGGTCGCATCCACCAATCCGCCGGTGTTGATCGCGCTGCTGGCCGCGGCCACGGAGAGGATCCGGGTCGGCTCCGGTGGTGTGATGTTGCCCAACCATGCGCCCTTGGTGGTGGCCGAACAGTTCAGTCTGCTGGAGGCCGCCTTCCCGGGCCGGATCGATCTGGGCGTCGGCCGCGCGCCGGGCTCGGATCCGGTCACCAACTGGGCGTTGCGATACGGCGGCGGTGGCACCGAGGGTGGCGTCGACCAGTTCGACAGCAATGTGCAGAACTTGATCAAGATGATGAGCCCGGCCGGCGTCGGTCTGCAGTTGCAGGACGGCACGTACCAACTGCACGCGACCCCGAAGGCGGTCGGCGAGCCGACGATCTGGTTGCTCGGCTCCTCCGACTACTCCGCACAACTGGCGGCTGCGCAGGGATTGCCGTACGTGTTCGCGCACCACTTCTCCGGCGAGGGGACGGCGGCAGCGCTGCAGCTCTACCGGGACAGCTTCCGTCCCTCAGAGCTGCTCGACCAACCCCGTACCTTCCTCACCCTGAACGTGTCCGTCGCGGCGACCGCCGAGGAGGCCGAGCGGGTGGCGTTGCCGCAATTGATCCAGATGGCCGGCCTGCGTACCGGCCGCCCGTTGGCTCCTCAGCTCACGGTCGAGGAAGCCGAGCGCGACGACTACCGGACCAGCCAGGCACCGTTGATCAACGCGATGCGCTCGAAGTGGGTGATCGGCGAACCCGACGAAGCGGCTCGCCGGATCGCCAAGCTGGCCGACGAGTTCGGCGTCGACGAGGTGATGATCAACCCCGTCGCCGGCGCGTATGACGGCACCCCGGCCGACCGCGCGCCGGCCCGCGAGGAGGTGCTGCGGTTGCTCGGCCGCAGCACCGAACTGCCGGCCTGATCGGTGGGCGTGACGGCCGGCCTAGACCTCCGGCTCCAGCCGCATCGGGCCGTAGACCAGTCGTTCCGCTTCGTAGAGACTGACCGATTCCACCCCGGCCTCCATCAGGTCGGGGTAGAACTCACCGAGCCAGGACTCGGCGTCGCCCTGGTTGGAGAAATGCTGATCCAGCCCCAGCGCGGTGGTGTCCAGTTGGCCGATGCCGCTCTGTGTGGTGGCCTGCCAGTACCAACTCATGATCGACGCCCTCTCCTGATCGGACCAGCGCGGTCCGCGTCAGACCAACCGGGTCTTCGGCGAGGACTGTGCGGTACGTGCCGGATCCCGCTCGACCGCATCCCCGAGTGCCTCGTCGATGCGTTGCAGCGTTTCGGCCGACAGCTTCTTGCCGGCCGCGGCCGCATTGTCGGTCACCTGTTCCGGTCGTGAGCCACCGGTGATCGCGCTGGCCACATTGTCATTGGTCAACACCCAGGCGACCGCGAGCTGGGCCATCGACAGGCCCTCGTCGGCCGCGATCGGCTTCAGCTTCTGCACCCGCTCCAACAGGTCGTCCTTGAGCAACCGCTGGATGAAGTTGGACCCGCCGTGCTCGTCGGTTGCCCGGGAACCGGCCGGCGGCGGCTGCCCCGGCTGGTACTTGCCGGTCAGCACGCCCTGGGCGATGGGGGAGAAGACCACCTGGCTGATGCCGAGCTCCTGGCTGGTCGGCACCACCTCGCCCTCGATCACCCGGTAGACCATGCTGTACTGCGGCTGGTTGCTGATCAGCTGGAAGCCGAGCTCACCGGCCAGCTTGTGCCCGGCCCGGATCTGCTCGGCGGTCCATTCGCTGACTCCGATGTAGAGCGCCTTGCCCTGGCGGACCACGTCGGCGAAGGCCTGCATGGTCTCTTCGAGCGGCGTCTCGTAGTCGTACCGATGGGCCTGGTAGAGATCGACATGGTCGGTCTGCAGCCGGGTCAGGGAGCCGTTGATCGCCTCCATGATGTGCTTGCGCGACAGCCCGGTGTCGTTGGGACCCTTCGGTCCGGTCGGGTTGTA
>DATCVL010000131.1:0-5709 GCA_036566865.1 Microlunatus sp.
CGACCGCGAGCATGTCGACCGCGTGACCATCGTCACAATGCATAGCGGAACAATGCGTCTGGTCTTGAATGTTCAACAAGACATGACGGACACCACCAACACCACCGCGGACCTGACCGAGTTCGAGGCCGAGTTCGCCCACCAGCTGGCGCTTGCGCCGGAAGCCCAGGAGCTGCTGTTCCGCTCCGCTCGTACGGCGAACACCTTCACCGACGAGCCGGTCAGCGACGAGCAACTGCGCGCCATCTACGAGCTGATCAAGTACGCCCCGACGGCGGCCAACAGCCAGCCGCTGCGGATCCAGTTCCTGCGCACCGCCGAAGCCAAGGATCGGCTGATCCCGCTGCTCGGTGAGGGCAATCAGGCCAAGACCGCGGCCGCGCCGCTGGTCGCCATCCTGGCCGCCGACACCGACTTCCACGAAGAACTGCCGAAGGTGTTCCCGCACGCCGGTGCGGCCTACAAGGAGATGTACGCGAGCAACGACGACGCCCGGATCGGCAGCGCCCGGCTGAGCGCCGCACTGCAGGTCGGCTACTTCATCCTCGGTGTCCGTGCCGCCGGCCTGGCTGCGGGACCGATGGCCGGCTTCGACGCCGAGGCCGTCAGCAACGAGTTCTTCGGCGACGGCAAGCACCAGGTGCTGGTGATCGTCAACATCGGCAAGCCCGGCGAGAACGCCTTCTTCGACCGCAACCCCCGACTGTCCTTCGACGAGGTCGCCAGCGTCATCTGATCATGATCAACCGGAGAAGTTGATCACCTGAGTTTGATCTGCCCTCTACGTGGATCACCGAAACGCTCCCTGTCCGAACTTCGGGCAGGGAGCGTTCGTCTTCCCACACCGGAGCCGAAGGTGTCGCCGCGGACATTCGGAGTGCCCGAAAGACCGGTCCTGGATCGAAGCGCCGGTGACGCATCGACCCTGGACTGCTCGGCTCCGGTGGTCGTCAGTCGATCACCGAGCTGTCGGCGACCCGCTGCGGCCGACCGTTGTCGGTGAGCTCGGCCGCGCCCTCGACGCGGACATCGGTGCCGAAGGTCCAGTCGCCCTCGACGGTCAGGCTGGTGGCCTTCTGCAGCGACGGCGGACCGGACGGGAAGCGGGCATCGAAGTCGCCGATCTTCTTGTAATAGCGGGAATCCAGCTTGACCAGCGGCACCTCGGGGACGGCCTTGTTGATCTTGCCGTCTGCACCGACGGTGTAGGCGTCTGACCGCAGCACGATCAGATCATTGGTGGTCTTCACCGGCAGGAAGCGTTCCCGGCCGACCACGATCGCCGTCGCGCCTTCGAACACCTCGATCGCCGCACCCATTGCCGACTCGATCTGGATCACCTCCGGCGAGGACGAGTCCGAGGGGTCGACGTTCTTCACGTTCTTGATCATCGGCAGCCCGAGCACTCCGTCGCGCTCGGTCAGCGTGCGCTGCAGCACCGACAGGTCGAACCAGAGATTGTTGGTGTGGAAGTACGGATGCCGATGCTCGTCGGTGAAGTAGTCCATCTCGGCTTCCGGCGTCTGCGCGGTGTCCCGCAGGATCAATCGACCGTCGGACTTGCGGATCGCCAGGTGACCGCCCTTGAGATCGGCCTTGGTGCGACGGCAGAGCTCGGCGGCGTACGGAGCGTTGGACTCGGCGAACCAGCCGGCGATGGCCGGATTGGGCGCGGCGCCCAGATTGTCGGAGTTGGACACCGAGGCGTACCGATAACCGGCGTCGAGCAACTGCTGCAGTACGCCGGATGCCAACAGCGCGGTGTAGAGATCACCATGGCCAGGCGGGCACCACTCCAGGCTCGGATCCTCGGGCCACTCGACCGGAGTCAGATCCGACGCGAGCAGCTTCGGTTCGCGGTTCTGCAGGAAGTCCAACGGGAGACCGTCCACCGCCAGCTTCTTGTACGGCTTCAGCGCGGCCAGCGTGTCGTCCCGGGTTCGGAAACTGTTCATGAAGATCAACGGCAGCGGCACGTCGTGGGCCTTCCGCGCCGACTTCACCTGCGCGACGATCAGGTCCAGGAAGGTCTTGTCGTCGCGGACCGGCAGCAGCGACTTCGCCTTCTCCATGCCCATCGACGTGCCGAGTCCGCCGTTCAGCTTGATGATCACGGTCTGAGCCAGCGCGGCCCGCTGATGGCCTTCGCTGATCGCAACATCGGCCAGCCGATCCGGATCGGTCAGCGGGGCGATGGTGCTCTCCGGAATCAGACCGGTGGCTCCCGACTCCAGCTGTCGGTAGTAGTGATCGAAAACCTCGATCGCCTCCGGCGCGACACCGGCGGCCGCCATCTTCTCCCGGGCAAGCGTCAGACCATTCATGCCCCTGATCGTAGGGGACGTGAGATATTGGCTGGCAACACCGGCAACGGGAGATGCGGATGGACGACGGGCTGCGACTGGGCCGCAGAAGGCTGCTCGGTCTGTCCCTGGCTGCCCTGACTGTCCCGCTGATCGGCGCCTGCGGCTCCCAGCCGAACGCACCCAAGATCACCGGCTCCGAGGTCCAGGAACTTCAGGACAGCTATGCCCACAAGAGTTTCCAGGCGATGCGGAGCCGCGATCGGGCGTTGATCAAGACGATCGAGACCGGCGAGCTGCTGCAGCGTGATCTGGACTCGATGGACCTGGCAGACCGGCTGAAGGCGCCCAAGACCGCGACGGAGTTCACCCTTCCGAATTCAACGGGCTACCCGGTCGAGAGCTCCGATGATCAACAGCAACTGATCACGGTGTCGGACTACAGCAACGCGCCGCAGTCCTGGCAGAACCTCGGCCTCTACCTGCGCGACACTGCCGATGCGCCGTGGCTGCGTGCCTTCAGCGCCGGCATCTACGGCGCCGATGTGCCCGACTGGCCCACCGACGAGCCGCTGCAGACCGTCGATCCGGACGATGACGACTATGCGGCCCAGCCCCAGCAGGTGCCCGGCATGGTCGCGCGTGCGCTGCAGCAGCCGAACTCGGCCGACGGCCGCAGGTTCGCCGCCAGCGACGTCCGCCAGCGATATGCCGACGATCTGGTCGCGAACAACGAGAAGGCGGCCTCGATGGGGCCGGTCACCCGCAGCTACCACCCGGGCAGGTTGCTGATCGCCGTCCAGTACGACGGCGGCTACCTTGCGCTCGGCACTCTCACCTTCTCCCAGACCGTGACCGCCAAGCCCGGTTCGTCGGTGACGTTCAGCCCGCAGTCCAGCCAGCACAAGGCCTATCCGGGCACCTACCGGCAGACGGTGGCCAGCTACGCCGCCATGATCGCCGTCCTGGTGCCC
Source organism: Microlunatus sp. (assembly GCA_036566865.1). Taxonomy (GTDB): domain Bacteria; phylum Actinomycetota; class Actinomycetes; order Propionibacteriales; family Propionibacteriaceae; genus Microlunatus. The sequence goes on from DATCVL010000131.1 coordinate 3,278, forward strand.
GATGCCGGCAAGCTCACCCTGGTCTCCGGTGAGGAACGACAGACCGGACTGGTCGTCAAGTGAGGCTCGCCAGTCACAAGCTGAGGTTGTAGCCGCACAAGAGTTGAGGGGCTACTCCGGCGGCGCCTCGACGCCGATGCTGGATGCCGAGATGAGTACGGCGCAGATCCAGCAACCCACCAGCCAGCAGCCCACGGTCCAGCCGTCCACGCCCCGGCGGGTGATCGCGACGCTGCCTGGCCTCGGACTGGCCGCGGGGATCGCCGTCGTGGCAACGGTGATCGGCAGATTCGTGCCGGTGCTCGGCGGCGCCGTGCCGGGAATCGTGCTCGGTGTGTTGGTGGCGATCGTGTTCCGACCGGGAGACCGGCTGGCGCCGGGAATCCGGTTCGCCAGCCGCTTCGTACTGCAACTGGCAGTGGTGCTGCTCGGCACCCAGCTGTCGATCGCCGAGGTCGGCCGGGTCGGCCTGGAGTCACTGCCGGTGATGCTGGGCACCTTGGCGGCCTGCCTCGGTGGCGCCTGGCTCTTCGGCCGGTTGCTCGGTGTGGTCGGAGATCTGCGGACCTTGATCGGCGTCGGCACCGGCGTCTGCGGCGCATCCGCGATCGCCGCCACGGCACCCGTGGTCGGGGCGATCAGCCTGGACGTCGCGTACGCCGTCTCGACCATCTTCCTGTTCAACATCGCCGCGGTGATCATCTTCCCGGTGATCGGCCACCTGCTCGGGATGAGCCAACAGGCGTTCGGATTGTTCGCCGGTACGGCCGTCAACGACACCTCGTCGGTGGTTGCCGCGGCCACGACCTTCGGTTCGGCCGCCGGCCAGCATGCGATCGTGGTGAAACTGGCCCGGTCCTTGATGATCATCCCGATCTGCATCGGACTGGCAGCGCTGACCGCACGCCGGCCCCGTACCGCAGTGCAGCAGGCGGCCCCGTCCAAGCCGAACCTGATCGGGCAACTGACCCGTTGGATACCGTGGTTCCTGGTCGGCTTCGTGGTGATGGCGGTGATCAACTCCGTCGGCTTGATCCCGGCAGTCGCCCACCCGACCTTCAGCAGCGCATCGAGTTTCATGATCACCATCGCGCTGTCGGCGATCGGCCTGTCGACGGACCTGCGGGCGCTCCGCCGGGCCGGTGTGCGACCGCTCCTGCTCGGCGCCCTGCTCTGGCTGACCGTCAGCCTCACCAGCCTGGGTCTGCAGTGGCTGACCGGTGGGCTCTGAACGGGTTCACCGCCAGGTAAAGCGCCGTCGGTGCGATTCGAACGCACGACCCACCGCTGTGAGTCGGTCGTTAGTTCTGTTGACAGCGATTCTGACGAGTCCCTGCGCTGCAAGGGAGCCTGTGGTGCGCCCCAGAGTCCCTGACTCGGACTGGAGGAGCTCCGCCAGGCGCGGCGGGACTCAAGGCAATCACCGACCAACGCGAGGCGCCTTGCTCCGGCTAGCCGACCTTGGTCCAGTTTCCGCAGTCTCGTGAGGTGAAGGTGTAGGCGTTGGACTTGACCCGCATCACAACAGTTTCGCCTGACTGGGCTACCTCCTGCTCCATGATGTCGCCGTCCTCCGACTGGGTGTCTGCGTAACAGAGACTGCTGCCAGATCCGTCAGACTTGTAGGTCCCCGGCTGAATGTCACTGCCCACCAGATAAGTGCCGTCACCGATCTCGCCACCATTGCCGCCACCGCCACCCTCATCCTCAGGGGCTTCCGCTTTCTGAGTAACGGTGACTGTCGTTGTCGCACGTGGCTTCGGTTTCGCCTTCTGTGTCACCGTGACAGTGGACTGAGGCTTCGCCTTGGCGGTGACTGTGACCTCCGCGGTGACGGTTGCGGCCGGCTTGGTCCCTGTCGCCGCTTGTGTGCCGGCCGCGTCCTCTGATCCACCACCTGATGCCGCGACCCCGATGATTAGTCCGAGCAGACCCGCACCCGTCGCGATCGCTGGGGTAAGCCAGCGTCTTGGCTTTTTCGGCTTCTCTGGAGGCTGCCCTCCCTGTGGCGGCATCTGTGGCGGGCCAGGGGGTTGCTGCGGCGGATAGGACGGCGGCTGCTGTCCCGGATATTGCGGTGGTTGTTGCGGTGGATCTGACATAGCGGTTCCTTCAACGCTGAATGGAATTACCTCAGATTTACGAGTCTTGCGCGAAGGAGCCGAGCTCTGACATTTCGCGGTCCATTGAGGACTTAGGTCCTCGAATCTTCTGGGCTCAGATTATTGACCTCGGTTGAGCGAACCTCTCGACCGGATCCAGGACGCGGCCGCAAGCTCGGAACGCCGGGTCGCTCTGATCGGATGGCTGCGGCTGAGCACCGCCCCGTTGCCTCACTCGGCCGGAGGTCTTGGTGGCCGGCCCGGCTCGCCCTGTTGGCTGGCCGGCTGAATTCGGGCTCGGCTGCCCCCCCCCCCCCCCCCCCCCCCCCC
>DATCVL010000132.1:0-14452 GCA_036566865.1 Microlunatus sp.
GATCGCTGAACGCGCCGACCAGCGGCTGGATCGCACCGAAGAAGGCCAACGAGATGGTGGAGATCAACAGCGCCATGCTCGCGTCGACCTTGTTCTGCTCGGCATAGTTGGGCAGATACGTGGTCCAGGTGTAGTAGCTGATGGTGCCCGCGATGGTGACACCGATGATCAACAACGACTGCTTCGGGAAGCGAACGATCGCCTCGAAGACGTGTGGTTTGTGCTCCGCCGGTGGCACATGGGTCTCCACCGCGGCCCTTCGGATCCACAGCCCGACCAGCGCGATCACCGCACCGACCGCGAAGCCGATCCGCCAACCCCAGTCGCCCATCTGATCTTTGGTCAGGGTCATGGTCAACAGGGTCGCCAGGCCGGCCGCGATCAGCTGGCCGATGGTGGTGGACACGTACTGGAAGGAGGAGAAGAAGCCGCGCCGTCCCTCGGGAGCCGACTCCACCAGGAAGGTGGTGTTGGTGGCGAACTCGCCGCCGATGGACAACCCGGACAGCAACCTGGCAAAGACCAGGATGATCGGAGCCGCGATGCCGATCATGTCGTAGGTCGGGGTGACCGCGATGATCAGACTGGCCGCACCCATGGTGAGGATGGTCAGGGTGAGGGTGTTCCGGCGACCCCACCGATCGGCCAGGGAGCCGATCAGCAGCCCGCCGATCGGCCGGAGGAAGAAGCCCACCGCGAAGACCGCGAACGAACTCAGGCTCTGTGCCAGCGCATTGTCACCGGGGAAGATCTTCGGTGCGAAGTACGCGGTCAGAAAGCTGTAGATGTACCAGTCGTACCACTCGGCGGTGTTGCCGATTCCGGCGGCAAGAACCTGCCGGACACCGCGCTGCTGAGCCACCGGGACGACTTCGGTGTTCTGTCCAGACACGGCCACGACGCTATCGCGATGTCGTCGGGTAGCCGGGAGATTTCGTTCCGTGAAACGCGCGTCGACCCTTTTCGGCCGACCCGCTGGGCAATATCCTGCGCAGGATACAAGGAGGCTGCCGGGATGCAGGGGTTACATCCGAGACGCCAGTTCCGTCGGGTACGACGCCTGGTGGGGACGCGTTGGGGCGACGCGGTCGACGCTGTTCGCGCACGACTGCCGGATGGCTCGACGACGGCGGTGAAGGACTGGCATCCCGCGCCCGCACCCGGAGCCGACCAGCGGTCCGCTCTGCCGGAAGCGGCCGACGACCTTCGGCCGAAGGCGACGCTGCGCGCGATTCGCTGGTCTCAGTCAGGCGACTTGGAGATCAGTGGCTGGGCCTACCTGCCCGGTCACGATGTTGATCATGCCCACTCTTCGCTGACGCTTTGGGCCGAGGACGACAAGGGCCGCTGGATCGAGGCCACGGTGACGCGGGGCAGCAGGCCCATCGTCGACGCGGTGGTGCAGAACTCGCAACACGACTATGCCGCGGGCTGGTTCGACGCCGTCTTCAGCGCCGACAGTTGGGCGGCACTGATCAAGAGGGACGATTTCGCCGAGCACTGGTCGACCATCCGGCTGCGCTACACCGATCATGATCAAGTTTCGGTGGGTGGGTTCCGGCTCCGCAACATTGCCGGATCGCCGGGGTCACTGACCTCGTACGGATTCGCTGACGGGATGTTCGTGCGTCCGGTCTGGAAGGCCGACGACGGCGGCCTGCGGATCCTGGTGGCTCGCCGATCGGTGATCGCCTCGGCGAGGTTCCAAGATCAAGAACTCAGCTTCGATGTCACCGCACGGGGCAACTTTCGGCCGCGCCGATTGCGACTTGCGCCCGCCGTCGATCGACCCGGGCCCGAATTCGAGCTCAAGCGTGCCAGGAGACGGCACCTGACAGCGCGGATTCCGTACGACCGGCTGGCGGAGGTGTTGCCCGGCGACGGCTTCGGCTATCCGCTGGCGGTCGACCACGAGGGTCACGTGCGGCACATCCACTGGGCCGGCGTCCAGGTCGGAGCGGAGCTGTACGAACCGGGCGCGGCCGCGATCAGCAAGATCAGATTGCAGGCCAGGCCGGTCGGTATCTGGCGGCTGGCGCGGCAGGATCCGGCAGCCGTGCTGGATCGGGTCGAGCTCGACACGCAGCAGAACGCGCTGCAGGTCGCCGGTCGGCTCTGGGCCGACGCCACCTTCGACACGGTGGAGCTGGTGGGTGATCGCGAGACCTGGACCGGGCCGCTCAAGATCAATCCGGACGGCCGCTTCAGCGCTGTCGTTCCGTTGATCGGGGACGACCGGTGGGGACATGTCGGTCTGGCTCCGCTGGGCGGGGACTATCTGGTCAGGTTGACCGGCCCGGACAGGATTTCGCTGACCCCGGAGGTGTCCCTGCCGTTGGTCGCTGAGCTGACCACTGAACAGCTGAGCACCATGATCAAATGTCGGTTGGCGCGCCGCCCGGAGGGCGACCTGTTGGTGTCGTTCAGTGGCCCGCACGCTGCTGACGAGACCGGTAGGCGGGCCAAGGTCCGGCTCCGGGAGTGGAACCGGACGCTGCAGCTGCCGCTGGAGGACGCCGTCTACTTCGAGTCCTTCGGTGGCAAGTACGCGTCCTGCAGTCCACGGGCGATCTTCGAACGGATGGCCGAGCTGGAGCTTCCCTACCAGGTGTACTGGGGCATCCGGGACTTCTCGGTCGCGGTGCCGGCCGGCGCCGTGCCGGTGCTGATGCACACCCGGGAGTGGTACCGGATCCGGCGCAGGAGCCGGTACTTGATCACGAACTCCTGGATGCAGCCGACCTTCGACAAGCAGCCGGGACAGCAGGTGGTCCAGACCTGGCACGGGACGCCGTACAAGATGCTGGCACTGGATCGGCCTTCGGCCGAACACCGTCCGGGCTTCCGCCAGGCGATCCGCAACGAGAGTGCGAAGTGGGACTATCTGGTCGCACAGAGTGACTATCACGCGAGCGCGATGGCCAGCGCATATCAGCATCACGGCACGGTGATCAGATCCGGATATCCCCGCAACGACATCGTGAACCGCGCCGAGGGTGAGGCGGTCCGGAGCCGGCTGCGTACGTTGCTGGGCATCCGCGATGATCAGCGGGCGGTTCTCTACGCGCCGACCTGGCGGGAAGATCTGAACGTGATGGTCGCCGATCTTGATCTTGCTCGGTTGCGTGAGGCGTTGGGCGACGAATGGGTGGTGCTGGCTCGTGGGCACGGCAACATGCTGAGGCGGGATCATGATCATTCCGCCCCGGGAGTGATCGACGTGACCAGCTATCCGCGAGCCGAGCATCTCTTCCTGGCCTCGGATGTCGGGATCACCGACTACTCATCGATCATGTTCGACTACGCCTCGTCTGGTAAACCGCTGCTGTTCTTCGTTCCTGATCTTGAACGCTATGTCGGCACCTTGCGCGGCGTCTATTTCGATCTTGCCGAGACGGCACCGGGGCCGCTGCTGGTGAGCACCGACGAGGTGGTCGAGACCTTGCGCAACCTGGATCAGGTTGTCGTTGATCATGCCGACGGGTACGCCGGGTGGCGCCAGCGCTACGTACCCTGGGACGACGGCCACGCCGCCGACCGGGTGGTCGAGGCGGTCTTCGGCAGCCCCGGTCAGTGATCACCGTTACCTGTTGCCACACCAAACGCCGGCCGCACTGAAAACGCCAGCCGCCCCACGGAAGCCGGGGCGGCTGGCGTTTCAGTGCTTCGAGAGCTCGGCTCGGCTGCCGGGGGCAGCGGCCGATCTTCGGGCCGGACCAACTGATCAGGTCAGGCGGTGATCAGGGGATGATGAGGCCTTGGGTTTGGCTGGTGGCGCGGGTGAAGCGTTCTTGGGCGTCGGCCCAGTTGACGACGTTCCACCAGGCTTTGACGTAGTCGGGTTTGACGTTTTGGTATTGCAGGTAGAAGGCGTGTTCCCACATGTCGAGGAGGACGATGGGGATTTGGGCCAGGGGCAGGTTGCCTTGTTGGTCGTAGAGCTGGACGATGTTGAGTCGGCGGCCGAGGGTGTCGTAGGCCAGGATGGCCCAGCCGGATCCCATGATCGTGGTGGCGGTGGCTTCGAAGTGGGCGCGGAAGCCGTCGAAGGAGCCGAAGTATTCGTCGATGGCTGCGGCGAGTTCGCCGGTGGGTTTGTCGCCGCCGTCGGGGGAGAGGTTGGGCCAGAAGACGGAGTGGTTGACGTGGCCGCCGAGGTTGAAGGCGAGGGCCTTTTCCAGGCCGGCGACGGTGCCGAGGTTGCCCTGGTCGCGGGCTTCGGCGAGTTGGTCCAGGGCGGTGTTGATGCCCTTGACGTAGGTGGCGTGGTGTTTGTCGTGGTGGAGTTCCATGATCTTGCCGGAGATGTGCGGCTCGAGTGCGCCGTAGTCGTAGGGCAGATCGGGAAGGTCATAGGCAGCCATCAGAATCCTTGTCCCCTCGCTTGAGTAGCTCACAGCGGTGCTGAATCTGTTTGGCATCCTAACGCGCTGCCCACCGGGCGCCGAGGGTGCCCTGGAAGCCGATGATCATGACCGGCCGGACCAGGTACGTCGGCTCGCGATCGGTGTACGGCGTGCACTGCTCAGCGCCGTCCAAGCCGGGTGAACGTTCGTCATCGAAGAATCGGGACAAATGTCGTACCGCTATGTCGCCGCACCCATGTTGGATGGAACCCATGTCGGAACCTGTGATGGCTGAGAACACGTACCCCGGATCGGCTGACCTCTCCTCGGTCGGGCCCGCCGGAGGCGTTCAACCGGAGATACCCGCACTTGATCTTCGCGGACTGCACAAGAGCTTCGGTGCCAAGCAGGCCGTGCGCGGACTGGAGTTGCAGGTGATGCCGGGGCGGCTGTTCGGACTGGTGGGTCCCAACGGCGCCGGCAAGACCACCACGCTGTCGATGGCGACCGGCCTGTTGCGCCCCGACGCCGGCAGCGCCAGCATCCTCGGCCACGACGTCTGGGCCGATCCACCCGCAGCCAAGGCGTTGATGGGTGTGTTGCCGGACGGCCTCAGGCTCTTTGATCGCCTCAGCGGCCGGGAGTTGTTGCGCTATATCGGTCGGCTTCGCGGGGTGGCCGACCAGGACATCGAGATCCGGTCGACCGAGTTGCTCGCCGCACTCGGTCTGAGCGACGACGCCGAGCAGTTGGTGGTCGACTACTCCGCCGGGATGACCAAGAAGATCGGATTGGCGTGCGCGCTGATCCACGCACCTCGGTTGTTGATCTTGGACGAGCCGTTCGAGGCGGTCGACCCGGTTTCCGGTGAGGGGATCCGCTCGATCCTGCGCGGCTATGTCGGCAGCGGTGGCACGGTGGTGTTGTCCAGTCATGTGATGGAACTGGTGGAGAATCTCTGCGACAGCGTCGCCGTGGTGGCCGCCGGACAGGTGCTGGCTGCCGGCTCGCTCGATCAGGTCCGGGCCGGAATGTCTTTGCAGCAACGGTTCCTGCAGCTCGTCGGCGGTGTCGATGGCGGCAATGCCGCAGCACAGCAGGGTGGCGAGGAGGTGCTCTCGTGGTTGCGGTCGTCGTCGGTCTGAAGCTGACCCTGCTGCGTAACGGCCTGCGGCGCAGCACCTGGCGACTGGTCGCCATGATCATCGGACTGGTGTACGGGGCCGCCATCGTCGTCGGCGCCTGGGTGGGCTTGGTCGCGCTCCGGTTCGCGCCCGGTTGGCTCGCCGCCGACGTGATCACGGTCGGGTTCAGCATCCTGACCGTCGGCTGGTTGATGATGTCCCTGCTGGCCTTCGGATCCGACGAGACCGTCGACCCGAGCAGGTTCGCGTTGTTGCCGGTCTCGGCCCGGCGCCTGCAGCCCGGCCTCTTCCTGGCCGGCCTGATCGGCGTACCGGGCGTCGCGACCACCCTGGTCGGACTGGCGACGTTGGTCACCTGGTCACGCAGCCCGGGCATGATCATCGCGACCGTGATCAGCGTCCCGTTGGGGGTGGCGACCTGCTTCCTGCTCGCCCGCGTCGGCACCACCGCGTTCTCCCAAGCCCTGTCCTCACGGCGATTCAAGGACTTCGCCGCCGTGGTGATGGCGCTCTTGGGTGCCGGAATCGCACTGAGCATCAACGCGATCACTCGGGCCTCCGCCGGTTTCAGCCCGGAGGCTCTGCGCGCGGCCCTGCATCACGCCGCCGTGGTCCTGGGCTGGACGCCGTTCGGCTGGAGCTGGTCGGCGCCGGCCGAGCTGGCCTCGGGCTCCTTCCTGGCCGCGGTGATCAAGCTGGTCCTCGGCGCTGCGCTGGTGGCCGTGCTCTGGTACGGCTGGCAGCACTTCCTCACCCGCAGCTTGACCTCGCCGTTGGAGAGCGGCGGCACCACCCGTCGGGTCGCCCACGGCGGCTTCGTTGATCGGCTGTACCCGCCGACCCGGGCAGGTGCGGTCGCGGCCAGGAGCCTTCGGTACTGGCGACGGGATCCGCGTTACCTGGCAGCGATCAGCGGGATCTGTATCGCACCGGTGATCATCATCGTCACCCAGTTGATCAATCCGAACTCCGGTTCGGGGATGATCGCAGTGTTTGCCCCGACCCTGCTGTCGCTGCTGGTCGGCAGCGTGGTCACCAGTGACATCTCCTACGACGGCAGCGCACTGTGGACCCATGTCAGTACCGGGATCCGCGGCGCCGACGATCGCGCCGGCCGGGCGATGGCAGTGGCGACGGTGATCGGCCCGATCGTGTTGATCATGGCCGTCGTGGTCGCGTTGATCAGCGGCAATCCTGCCTTGTTGCCGCAGGTGCTGGCGCTGGTGATCGGCCTGGGCATGATCGCGATCGGGGTCGGTTGTTGGGTGGGCACCATCTGGCAGGTGCCGGTGCCGCCGCCGGGCTCGAATCCCTTCCAGCGTGGCAACAGCGGCGGTCTGGCGACTCTCGCCTCGACCGGCGCAACGGTCGGTCTGACCGTGGTCTGCGGGTTGCCGACGATCGCCGTGGTGATCGGTTCGGTCTGGGTCGGCTGGTTGGCCTACCTCGCCATCGCTGTCGGCATCGCCAGCGGGGTGGTTGTGCTGCGGCTCGGGATCGGGCTCGGTGGTGCCCGGCTGGACCGCAGTTGGCCCGAGGTGTTGGCCAGGGTCAGCGCCCAGTCCTGAGCTACGGCTCGCGGTCGCGATCGGGGAGTCGGGTCGTGATCGGATCAGGAGGCGTGCGCCACCAGCACCCGGAAGCCCTTGGCGCTGGCGACCCGTTCGCAGGGATAGCCCTGGGCGGTCAGCCAGGCCTGCAATGAGTCGGCGCCGAGGTTCTTGCCGACGACCATCCGCATGCGGCCACCGGATACCAGTCGGGGGAGCCAGGTGAGGAGCAACTCGTGCAGCGCGTCCTTGCCGATCCGGATCGGCGGATTGGACCAGATCTCGTCGTAGCGGGCGTCGGGATCCGTCTGTTCGGGACGCAACGGAGTCACCCTTTCGGCAACACCCGCACCGACCGCATTCTCCTTGCAGAGTTGGAGTGCTGCGTCGTTGACGTCGATCGCGTCGACCGCCGCGCCGGGGCAGTGATCGGCCAGGGCAATGGCGATCGGGCCGTAGCCGCAGCCCAGATCGCAGAGTCGTCGAGCCGTGGTCGGCGGATCGCACGAGCGCAGCAGCACGGCCGTGGCGATGTCCAAACCGGAACGGGCGAAGACCCCGCTGGCGGTGATCAACTGGTAGTCGGTGCCCCAGATGGTCGCCTCGGTGAGTTGCCGGTTCTTGCCGGCGTTGGGCGAGTTGGTGAAGTAGTGATCAGCCATGATCAACACTCCTCAGATTGCGAGCCTCGGCGGCCCGCGTCGCCAGTTGATCATCATCGGGATAGCCGACCTGCTCCAGCGTCAGCCCGGCGGCGGGCATCACCTGGATGCCGCTGTCCCGGACGCCCCGGGCTGCCACCGAGACCGCCCAGTCCGGATCCCGCGATCCCTCGCCGACCCGGACCAGTGTACCGATCAGCGCCCGCACCATCGAGTGGCAGAAGGCGTCCGCGATCACCGTGAACTCGATCGTTCCGGCCAACGGCCCATGATCAACACGTTGGCCGGACAGTTCGATCAGGGTACGGATGGTGGTGGCGCCGTCGCGTCGCTTGCAGAACGCGGCGAAGTCACGCAGTCCGACCAGCTGCTGGCCGGCGGCGTTCATCGCCGCCAGGTCCAACGTGCGCCGCCAACTCGCCACATGATCACGATGCAAGGGATCGGGCGGTACCGGTAGATCGGAGAGCCGGTAGGCGTACCGTCGCCAGATCGCGGAGAAGCGGGCGTCGAAGCCCGGCGGCGACCGGCGTACAGAACGCACCACAAGATCATCCGGCAGCACCCGGGCGAATCGCCGCTGCAGGGTCGAACCATCATCGGCGATGACGTCGTCGTCGACGTCGAAGTGACAGACCTGGCCGCGGGCGTGTACACCGGCATCGGTCCGGCCGGCGCAGGTCAGTGAGATCTGATGATCAACTCGCAGCAGACGCGGCAGCCAGAGCTCCAACTCCCCTTGCACGGTACGGCGGCCGGGCTGCGCCGCCCAGCCGGAGAAGTCGGTGCCGCGATAGCTGATGTCCAGTCGCCACCGGGTGATCGGGACGGCATCGTGCGACGCGGCCTCGGATTCGGTCATGATCACCGGCGCCGATAGGCGAGATCGAAGATCTCCCGGCCCTCGTCGATCCCGCGCTGCTCGAATTTCGTGATCGGACGGGCATCCCAACGCGGTGCGTATCGACCGGGGTGCAGGCTCTCGAAGGCTTCATGATCATCGAGCACGGCCCGCATCTGCTTGGCGTAGTCGGCCCAATCGGTGGCCAGCCGCCAGATCGCACCCGGCCGCAGCCGGGAGGCAGCAAGGTCGGCGAATTCATGGTTGAGCAGTCGGCGCTTGCGGTGCTTGCTCTTGTGCCACGGGTCGGGGAAGAACATCCACAACTCGTCCACACCGCCGGCCGGCGCCAGCCGCTGCAGCCCTTCCACGGCATTGGCCTGGATGATCCGTACGTTGTTCGCGCCCTGCCGGTCGATCTTGGCCATGATCCGCGCAATGGCGGGCCGATAGACCTCGAAGGCGAGCACGTTGGCCTCCGGCCGGGCGGCCGCCATCGGCACCAGCGACTCACCCATGCCGGGGCCGATCTCGATGATCAGCGGCGCAGTGCGTCCGAACTCGGCTGCCAGGTCGATGCCATGATCAGCGTTGATCGAGGTGCTGTTTGCGCCGCGAGGGACCTCGATCAGCCATTGATCATGAAACCTGTCCCACAGTCGCTGCTGCTGTGGGGTCAGCCGCGGACTGCGGCGGACGAAGGACACCACACCGCGCCGGTTCTTGTCCTCGACCAGACTCAGCGCGGTCGGGTGCTCCTCGGTGGGGGCTGCGATGGGGGCGGTGTCGCCGGTCGAGTGGTCGGTGCTGTCGGGCGCGCTGGTGGCTGCTTGGTCGTCGGGGAGGGTCACTGCTGCTTCCGCTTCTCGTACTGGTAAAGGATGAATCCCAGCACAATCACGACCCCGAGGAAAACTCCGGCGCCGATCCAGAAGTTCTGGGTGAGATACACCACCACCGCACCCGGGACGGCACCGCACAGCGAGAGGATCCACAGTCGCGCCTGCTGGCCGGTCGAACGCTGCGGCATCTGCTTGCGGCCGGGCTGGTTACGGCCCGGGTAGCGATTGCTCGGAGGTTGGGCTGGCTGACGACGGTTCTTCCCCACGCCCCGAACCTACCGCGCCGAAGGCCTGCGACCATCTTCGACGGTTGCCGACCGCGGCCGATGAGTCGGGACCGGACCGACGGCCCGAACCGGCAAACCGCTTGCGCACGGATCGGGATGCGGAGAGCCTGCGCGGGTGCGTGGGAATCTCTGCCTGGGCTATGGCAGTCAGGCCGAGGAGGAGCCGCTGTGGCGGCTGATGCTGAGCCGACCGCTGACTCGGAACACCTTCCGCCTGCTGGATGTCGTACGCCGAGCCGGCTTCGTCGAACCGGTCCGACGATTCGTCCGCGATGGTGGCGACTACTACGGCGGCAGCGCCGGCGCGGTGCTGGCCTGCGACAGCATCGAGGTCGCCGACGGGCTCGATCCGAACGAGCCGGGTCTGCGAGATCTGACCGGACTGGGTTTGATCAAGGACCTGGCGATCCTTCCGCACTACAGCCAAGATCAACACGCCCGGGCCGCGGCCTGGGCAACCGACCGCGGCGTGGGCCTGCTCGGACTACCGGAATCGATCGGGCTGCAGTGCGTCGGCAGCGTGGCCGGGGTCACCGGGGAGGGGCGGTTGGTCCGTTTCGAAGGTGCCGGCGGGCGTTCCGTGACCTACCCTGGCGCGGTGAACTGGTCGTTACGCCCGAGCGTTGCCGACGACGCACGGTGGATCGCCGAGCTTCGGGCCGAGGTGATGGCGGCGGACCTGCACCGGTTGGGACGGTGGGATCCGGTACGCGTCCGGGAACGTTTCCTGCGCGCCTTCCGGCCGAGCCAGACCAAGATCATCCGGGTGGACGGCGTCGACGCCGGCTCGATCGCGGTGCGGCCGGAGCCCGATTGCCGTTGGATCGAACACTTCTACCTGTCCGGGCAGGTACAGGGCCGGGGTGTCGGCAGCGCAGTCCTGGGACACCTCCTCGACGGCGCCGACCACTGTCCGTACCGGCTCAACGTGTTCCAGGGCAGCCGAGCACGGCACCTCTACGAGCGGCATGGCTTCGTACTCGAGCACGAGGATCCGGTGGACGTCTTCATGATCCGCCCTTCCCGCTGATCCTCGAACTGCCGTTTTCCTTGCTGTGCAGGAGATTTCGAGGTGACAGGGGCTGCTCCCGTCAGCTCCGCGGGAGCCTGTCCTCCTCAGCCAGCCAGCCGAGCACGATGTCTGCGGTGTCTGCTGCCGACAGTTGTGACGTCTCCAGCCGGAGGTGCGGGTGGCCGGTCAGGAAGTGATCAGCCGCCGTCGGCTCGGCCCGGGTCGGGTCGGTGTTCAGTCGATGCGAGTCCATCTCCCGAATGTTGCCCGCGGACCACTCGAGATCCCGCTTGGTCGGCTTCGCCGCGAGTCGGCTCTCACCCCGGTTGCGGGCCAGCCGGGTGGTCAGATCCGCAGCCAACTCGACCACCAGAACCTCCCCGCCCGACTCCTCGACCGGTGCGACCAGGTGCTCGACGTAGTCGGCATCCGCCGGATCGTCCAGGTTCCAGACCAAGGTGAAGATCAAGTCGACGTCGTGTCGGACGGCCTCCTCGATCACCCGTCGACGGAATTCGATGTTCAGGATGTTGAAGGGCGGCGTGCCATGGCCGAACACCTCGACCAGCGGCTCGATCGTGTGGTGATTGTGGAACAGCCGGAAGCTGCTCCGCGCCGCGACCTCCCGGCCGACCGTCATCTTGCCGACGGCCGGCGGCCCGATCATCAGAAGAAGCCTCATGGCGGCCAACCATCCCAGAGGTGATCCGGTCGCGCGATCGAATTCAGTGCTGCCCGGACGCAGGTCAGCTGGTGACGTCCTTGGTGGTGAAGCGGGCCCAGGCTGCCAGCCAGAACACCACCGCGTACGAGGCCGCGGTGATCAACCCGCGGCTGATGTTGCCGCCGTAGATCGGATCTCGCAGTACGTCGGCGAACGAGGTCCACCAATGCGTCAGCAGGTACGGGTGCAGCCAGTCCAGCTGCTGGATGGTGTCGGCGATGAACATTCCGACGGTGAGCAGCACGGTGGCGACCATGGCGCCGATCGGCTGCTCGGTCAAGGTCGAGATGAACAGCCCGATGGCGCCGACCGCGGCAAACCCGGCGGCCAGATAGGCGCAGGCCAGCAGCAGCCTCCACAGTCCGGTGGCGAAACCGATCTCGGTGCCGGACAACAGCGGCAACGACCCGGCGCCGAACAAGATCACCCCGATGATCACTCCGGCCGCCGCGACCAGCAAGGTCGCCAGCAGCGCGAAGATCACGATGCTGGCGTACTTCACGGTGAGCAGTCGGGTCCGCCCGGCCGGCACCGTGAGCAGATAACGCAGGGTGCCGATGTTGGCCTCGCCGGCGATCGAGTCGCCGGAGATGGTCGCGATCGCCAACGGCAGGAAGAGCGGCAGCTCGACGGTCAGCGCGGCCAGCGCGACGAACAGTCCGTTCTCGGTGATGTCGCTGATGAACGCCGGACCGTCCCCGCCGCCGCCCCAGATCTTCACCGCGACGGCGATCAGCACCGGCACCGCGGCCAGGGTGGCGAGCCCGGCGATGTTGCGACGTCGAGTCATCACCAGTCGGAATTCCGAACCCAGTAAGCGAATCCACGAGGTCACCGGGTATGCCCCGATGGCGCGTCGGACGCCGTTAGCCGCTGACATCGAACCCCTCGCCGGTCAACTCGACGAAGACATCCTCCAGGCTGGCGGAGTCGACCGCGAAGCCGTACACGCTCACCCCGCCGGACACCAGGGCCGGCACGATCGACGCCGGAGCCACGGTACCGAGGGATCCGGTCACCAGTTGATGATCATGATCGCCGCGTCCGGCGCCATGGGTGGCCGCGTCGTCGATGCCGAGCTCGAGCAGGATCTTCGCCGCCTGGTCGGCGTCGGCGGTCTTGATCTTGACGGTAGGTGTGGTCCGGCCGCGCAGCTCGTCGATGGTGCCCTGGGCCAGCAGCCGCCCGGCATGCATGACGCCGACGTGGCTGCAGATCTGCTCGACCTCGCTGAGCAGATGGGAGGAGATCAAGATCGTCGCTCCGTCACCGGCCAGGTCGGCGACCAGATGTCGTACCTCCCGGGTGCCCTGCGGGTCGAGGCCATTGGTCGGTTCGTCCAAGATCAACAAATCCCGCGGCTGCAACAGCGCCGCGGCAATGGCCAGCCGCTGCCGCATCCCCAGCGAGTACGCCCGGAAGGTCTTTTCGGCGGCGGGCAGCAAGCCCACCCGATCCAGCGCGGAGTCGATCCGCGTGCGTGCGGTACGCCGGTCGGCATTGGGATCGGCGGCATCGAGCCGGGCCAGGTTCCGCCGTCCGCTGAGGTAGGGATGGAAGGCAGGACCCTCCACCAGCGAGCCGACCCGGGGCAGCGCCGTGGACACCCGGTCCGGCATCGGCTCCCCGAGCAGGTAGGCGGTGCCCGCGGTCGGTCGGATCAGCCCGAGCAACATCCGGATGGTGGTGGTCTTGCCGGATCCGTTCGGGCCGAGGAATCCGTACACCGAGCCGTCCGGTACCTGCAGATCGATGCTGTCCACCGCCAGCTGATGCCGGAAACGCTTGGACAGGCCCGTACTGGATACCGCGGCACCCGACGCGGCCGGGACGGTCGCGGGCGGGCTGGTCTCGGGCGGGGCGGGCGCGCTCAGGGCCGGCTACTTCTGCAGCGCCGAGTAGAGCAGGGCGGGACGGACCGCGCCCGCCGCCACCCGGCCGTCATCGGTGATCACGGCAGAGAAGAGCGAGCCGGTGAGCAACCGGCCGGAGCCCCAGGAGCCGGACACCTTCGGCAACGACTGCAACAGCTGGCCGAACTCGCCGTTCTGCTGTGCGGACCGATCCTTGGTGATCTTGTCGGTGGAACTGACGACCACCGAGGTCCAGCCCTTGCCGATCACCTGGCCGTCCCACTGCCGCGGCTCGGCCTTCTTGGCGCCGGTGATGGTGTGTCGCTCGACCGTCGTCCCGGCCGGCGGGGTGAATTCGAAGGTCTTGGCCGCCGGTTCGGCGAAGTCGACCTTGGTGAAGCCGACGGAGAAGGCCGGATCACTCTGTCCATCGGCTCGGACCTGGACGCGCAGCGGCACCGAGGTCTTGGCGTCAACGGCGATGCTGACCTCGCCGACCAGCGAACGGTCGTCCTTGGGCGTCAGCACCAGTTCGTACGCCGACCGGCCGGCAACCGTTGCATTCCGACCGACCGAGGTCGCGGTGGTCGGGCCGATTGCGTCCAGCGCTTGCTGCGCCGCCTGCTGCGGTGTGGCCGGGACGTCTCCGTGGGGCTTCTTCGGCTCGGGTCCGGCGTACGTGGTCTGCACGGCCTTCTTCTCCGCGCTCGACCAGAGCCAGGCCTGCTTGCCGTTACGGATCAGGTCGGACTCGCCGTAACTGCCGAGCAACGAGACCCGGGACTTGTCCTCGCCGGAGGTCCAGACCTTGAGCGTGTGGGTGCCGGTCAGCAGCGAGGAGAAGTCGCTCGACTCGCGGTGCTCGTTCGACGGCATCGAGGGCAGCCCCAGATCGGCGGTCTCGGTGACCGTGCCGGACAACCCGTCGACGTGGGCCGAGGCAACCGCGGTGACCAATTGTTCGGCGCTCTTCTTCGGCAGTGTCGGCTCGGCTGAGGCGGAGCTGGCAATCAGGCTGCCGCCGACCGCCAGGGCCGCCGCGGCAACCGGTGCAACCCATCTGATCGCACGCCGAGCGCGGCGCGGTGGGGTCGGCGAAGGTGCTGCTGGCGAGGTCTCAACGTCGCTGGGCATGGCCTCATTCTTCCTCCGATTCGCGCGCACACCAGGGGTTGGGTGATTCTTTTCCG
>DATCVL010000133.1:0-2712 GCA_036566865.1 Microlunatus sp.
CGGCAGGATCGGATCGACCAGACCGATGCCCATGAAGGCGATCACCGAGGCGAAGGCAACCGCCCAGACAGCCTTGGTCTGATGAAAGATCGATGGTTTGGCGGAGTGTTCCGCCGGACTGGATGCACTCACTCGGTGCCGCCCTTCGAATTGTCGTTGCTGTTGGGTTTCACCAGGCTTGTGGTCAGTCTGTTGATCACGTCGATCGCGGCGCGCAGTTCGTCGTCGCTGACCGGCGCCGTTGCTCCCAGCCGGACCTTCATCAGTTCCGCTGTGTGCGCTCGCAGCTCGACCAGTCGGCGACGGCCGGACTCGGTCAGGCTGACCAGCCAGGCCCTGCCGTCCTCGGGATCGGGGATCCGCCGAGCCAGGCCATCGGTCTCGAGCCGTTTGATCATCGCGGTCGCGGTGGGTTGGGAGCAGTGATCGAGTTCGGCGAATTCGCTCACCCGCAGCGGGCCGGCCTCCTCCAGGGTTGCCATCGCCCGCCACACCGCCGACGGATCGGCTCGGCGATTCAGCCGGGATGCCGACCGGGTGAGCCGGGCACACGCCAGCATCAACTCGCCCGGCTCCGGCGCTGTCGTCCGGGCCTTTCGCGCCACATCCATCGTCACGCTATGCAATAGTACATAGGCACTCTATGCATTGCAACTCGGCGATCTACCTACGACCACTCAAGCAGTCGAGACGCCTCAGTCGAGCTTGGCCCAGTCCGGGCCGGTCTCGCCGAGGCTCTCGTCCAACTTCGGGAAGAGCGGGGTCGGCTTCTGCAGCGGAGCGCCCGGCCGGATCGGCGTGGACTGCCAGCGGGCCTGTTCGGCGGCGTACTCCCCCATCAGCACCGGGTAGTCCGGACCATCGGCCTCCGACACCGTACGGATTTCGGGCTGAGCCGCCCAGACACCGTCCCGGCCGAGCGCCTCGTGCACCTTCTGCGCGGCGTGGGGCAGGAACGGAGTGAGCAGGGTGTTGGCGTCGGAGACGACCTGCAGCGCCGTGTTCAGGACGGTGTCCCGGCGCTCGGGCTGATCCTTCAGCTTCCACGGCTCCTGGTTGCTGATGTAGGCGTTCGCGGCCGAGACCACCCTCATCGCCTCGGACATCGCCTGCTTGAACCGGCTGCGCTGCAACAGCTTCCCGACCTCATCGAAGGCGCCGCGGGACAGCCCCAGCAGTTCATGATCAACATCGCGTTGATCATTGGCCTCGGGCACCGCTCCGACCTGCTTGTGGGCCATCGAGACCGCGCGGTTGACCAGGTTGCCCCACTCGTTGGCCAGCTCGAAGTTGGTCCGGCGGACGAACTCCGACCAGGTGAAATCGGTGTCCTGGTTCTCCGGCCCGGCGACCGAGATGAAGTAGCGCAGCGCGTCCGGACCGAAGTCCCGCAGGAAGTCGCCGACGTAGATCACCTGACCGCGGCTGGTGGAGAACTTGGACCCGCTCATGGTCAGGAATTCGCTGGAGACGATTTCGCTGGGCAGGTTGAGCTTTCCGAACGGGCCGACCTCGCCACCATGATCACCTTCGCCGTTCTGCCCGAGCAGGATGCCCGGCCAGATCACCGAATGGAAGACGATGTTGTCCTTGCCCATGAAGTAGTAGCCCTGGGCGTCGGGGTCCAACCACCACCGCTTCCAGGCGTCCGGGTCGCCGATCCGCTGCGCCCACTCGATCGACGCCGACAGGTAGCCGATGACGGCGTCGAACCAGACGTAGATCCGCTTCATCGGCTGGTCCCGCCAGCCGTCCAACGGCACCGGCACCCCCCAGTCAAGATCACGAGTGATCGCCCTGGGCTTCAAGTCAGCAAGCAGATTGTGGGAGAACCGCAGCACATTCGGCCGCCACTCGGTCTTGGTGGCCAGCCACTTCTCCAGCGATCCGGCCAGTGACGGCAGATCGAGGAAGAAGTGCTCGGTCTCGACGAATTTCGGGGCCTCGCCGTTGATCTTGGAGCGCGGATTGATCAGGTCAACCGGGTCGAGCTGATTGCCACAGTTGTCGCACTGATCACCGCGGGCGTTGTCGTAGCCGCAGATCGGGCAGGTGCCCTCGATGTAGCGGTCCGGCAGGGTCCGGCCGGTGGACGGACTGACCGCGCCCATGGCCTTCTTCGGCACCACGTAACCGTTCTTGAACAACGCGGTGAACAGGTCTTGAACCACACGGTAGTGATTGCGGGTGGTGGTCCGGGTGAACAGGTCGTAGGACAGTCCGAGACCCTGCAGATCGGAGGTGATGACACCGTTGTACTTGTCCGCCAACTCGCGCGCGGTCATCCCCTCGGCCTCGGCCTGGACCGAGATCGGGGTGCCGTGCTCGTCGGTCCCGGAAACCATCAGCACCTGATGCCCCGACATCCTCATGTAGCGGGAGAACACATCGGAAGGAACACCGAAACCCGACACGTGACCGATGTGCCGCGGGCCGTTGGCGTACGGCCAGGCGACAGAGGTCAAGACATGAGAACCCATGAGGGCAGCCTATCCGTCCGGATGCGTGGTCGAGTTGGGCGCCCGCTGCCGGAGGACGGTCCGGCATCGCACCCTCCGCCGCGCACAGGTCACAGCAGCGGCGTGACAAGGCGGCTGATGGCCTCCTTGGTGTGGCCGATCAGCGGGCGCCGGTAGACCTGATCATGATCGAAGGGGCGGCACTTCTTCAGATCCTGGGCGTAGATCGCGGCCATCCGCCGGCCGAGCTCGG
>DATCVL010000134.1:0-2592 GCA_036566865.1 Microlunatus sp.
GGCCAGAGGCTGGCTCCGAGGCCATCGATCAGCCGCCGATCCGGCCGAGGTAGTCGCCGGTGCGGGTGTCCACCTTGACCTTCTCGCCGGTGGTCAGGAACAGCGGCACCTGGATCTGCAGGCCGGTCTCGACGGTGGCCGGCTTGGTGCCGCCGGAACTGCGGTCACCCTGCAGACCGGGCTCGGTGTAGGTGATCTCCAGCTCGACCGAGGCCGGCAGGTCGATGTAGAGCGGGTTGTCCTCATGGATGGCGACGATCGCGATCTGCTCTTCCAGCAGGTAGTTCTTAGCGTCCCCGACCACGTTCTCGTCCAGGGTCATCTGGTCGTAGGTCTGAGTGTCCATGAACACCCAGCCGGCGCCGTCCTTGTACAGGTACTGCATCTCGCGGCGGTCGACCTGAGCGGTTTCGACCTTGGTGTCGGAGTTGAAGGTCTTGTCGACGACCTTGCCGGACAACACATGCTTGAGCTTGGTGCGGACAACCGTGTTGCCCTTACCTGGCTTGTGATGCTGGAACCAGACCACGGACCAGAGCTGTCCGTCCAGATCGAGCACCATGCCGTTCTTCAGATCGTTAGTGGAGACCACGCGCCAAACCCTTCATGTATTTGTCCAAACATCGAGCCCGAGCGATCGGGCAGCGCCCCAGTTTAACCGATCCGTACGCCGCGACCCAGCGCGCGAACGCCGGCCCCCAGGCGCCCCTTCTCCCAACGCGGCACGGCAACCGAGCTGGCGGCAACGCCACCCGGCTCGGCGGCGACTCGAGCGAGTAGCGTTCGGCGGGTGATCCGGACCGACTTCCTGGCCAAGCAGCCGCCGCTGAAGACTCCGCGCACCCAACTGGTACCCCTGGGACCGCGGTTCGGCCCGCAGGTCTGGCGGGCCGAGTCCGATCCCGAGATCCGTCGGCTGACCGGGGCCCACCGACCACCGGACCAAGATCAACTCAAGGAATACCTGGCCGCGGTCGCCGATCGGGACGATCAGGCCGAGTGGGCCATCATCCGTGGTCAGGACTCGAGTTATCTCGGCCGAGCCGCGCTGGTTGATCTTGATCGGGACAACGAGGCGATGAGCTACCGGATCACCTTGCGTGGCACCGACGTGGTCGGTCAGGGGTACGGCACCGAAGCCGGTGAGGCGGTGATCAACTTCGGCCTCGGCATCCTCGGCTTGCACCGGATCAGCCTCGCCGTCTACGCGTTCAACGATCGTGCCATCAAGTCGTTCAGCAAACTCGGCTTCGAGACCGAGGGCGTACTCCGACATGCCCTGCACTGGAACGACCGATGGTACGACCAGTTGATCATGTCGGTGCTCACACCAGGAGCCCTGGACGAAGATGCCGAGGCCAAGCCGTCCGCCGAGCAGGAAGACTCGGCTTGATCATTTCAGGACTTGATCATTTCAGGACTTGATCATTTCAGGCCGGTCGTGGCAATGCCGTGCATCAGGTACTTCTGACCGGCGATGAAGAATCCGACGATCGGCAACAGCGAGACGATCGACATCGCGAACATCGGCCCCCAGGCGCTCTGCCCCTCCGAGTCCATGAACTGCCGCAGCGCCAGCGGCACCGTGTACAGGTCGGAGTCGGTGAGGTAGATGAGCGGCGAGAAGAAGTCGTTCCAGCTGTTCATGAAGGTGAAGATCGCCGTGGTGGCGAAGGCCGGGATGCACAGCGGGGCGATGATCCGGAAGAAGATCCGGAACGAGCCGCAGCCGTCGATCCGCGCCGCATCGTCCAGTTCGCGTGGCAGCGCACGCATGAACTGCACCATCAGGAAGATGTAGAACGCGTTCGTGGCCAGGAAGTGCGGCACCACCAGCGGCAGGTAGGTGTTCACCCAGCCCAGCTTGGAGAAGACGATGTACTGAGGGATCAGCAGTACGTGGCTGGGCAGCATCAGGGTGCCCAGCATCATCGCGAACAGGATCTTGCGACCCGGGAAGTTCAGCCGCGCGAAGGCGAAGGCCGCGAGTGCACTGGACACCACGGTGCCGACGACGTCGAAGACGGCGAGGATCGCCGAGTTGATCAAGTACAGGCTGAACGGATGCTCCAGCGAATTCCACCCCTCGGAGAAGTTGGTGAACTTCCACTCCTCGGGCCACAGACCGAGCTGGGTGAAGATCTTGTTGTCCGGCTTGAAGGTGCTGGACACCATCCAGAGCAGCGGATACATCATGAACAGCGCGATACCGGTGATCACCACGTAGCGGAGGAATCGCGTCCGCGGCGACGTTCCGCCGCCGTCGACATAGCTGTAGCCGGCGGTACGCCGCTTGGCTGCGGTCCGCTTCGGCGCAAGGGTGTCGCTGATGGCCACGGTGCTCCTGCCTTCAGTTCTCGTAGAAGACCCAGTACCGCTGGGCCAGGAAGTTGATCGCGGTCAGACCCGCGATGATCAACAGCAGTACCCAGGCCAGCGCCGAGGCGTAGCCCATGTGGAACCGGCTGAAGCCCTGGATGTAGAGGTACAGGTTGTAGAACAGCGTCGAGTCCGCCGGTCCCCCGGTTCCGTTGCTCATCACGAAACTCTGGGTGAAGCTCTGCATCGCTCCGATGGTGGCCAGCACCAGGT
>DATCVL010000135.1:0-5346 GCA_036566865.1 Microlunatus sp.
GTACTCGCGGAGGATCTGGACCGCCTCGGCGACGGTCTCGTTCGGGTGGGTGTGCACCAACGACGGCAGGCTGCCCGACTTCTCCAGGAGTACGTCGCCGACGGTGCGCACCGCGGCGTCGGGCCGCGGCGCGAAGCCGTACCGGGCCAGCCATTCATCGGAAAAGATCTTGGTCAGGTAGCCGCGCCCCGAGTCCGGCAACAACACCACGATCACCGCGTCCGGGTCGTCGATGTCGGCCGCCAGCCGGACCGCCGCGGCAGCCGCCATGCCGGAGGAACCGCCGACCAGCAAGGATTCCTCCCGAGCCAGCCGCCGGGTCATCGCGAACGAGTCCGCGTCGGTGATCTCGATCACCCGATCGCAGATCTGCCGGTCGTAGTTGTCCGGCCAGAAGTCCTCGCCGACCCCTTCGACCAGGTACGGCCGACCACTGCCGCCGGAGTACACCGAACCGGCCGGGTCGGCGCCGATCACCTGGACCCTGCCCTCGGATACTTCCTTGAGGTAGCGGCCGGTGCCCGAGATGGTGCCACCGGTCCCGATGCCGGCGACGAAATGGGTGATCCTGCCCTCGGTCTGCCGCCAGATCTCCGGGCCGGTGGTCTCGTAGTGGCTGGCCGGGTTGTTGGGATTGCTGTACTGGTCCGGCTTCCACGCCCCCGGCGTCTCCCGCATCAGCCGATCCGAGACCGAGTAGTACGAATCCGGGTGATCCGGGTCGACGGCGGTCGGGCACACGACCACGTCTGCCCCGTACGCGCGAAGCACGTTCTGCTTGTCCTCGCTGACCTTGTCGGGGCAGACGAAGATGCAGTGGTAGCCGCGTGCCTGGGCCACCATTGCCAGTCCGACCCCGGTGTTCCCGCTGGTCGGTTCGACGATCACCCCGCCGGGCTTGAGCTTGCCCTCGCGCTCGGCGGCCTCGATCATCTTGACCGCGATCCGGTCTTTCACCGAGCCGCCGGGGTTGAGGTACTCGACCTTCGCCAGCACCAGCGGACGTCGCTCGGGCGGTCGGTCGTCGGCGGTGACCTGGGACAGCTTGAGCAGCGGCGTGTTGCCGACCAGTTCGATCAGCGAGTTGACGTACTCCACCCGGCTGAGCCTAACGGGCGCCCGGAAAACAAGCGGGTCGAGGCTTTCGCAGCCTCGACCCGCTGGGGTTGTTCAGAAGTTGATCATCGTCGCAGGTACGACAGGATCCGCAGGATCTCCACGTACAGCCAGACCATGGTGACGGTCAGCCCGAAGGCACCGCGCCAGGACTCGCTGGCCGGGGCGCCCATCGCGACCCCCTGCTCGATGTAGTCGAAGTCGAGCACCAGGTTGAGCACGGCCAGGGTCACGCCGATCGCTGAGAACAGCAGCGCGATCACGCTGAAACCGCCGACTCCGCGCAGTCCGAGATTCAGACCGAACAGCGCGAACACCAGGTTGATCAACATCGCCGCCGCGAAGCCGATGGTGGCCAGGATGACGATCTTGCGGAACTTCGGGGTGACCCGGATGTTGAAGATCTTGTACGCCGCCAGCGTGACGCCGGCCGCGGCGAAGGTGCCGATCACCGCCTGCATCACGATGCCGGGGAACCGCATTTCGAAGATCAGACTGAGCAGCCCGATGAAGACGCCCTCGACCGCGGCATAGACGAGCACCAGCCCCGGATTGACCTTGCGCCGGGCGGCCACCGCGATCACGGTGATGAAGCCGACGATCGCGGACACGATCATGGCCGGCCACAGGAATGCGGCCGGGATCACGCCGGAGCTGAGGCCCCACCAGCTGGCGACTGCAGCGGCCACCAGCACCGCCATCGTGATCACCGTCTTGGTGACGACATCGTCGAAGGTCATCCGCCCTTCGGCGGGCTCAGTCGTCTGACCGTACTGCGGCCCGTACGGCGGCTGCCCGTAACCCTGCTCAGCCGGGAACGGCTGACCGTACTGCGGGCCGAACTGACCCTGCTGATACTGGTCCTGGCCGTGCTGAGGAGCAGCCGGGGTGAACGCGTCCTTCCGCGAAAGGACCGGGTTCGAACTACGCAACATGGAGTGTCCTCACGGTCTTGGTCTTCTGCCGACGCCTCGGTCGGCTCCGGCAAGTCTACGTGGCGGCACTGCTCGCGGACCGAGGGTTGCTATGGGTTGCCTGTGAGCCGGGGTACAAGTCCGCCGAGTGGCTGCCAAAAATCGCGGTCCGGATCGGCCGAGACGGTGAGCTCGCCGGCCTCGGGATGCAGGAAGGTCAATGACCAGGAGTGCAGGTGGGTCCGCGCCCCGGGTGGCTTGCAGAACAACGGATCCCCCTCGATCGGGTGCCCGATCCAGGCCAGCTGCACCCGCAGCTGGTGTCGGCGTCCGGTGTGCGGTCGCAACGCCAGCACCGCATGATCATCGGTCTCGGCCAGCGTGCGGAAGTCTGTGCTGGCCGGGTAACTCCGGACATGATCGAAAACCGCGTCCGCAGGCACGCCCCAGTGCCCCGGCCGGGTCTCGGCGATGTCCTCCCGGTTGGCGGCAACCCGTACGCGGGACTTCCGGCCGACACTCAGCGGCAGATCGATCCGGCCGTGATCACCGAGGCCTGGCTCACGCACGACCGCAAGGTATTCCTTGATCACACTGCGTTCGCTGAACTGTCGGGTCAGCACTGCGTGGGTAGCTTGATCACGAGCCAACAGGACTACCCCACTGGTGACCTTGTCGATCCGGTGGGCCGGCATCACGAAGTCGCCCGCCTCGCGCGCCTGCTGCATCAGATCCGACTCGTGCCGCTCCCCGATCAGCGAAACCCCGCCCGGCTTGTCGATCACCGTTACAAGATCATCTTCGTACAACACCCGATCCGTGCGGATCTCTTCCCAGGTGAGCGTCATGGACGATCCTCCGCCATCGGCCCTCCTCCGTACGATCGGCTCCTTCTTGTCGAAGGTTAGCGACCGACGGCCTCCGTAACTCAGCTCCGGTCGGGAAACGAACACCACCGGCCGCGGCACCACGGTCGTAACTCAACTCCGGCCGGAAAACGAACACCACCAGCCACGGCACCACGGCCGAAACTCAACTCCGGTCAGAAAAACGAACACCACCGACCCCGATTCCACGGCCGTAACTCAGCTCCGGCCGGAAAACGAACACCACCAGCCACGGCACCACGGCCGAAACTCAACTCCTGCCGGAAAACGAACACCACCGGCCACGGCACCCACAGTCGTAACTCAGCTCCGGCCGGAAAACGAACACCACCGGCCCCGATTCCGGCCACATAACCCAACTATGGATGGAAAACGTACGGGCGCCACGGGAAATCCGACCCCAGATCCCAACTCCGGTTGGAAAACGACCAACCAGCTGCACGTTCCCTCGCCTGCAGAAGGATTCGACCGCTACCTACGGATGCTCCGGGAGCAGATCGCGGCAATGACTCGATCGCGCCTCAGTGATGGAAGTACCGCCGGGGGGTCTTGACGAAGCTGATGCCCAGGTCGCGGCAGCGGTCGAAGACGGCGTCGTCGCGGACCGAACCGGTCGGTGCGGCGATGGTCGAGACACCGTACTTGTGGGCTTCTTCGACATTGTCGGAGAACGGCAGGAAGCCGTCGGAGGTGAAGCTGACGCCGGTGGCGTCGGCCAGGATCTGCTGCCGTTCGGCATCGGTCAACGCCTCGTTGATCAACTCACCGCAACCGGCCGGATCGCCGAGCGCCAGAGCATACAGCAGATTCAACCGATCCTGCCCCTTCTGCGCAGCGGCGACCTCGCGGATCCGGGGGTGCTGGATCCACAACCAGGTGGCGAGCTTCTCCCCGGCCAGCGCGGTACAGGCGATCCTTGACTGCTGGCCGGCACCGATCGCGATCACCTGGCCGCCACGGGAGTACGCGACCGAATTCGACTGGGTGTACTTCAACGCGATCAAGCCGATGATCAGATCCCGCTTGGCGGCATCGTCGACGCTGCCCACGATCACCTCGTCCAGCTCCGACTCGATGGTCAACCCAGTGATGTCGGCGTCCTGGATCATCCGGACGCCGAAGATCTCCCGGGTCTCGGTGGCCGGCGGCCGGTAGTCCGGATCTGCCGCCAACACCAGGTAGGACCCCTTGCGCTTGCTGGACAGGATCTCCCGCGCCTCGGGCGTGTAGCCGGCCGCGATGATGCCGTCGGAGACCACCTTCTTGATCAACTGCGCCGCGGACACGTCGACCACGCCGCTGATCGCGATGAAATCGCCGTACGAGGCCCGGGGGTCGGAACTGCGCGAGCGCAGGTAGGCCGAGGCGACCGGAGACAGTTGATCTTGTTCCACCCGGAGCACGTCCAGCAGGAAGGGCGGCACTGCGCCGTCGACGGCGACGCCGGCCGGCGACACGTGCTTGAACGAGGTGGCCGCGACCTGCCCGGTCGCCGCCGCGGCTTCGCTGACCAACTGCCAGGCGTTCAGCGCGTCCAGCAGGTTGATGAAGCCGGGCGAACCGGACAGCACCTCGAAGGGCAACGTGTCGGAGACCGGTTCGATCCGGGCGCTGGACTGGTTCGGGTTCATGCCATAGCGAAGATCCACGGGCCACAGTCTGTCAGGCGCCAGATCAGTTCTGTCACGGAGTGGGACGTGGTCGGACACAGCGCCGACGTCTGATTCACTATACTTCCGGTAGGAAATGGAGGCATGACGTGCATTACGACGACACCGAACGGGATCTGGCCGATGCAGTGGCCAGGCTACGGCGAGCGATGCGGCGGGCCGCGCGATCCGCAGATCCGGGCAACAAGCTGTCCGTGGCCCAACTCGAACTGCTGTCGGCGGTGGCGGAGAATCCGGGCGCCAGGCCCGGGCAGATAGCGCGTCATCTGCATTTGGCGCCGAATTCCGTCACCACTCTGGTGAACGGCCTGCATGCGGCCGGCCTGGTGACCCGGAGCAGCAATCCCGACGACCGTCGTACGGTGCAGCTGACGCTCACGGTCGATGGCGAGACCGCGGT
This sequence comes from Microlunatus sp., assembly GCA_036566865.1. Taxonomy (GTDB): domain Bacteria; phylum Actinomycetota; class Actinomycetes; order Propionibacteriales; family Propionibacteriaceae; genus Microlunatus. The sequence continues at coordinate 4,988 of DATCVL010000135.1, forward strand.
ACGGCGCTGGCACGCCACCAACGCCCGGATCCTGCGAACCTCGTTCGAGGATCTGCATCCGGGCTGGCAGCAGTTGATCTCCGCGGCGCTGCCGGCTCTGCGGGAACTGATCGGCAGCATCGATCACCTGGTCGAGTCGGATCCACACCAGACCAAGCACCGGGTGCCCCCGATGGGATTCGAACCCATTTCTGCATACCCGGCTGGCTAGGCTAAATCGGCTCTGACTAGGGGCAATGCTCAAGCTCTTCTAGAAGATTCTGGTACCCTCGTGCAATAGTTCTTGCAGGGTATTGCACGAATCGGATCCGATCAGAGGGAAGCCGCATGGCCAAGCCGGAGAGGAAGCGCAAGACCCG
>DATCVL010000136.1:0-10955 GCA_036566865.1 Microlunatus sp.
CGGCCAACGTTTGCCGTGTTGCCCCGATCTCCAGCCGTCCGGAGTGAGCAGTCTGACCTTGACGGCTTCGCCGAGTGCGGGGGATCGGACGGTCAGGTCGAGTTGGCGGTCGGCGACCCAGTGCTCGTCGACCACCGTCGCACCGTGCCTGGCCGAGGTGGCCGGGGTCGCATTGGCAGGAACTGTTCCGGCCGCGAACATCAGGCTTGCCGCGGCAGCCAGCACCAGTGATGCGCGACGTCGTACCGATCGGAAGTTGATCATCAGACATCCTTGTCCGCCCGGCGGTTGACGACCGGGCTTCTGATCAGGTGATGATCGGCAGACTAGAGGTCACGGCGTACCCGGACAAGGTGTCAGCGTCCTGGCGTACGGACTTCCATGATCAACGGGCTGTCCGCACGGGCCATCAATGGCGGGTGATCACCACGTCGGCACCGCTGCTCCCGACGGTGATCTCGGCGCGGCCCCCGATCGGGAACGTGATCAACGGACAGGTGTGGCCGAAGTCGAGCCCGGCGATGACCGGCCTGTCCCGCAGCATCTGCTGCCGTCCGACGATCTCGCGGACTTGGGCAGCGGAAATGGCCGAGGATCGCTGGAACCGACCGATGACGATCCCCGCAACGCCGTCGGCGTCGGGGAGCTGCAGCAGCGACGTCAGGTTGCGGGCGAATTCGACGGCATCGACCCGGTCGTCCTCCTCGAGGAACAGGATCGTGCCCTGCAGGGACGGCATGTACGGGGTGCCTTGAAGGAGATTCAAGGTGGCCAGGTTGCCGCCGACGATGCGGCCGGCGGCGGTCCCCGGATGGATCGGCATCCAGCCGTCGTTCGGTTCGACCCTACGATGATCTTGGTCCATGAACCACAGATCATCGGTCCATCCGTCGACCGGGGCGAGAGTGATCGGCTCGGTCTGCATCACCGCAGCACGGAACCACTCGCCGATCGGCTCGAAGTGATCACGCATCCCGAAGGTGGACCAGTGCGGGCCGCTGTAGGTGATCAAACCGGAACGCGTGAGGATCGCATTGGCGAGTGCGGTGATGTCGGAGTAACCGCAGAGGACCTTCGGATGTCGAGCGATCAGATCCCAATCCAGGTAGGGAAGTAGTTCGTTGCTGTTGAAGCCGCCGATCACGGTGAGAATGCCGTGCACCTGGGGATCAGCGAATGCTGCGTGCAGGTCGGCCACCCGCGAGCTGATCGGAGAGCTGCGGAAGTCGTCGTCCTCGTCGACGTGCTCACCGAAAGTCAGCTGCAGCCCCATCGCCGTGAACCGTTGGTCGATCCAGCGGGTGTTGTCGTGCTCCATGATCAAAGGGCGGGACTGGGCCGGGGCGATCACCCGCACGGTGTTGCCCGGACGAAGCCTCGGCGGCAGCGTCGGCTCAGTCGACGGGTGGAGGCTCCTCCACGGCTCTGGACGACTCAATTCGGTTCGCCGGTCGACATCCGTACGTTGATCACGTCGCCCTCTGCGAGCCCCTCGGACTTTCGCACCGCGACCTTCAGCGGCAGCGCGTAGAGCCCGTCCCTGGGAAACAGCGAGGTCTCGAACTCGGTCTCGCCGATCACGGCCCGGACCGGAATGACACCCCATCCATAGGTGAGCGCAGTTGCGAGCTCGGCGATGTCCTGGCTCTCTTCCTCCGGAACGCTGACGAAGTAGAACGGCGACGGGCCACGCCAGTACCAGATCGGTCCGCTGAACTCCATGTCCATCGAAGATCTCCGCCCTGTCTGTCGGTAGCCACTCGCGGCACGAGGTTAACGCCTTGCGGGCCGCCGGTGCCACGACCGACCCCACGGTGCGGCCACTTCCTCCGACCGAATCGGTGTCGATCGCAGCCGCGCCGCGCCGAAAGACTGGTCGCGGACGGACTGATCGTGTTTGATGGAGGGCAATGACCAGCGTCCGGCACAGCGTCCCGATCTCCGGTCGTCGATGCGGGCCATGTGGGTTCGACTTCACCGGAGATCTTGCGGTGTGTGCTCACGCCGCGGAGAGCTTTCCGGTCACCCTTACCGGCATCCTCGAATCGGCCGATTCCGCGACCGTCCGCCATCGCACCGAGCCGCACGTCTGGTCCTTGATCGAATTCGGCGCCCACACCGGCGAAGCGGTGCAGTGGTATCTGGAGCGGATCCGACAGGTCCTGGCCGAGGATCGTCCGCAGCTGACCCCGATCGACTGGAACGAGCAGGCCGAACTGGGGGAGTACCGCCGGCGCAGTGTGCAGCGAGTGTGTGGCGAGGTGACCGAGGCGTGTGCGGAGCTGGTCACCATGATCAACACCCTGACTCCCGAGGAGCTCGCGCGGGAGGGCATCGGCAGCGACGGCTCGCCCCGTTCGATCGAGATCCTGATTGCCCGGGCCGATCACGAACTGGTGCACCACGAACATGATCTTCAACTGATCCGCCGGCAGCTGTCGAAGGCCTGACTGCGAGCTGCGCATTGCTGAAACCGCCGCCGATCGACCGGATGAGATCAGCCCCGTCCGACCCGGTTCAGGTCTTCTACGTCAGCGTCACCTTCTCGAGCTCGGATCCGGTTCGCGGCCAACAGCCCGAGGGCGACCGGCAGTACGAGAAGGACCGCCTGCCCGAGACGATCAACCGTGGTCGGCCCGCCTTCAACGGTCATCCCGCTCGCCACGATCATCCCGACAGCCATCCGACCCACGAGTGATCCGACGATCAATCCCAGCGTGTGCAGGTCTGTCCACAAGATCGAGTTGCGCCAACCCGACAGCACCCGGATCGCAATCAGACACAGAACCGCGACCAAGATCATCGGAAGCAGCACCCACCAGCCCTGAGTGAACGAAGGTTGTCGGGCGCCCAGAGCACGCAACGGAAACAGAGCCCCGATGCCGACGAAACTCGCCACTGCGGCGACAACCGCCAACCAGAACGGTGCCGGAACCGCGGTCCGTTTGTCATCCAACCGGAGTTGGGCGGGAGCCCAGCGCAGTGCGACCAACCCCAGCACGATGATCACCACGACGGCCCCGACGATGAACCCAGGGGGCGCCTGATAGCCGGGATCCTCCAGCGGTGGCACGGAGACCCGCACCAGGGCCACGCCGAGCACGAACAGGAAGGCGGCGACGACCAGGCCGAATCGGCCGAGATACGGCCGGTGCCGATCGGCCGGGAAGACCAGATTCACGATGGCAATCGGAACCGCAATGGTGAAGATGACGTGGTAGATCGTGTTGACCTCCCAGTACGGGAGATTGACCCCGAGCACTCGACCCCCCCCATTCGGCCGCGTGATAGAGCCGCGGCGACGTCAGGGCTTGCAGGCCGATCCCGTCCTCGGCGAGTTCGTACGCCAGTCCCAGGATGATCACACTGGGCCACCCGCGCCCGGCCCGGGCGACCAACTCCCGCACGAGCAAGGTGCCACCGCCGTACATCGGAAGCCAGAGCAAGATCAACCAGGCGAACCGAATCGGCGTACTGAAGCCGAGCTCGGCGATGATCGGGGCAGCGAGGAACAGCAGCAGCGCGGCACGCCGGTTGCGATGACGCGGCGTTCGGGCCTTGGCGGATTGCATGGCCGCGACGCTAGACAGGATGGGCGATCGCTGTCGATGACAGGTGTCAGTGGATCACTCCGGGACCGTCACGGGATCCCATCCATGCCGTCGATCACCCAGCAGCTGCCGGCTGTTCGCCGCCTCGCGGTCGGCCGAGAACGGATCCCGCCGCTCGGCGACGGCCGCCTGTGCCTGCTCGGTGATCAGGTCGTAGTTGATCACGGCCGCGGTCGCGATACCGGCACCGGACGACATCGATACCATCGCCGACAGGTCGGATGCGTTGCCGGCCGCATAGACACCGGGAAGATCGGTCCGCCCCACCGGGTCGGTGTTGATCTTGGAACCCGCACCCGGGAGGACGGTCAGGGTGCCGCCGAGCTGTGTGTAGAGATCTCCGTGTGCGACGAACCGTGGCGCGACCGCGAGGGCATCGACGGCGACGTCCTGGCCGCCGGCGAGCAGAACTGAGCTCAATGCACGGTCCTTGCTCCGCAGCCGCTCGACCTCGCCGTGGATGATCTTGATCTGCAGAGCCTCCAGCTGCTCGATCTGATCACCCGCCAGCGGCGGCCCGGTATGGGTGAAGAAGCTGATCCGGTCGCTCAACTGCCGGAACATCAGCGCCTGATGCACGCTGCGTGCTTCGGTGCCGAGCACGCCGATCCGCTGACCGCGTACCTCCCAGCCGTGGCAGTACGGGCAATGCAGCACGCTTCGGCCCCAGAGCTCCCGCAACCCCTCGACCTCGGGTAGTTCATCCACCAGGCCGGTGGCAAGCAGCAGCTTTCGGGCCCAGATCCTTGTGCCAGTGTCGGTTTCGAGCCGGAACAGTCCACCGTCGCGTACTGCGGTCCGCACCGTGGCGGGGATGAGCTGGACCCCGTACTGCTCCGCCTCCCTCCGGCCTGCGGCCAGCAGTTCAGCGGGAGAGATGCCTTCCCGACCGAGCACGTTGTGAGCTTCGTCGGCGGGTGCGTTCCGGGGCTCGCCGCCGTCGAACAGGGCAACGGATCGCAAGGACCGAGCCAAGGCGATCGCACCGCTCAGTCCGGCCGCGCCACCGCCGACCACGGCCACGTCATAGGTCAAAGTCTTCTGCATCGGGTGTGCCTCCTTCCAGGCTCCGCCAGCATGCGCCGCGAGGACCTTCCTGGCAAACATTCTTGCTGTTCTGGCAAGCTCGACCTCATGGACGACTCATTCGAAGAGACTCTCGCCGGCGTCGGCAACCGACTGAGGGTCTTGCGCAAAGCCCGAGGAATCACTCTTGCCGTACTCTCCGACAGCACCGGCATATCGGTCAGCACACTGTCCCGACTCGAATCGGGGGAGAGACGACCGACGCTGGAGTTGCTGCTGCCGCTGGCCCGGGCCTACGCCGTACCACTGGACGAATTGGTCGACGCGCCGGCGACCGGCGACCCGCGGATCCACATCCGCCCGGTCCGCCATGCCGGGCAGACGATCTTGCCGCTCAGTCGCGGTGCCACCGGCGTGCAGGCGTTCAAGCACATCATCCCGGGACGCAAGCGGCCACCGGCTCCCAAACCGCAGGCACATCCCGGGTACGAATGGATGTACGTCCTGAACGGGACGCTGCGACTGGTCCTGGGACATCGTGACCTGATCCTGGAAACCGGTGAGGCGGCCGAATTCGACACCAGCACGCCGCATTGGTTCGGCAACGCCGGTAGCACAACGGTCGAGTTCATCAGCCTGTTCGGCCCGGAGGGACAGCGTGCACACGTGACACCGAGTACCGATCGCACGGCCCGACGGCCTTGACAGATCGGCCAGGCCGCGTCGGCTTTCCTCCGGTTGATCCAGGGGTTACGCTGTGACGGCTGAACACATTGTGTCCGAGAGGGCCCGAGCCGAGGAGGTGAGGTCATGAGTCGAAGTCAAAGTCTCGATTCTCAAAGATCCACCTCATCCGTTTCGGTGAACGTGCCCACACGCAGTCTTTGATCTCGAGACCCAAGGTCGATCACGCCTTGTAGCCGGCGTTTGATCTTGCCCGCGTGTGCGGTGCGCTCCGCTGTCCGATTGGAGCACCGCCATGTCCTTCCTGCGCGATCTTCGGCCGATCCGCCCTCGCCGGCGGATGGCGATCGACATCGACCCCGAACCGTACGATGATCATCCTGTGCGGCCGACCGGTGGTGTGATCGACAACGCTGTCTATATCGACGGCGTACGTAGCGAGAGTCCGCAGACGCTGGAGGAGACCTTCTCCATCCTGCGGTCCGGTGAGCGCGGGATGGCCTGGATCGGCCTCTATCGCCCGACCGATCAGGAGATCGGACAGGTGGCGCAGGAATTCGATCTTCATCACCTGGTGGTCGAGGACGCGATCGCGGCCCATCAGCGCCCCAAGTTGGAACGCTATGACCAGACGCTCTTCGTCGTCCTGCGTCCAGCCCGCTACATCGATTCCGAGGAGCGGGTGGAGTTCGGCGAGGTGCACGTGTTCGTCGGGCCCGACTATGTGGTCACCGTGCGGCATGCTGAGTCTCCCGACCTGAGCCGCGTGCGTCGCCGCCTCGAGCATGCCCCCGAGTTGCTGCGGCTGGGACCGGAGGCGGTGTTGTACGCGATCTTGGACGAGGTCGTCGATGAGTACGGTCCGGTGGTCGCCGGGCTGCAGAACGACATCGACGAGATCGAAGATCAACTCTTTCTCGGCGACGATGCGGTGACCCGCCGGATCTACGAGTTGTCCCGTGAGGTGATGGAATTCCAGCGTGCCACCCGGCCGCTGATGATGATCTTGCGCGGGTTGGAGAACGGCTTCGACAAGTACCACGTGGACGAGGAGCTGCAGCGCAACCTCCGGGATGTCCAGGACCATGTGCTGCGCATTGCCGACGGTGCGGACAGCTTCCGGAATCTGCTGCAGAATGCGATGAGCGCCCGGGCAACGTTGGTGGCACAGCAGCAGAACGAGGAGATGCGGGCGATGACCGAGGCCAGCCTCTCCCAGAACGAGCAGATGAAGAAGATCACCTCCTGGGCCGCGATTCTCTTCGCACCCAGCCTGATCGGTGCGGTCTACGGGATGAACTTCGACTTCATGCCGGAGTTGCACTGGGCCTATGGGTATCCGTTCGCGCTGTTGTTGATGTTGGCCGTGGCCGTTGTGCTGTGGGCGATCTTCCGGTCCAAGAAGTGGCTTTGACCGGCTGGTCTGCTGCCGATGATCAGCCGGCTCCGTGTTCGCAGCTGATCAGCTCCGGGAGTTGGGGAACGGCCCCAAGGAGCAGGAGCTGAGGTGGCGCGTCGGCGACGCGCCACCAAACCTCGGGATCACTTGCCACGCAGGCCGATCGCGTTGCCGTCAGCGTCGTTCAGGACACAGACTCTGACCTCCGGAGCGACCTTGCGAGGCGCCTCTCGCTCGGTGGCGCCGGCGGCGATCAAGCTCTCCCGGGCCTGGTCGAGATCGTCGACATCGGCAAAGGTCACCGAGCCGCCGGCGACATCACCTGCGGGATTGAGGCCGATCTCGTGCCCGTCGACGTTGAATCCCACGTAGTAGGACTCGTCAGTGTGCGGAGCGCCGTACAGGGCGGTGTAGATCGCCTTGGCCGCGACCAGGTCGGACACCGGGACCACAGTGCTGTTGATCGTCGGGCTCATCATTCTTTCCTTCCGGGTTGGTGATCGCAGACGAGGGCTCGTCGCGACCGTCATCAGTCACGCTAGGACGGCCCACTCCCGGACGCTTCTTGATTCCTGACCATTCGCCCCGATCGTGCCGGGCCCGCGATCTCCGTGACACCCTCCCTGGATGTCAGGACCAACGACCGGTCACGGCTAGCTTGACGACATGGTTAGGTTCCTGCGGGCCTCGGCCGCCGCGCGTCTGCTGTCGGCCATCATCGTCGGTGCCGCGACCGGACTGCTGATCGGCGGCCTCACCGGTTGGCCGCTCGGATTGTTGTGCGGAATCGCCGTCATGCAACTGTTCTTCGTCGCGATCGGCTGGCTGGTGCTGTGGCCGATGACCGCCGACGCGACCCGGACGCATGCCCGGCGGGAGGATTTCCGGCCGTTGGTCGACGAAATCATCGTGGTTGCCTGCGCCTTGGCCGGACTGCTCGGCATCATCCTGCTGCTCTTCCTCGGTACGTCGCGGAGTCGGGAAGTCGCGGCGGCGGTCGCCCTCGGCGGTGTGTTCCTGGCCTGGGCGGCCCTGCATCTGATGTACGCGGTTCGTTATGCCCACGTCTATTACCAGCGATCGGGCGGCATCGATTTCAACAGCGAGGAGAAGCCGGCCTACCGGGACTTCTTCTACTTCAGCTACAACCTCGGCATGACCTACCAGGTGTCCGACACCTCGGTGTCGACGTCGGCGATCAGAGTGGTCGTCCTCCGCCACTGCCTGTTGTCGTATGTGTTCGGTGTCGCGATCCTGGCCACCACACTGAATCTCGTCTCCAGCATGGTGCTGCGATGACAACCTGATCCTGCGGGATGAACGTCTCGCCGAGTCGACAGATGTTGCTGGCATCGCCGGCCAGGGCATTGGGTATCACAGGTTGTCCTTGTGAGGTCATCGCCGCCTGCCCAGTCAGCGGTGGAGTTGTCCAGCATTGTTGGCCACGTGCGCAAGGGACGATGATCACTGCGCTGGGTTGCCATCGGTTGAGGACTCGGTCAGCATAGGCCTATGCGTACTCGTGTGCAGACGATCTCCCCCGCAAAGGCAGCCGAGTTGCTGGAGGCGAACACCGCGAACCGGCCGCTGTCCAAGTCGGTGGTGCAGGCGTTCGCCGAGGCTATGCGACGAGATGATTGGAAGGTCACCCACCAAGGAATCGCGATCGACACCAATGGCGTGCTGGTCGACGGGCAGCATCGACTCGCTGCGGTGATCGAGGCCGATCGTCCGGTGGAGATGACCGTCTTCACCGAAGTGCCGGCAGACACGTTCGATGTGTTGGACACAGGAAAGAAGCGCAGCGCAGCGGATGTGCTGGCCGTTGAAGGTGAGCGGTCGACGCTGCAACTTGCTTCGATGATTCGGACCACCTGGCTCTACGACAACCGGCCCGACATGTCGTGGTCGGGCGGCAGCGCGTCGGTGACGAACCATCAGATCATCCAGACTTTGGAGGAGAATCCGAAGATCCGGGAGTACCTGTCGGTCGGCGAGCATCTCGCCCACGAGGTGGGCATGATCAAGAGCGCGGCCGGAGCCGCAAGCTACCTGGTCAGCCGGGTGAATTCGCAGCGCAAGCTCGAGCCCTGGTTCGAGGGCCTGATCGACGGCGCAGGGTTGCGCCGCACCGATGCCCGGCTGAAATTCCGGAACCTGATGTTGAACATGGCGCGGCGGCAGGCCGGCGAGGTCCGGCGTCGCCGGGACACCCGCGAGCACGTCGGTCTGTATCTGACCGCGTTCAATGCCTGGGCCTCCGGAGAGCCGGTCTCCCGCCTGCGCTACGCGCCCAGGGATCCGATGCCCAAGATCTCCAAACTCTGACCGTCATTCCGACGCATGGACTGGTACAGCTGGCACGACGGGTACGACGGTCCACTCGGCGCGCGCCTGCAGGCCGTACAAGATCAAATCAGTGCGGCACTCGAGGAGACTCGCGGACCGATCCGGGTGATCAGCATCTGCGCCGGCCAGGGTCACGACATCGTGGGGTCACTGAGGCATTTCGATCGGCGTAACGACGTCCGGGCGCTGCTGGTGGAGTTGGACCAGCGCAACGCCGAGGCGGCGCGCCGGCGGATCGACGATGCCGGTTTGTCCGGTCTTGCGGTCAAGACCGCGGATGCCGGTGTCACCGACGCGTACGCAGACCTCGTGCCGGCGCACCTGATCCTTCTGTGTGGTGTCTTCGGCAGTCTCACCGATGCAGACATCGACCGCACCGTTGGGCTGCTGCCGACGCTGTGTGATGCCGGGGCCGCGGTGGTCTGGACCGCACATCGGGCGGCGCCCGGGCTGTGGGACACCGCACTCGCCGCGTTCGGACGGCACGGCTTCCGCGAGTTGCGGACCAATGGTCGGTCCGAGCCCTTTGGGGTCGGCCGCCACCGGATGACGGCGCCACCGCAGCCGTTTGAACCAGGCCGGCGGATGTTCAGCTTCGCCGACGAGGACACGCTGATACGAACCGGCCGCGCCGCCAGGTAACTCGGCCAACGATCGCCTGTCGACCCCGCTCGCCGCACTGGTGCGATCGTCGGACTCACTCGGTCAGAAGCTGTCGTCCTGCCGACCGATCGCTTGCGCCACGGACCGGCAACTGCTCGCGAGCCGGTTGGTGTGGCCCTGACTGTCGGGGATTCCGGTGAACGCGATCACGACCTCGTTGGCCGGCGAGACGTACAGGCCCTGGCCGCCGAAACCACTCTTGAACAGGTCTCCGTCGGCATGGATCAGATTCCACTGACCGGCCGGATGGGCACCTTCCGGCCAGCGAACGGTATCGGCTACGAGTTCGTTTCGAGGTTCGCGCAGCATCGTCAGATAGCTGTCCGGAATGATCAAGGAATGCGCCGGCTGGGGAGTCGAGGGGATGAACAGGGTGCCGAACCGAGCAAGATCATCAACGGTCATCATCAACCCGCCGTGTGCGACCGCAGTTCCGCTGGAGCTGACGCAGATCGCCGCGTCCTGGCCGAGAGCAAGCTCTTCCCAGATGAGTGTCTGGAGCGCTCGCGGGTAGTCGAGCCCGGTGACGCGCTCGATCATCCAGGCCAGCAGGAAGGTGTTCACCGAGGTGTACGCGTACCGCGTGCCCGGCACTCCCGACCGGCGGTAGCTGCGGACAAGATCGTACGGTGAGGTCGCCACGACAGCGGGACGCCAGCCGAGGCTCGCTTCGAACCGATAGAAGGGGTGGTCCGGGTCGAGGTAGGCACCGGGATCTCCGACCTCGGCACATTCGACGCCGGACGTCATGTCCAGCACGTGGCGAACCTGGCAGGGCTGCCACTGAACTCCCAACTCTGGCAGGTAATCGCGGACGGACCGGTCGTATTCGAGGTCTCCGCGATCGGCCAGCAGCCCGATCGCGACCGATGCGAAGATCTTCGACACCGACATCAACAGATGGCGACCGGTCGGCTCGTCCGGCCAGCGGAACACCGTGCGTCCACCGGCACGGATGGTGATGGCCGACACCAGACCTGAGCTGAGCTGATCACCGAGGGTGTCAGGAATCGCCGTCCTCGGTCCATGATCATCTTCGATCGATGGAAGCCCTGGTGTCAGCGGCTGGGTCCAGAACAGCTGATCGGCGTGACGATAGCTCCACGCCGATACCGACCCACCGAGATCCCAGTTGGCCAGGGTGAGGTCGTCGGGCCGTCCGGCGGTGATCATGCCAGTCACGGTGCCGCTCGGTTGACGGGGATGTCAATGGACTTTGACCG
>DATCVL010000137.1:0-16007 GCA_036566865.1 Microlunatus sp.
GTTCCACGACTTCGCCGGAATGGTTGCCAGCTGGTTGGCCGGCGATGGCGTGGTGGCGATACCCCCACTGCTGTTGCAGCCGATCGCACCCGGTGACGTCGCGGCGATCCTGGCCCGGATCGCGGTCGAAGGCCCGCAGCAGCGTCATCGGCCGATCGCCGGCCCGCGACCGGAGGAGATGGTGCGGATGGCGGAGCGCACGCTGGCCGGCCGCGGCGAGGACATCGAGGTGGTCGCCGGTTGGCAGGGCGGGATCTTCAACTCGTCGTTGGCGAAGGACGCGTTGCTGGCTCCGGAAGGCGCCGAACTGGCACCGACCACGTTCGATCAGTGGCTGGCCACAGAGGCGGCCTGAGCACCGCTAATTGGCCTCCTGGTTGGGGTCGGTCAGCGGCCAGCCGGCCGCGGCCAGCCGGGTCCGAACCCGGGCCACATCGGTTTCGCTGGGCAACTCGTTGGTGATCTTGGTGATCCGTACGCCGATGTCGATGTCGTCGGCTTCCTCGTCGGCGCGGATGATCTTCTCCGCGACCTGTTTGACCTCGTCCGGGGACAGCCGCCGGCGCAGCAACGCGAACAGCGGTACGTAGTCCTGCTCCGGAACGCCGTCCGGGTAGCCAGCCCGGAGCCAGTTGATGATCGCCGCCAGGATGGAGGGGGTCACCGGGGGCCGCCGGGGTCCACCCGAGTTCCGGCGGCGAGCTCGAGCTCGTCGGCCAGCGGCCAACCACCGGCAGCCAGCCGGGCGGACACCCGATGGATGTCCTCGACCGACGGCTGCTCCTGCAGCACCCGGGCGATCAGCTCCTCCACCTCGGCCTGGCTGATCTCGCCGTCCCGGAGCGCGGGCGACTCCAGGACTGTCAGCTCTCGGATGATCTCGCGGATCTGCTCATCGGTCAGCCGCCGCTTCAGCACCGCGATCACGGCAAAGCGATCCCGGCTGGGAATGCCGTCGGGATAGCCGACGGTCAACCAGCCGAGCACCCGATCGATCACCGGGATCCCAGTCGTGTTGCTCGTCATGTTCGGTCCTCCAGGCTGTTCGGCGCTCAGTGCGCGAAGATCTGCTTGCCGAAGACGATCACGACAATACCGAAGAGCGCGATCGCGATCACGAACCCGAAGATGACGTAGCCGGCGGCCCGACTGCCGGCGCCGGCTGGTCCGCTGACGGTGCCGTCGGGGTTGACCGTACGACCGGAGTTCATCGTCCTCAGGCCGAGCGCGAACAGCGCGGGAAGTCCTGCTCCGAAGATGATTCCGGCCACGATGACCTGCCACAGGGCGGTCAGGGTCTCCTTGACGATTTCCATGATCAGATGACCTCTCGGGATGCCGTGGCGTGGTCGTCGGTCGGTGCGCTGATGGACTCTTGCTCCGGCGCCAGTCCGCCCCTCCATTCGGAATTGACGTTGTCCGGGTTGACTGCGGTGCGCCGCGACCGGAGGAACATGAACGCGCCGGCGACGATCAGCAGCGCGAGCACGACGGCGGTGCCGAGATTCGGTCCGAGCGCGTTGGCGATCACCCAGCAGAGCGCGCCGACCAGACCGGCGGCCGGCAGGGTGATCACCCAGGCGGCCACCATCCGGCCGGCAACACCCCAGCGCACCTCGGCACCCTTCTTGCCCAGCCCGGTGCCCAGGATCGAACCGGTGGCGACATGGGTTGTGGACAACGCCATACCGAGGTGGGAGGAGGTCAGGATCGCCGCTGCAGAAGCGGTTTCGGCCGCCATGCCCTGGGGCGGCTCGATCTCCACCAGGCCCTTGCCGAGGGTACGGATGACCCGCCAGCCACCGACGTAGGTGCCGGATGCGATCGCCAGCGCGCAGGCGACCTTGACCCACAACGGAATCGTGTCGGTGCTGGTCCAACTGCCGTACGCGATCAGGGCCAGCGTGATCACGCCCATGGTCTTCTGCGCGTCACCGGTGCCGTGCGCCAGGGAGACCAGCGAGGCGCTGCCGATCTGTCCCCAGCGGAAGCCCTTGTCCCGCCCGGTGGTCGCGAGGTTTGCGGTGATCTTGTAGACCAATCGGGTGCCGATCGACGCGACCAGTGCTGCCACCACCGGGGCGAACAGTGCCGGCAGGATGATCGAGGTGATCACCCCGTCCCATTTCACTCCGCCCCAGCCGAGGGCGGCGACGGCCGCACCCATCAGGCCGCCGAAGAGGGCGTGCGAGGAACTGGACGGCAGCCCGAGCAACCAGGTGGTGAGGTTCCAGAGGATGCCGCCGACCAGGCCGGCCAGGATGATGGTCAGGATCGGAACGCCCATCAGGCCCGGCACCGGGGCGCCGTTCTCACCCTGGATGTCGATGATCTTGTTGGTCACCGTCAGCGCGACTTCGATGGACAGGAAGGCGCCGACCAGATTGAGCACGGCCGACAGTGCGACGGCGAGGCGGGGTTTCAGCGCGCCGGTGGCGATGGAAGTTGCCATCGCGTTCCCGGTGTCATGAAACCCGTTGGTGAAGTCGAAGGTCAGGGCGACCGCGATCACCACGATCAGGATGAACAGTGCTTCCACGGCGAGGATTCAACGCCGTCGGATCGGCCGGTGTCGACCCGAGAGGCCCGCTGCGCAGGAGATGTCGCCGAGAGTTAAACCCTGGTGGTGTGGAGTTAACCGTCCGTTCATCGTAATACCCGCAGAACGTCTGCTGAGTAACCCCACAGCGTCGGTTGGCGGCAATCTCGTCGTCCGACGATGAAGGGTTGGGCACTCGATTTCTTGATCAGCCGGCCCGCGCGATCGGGATCGCCGTTAGGCGGCGCCGCCGATGATCAACTGCCGTGGAAGGCCGTCGGACCGGCGTCTCTCGACGAAGATCATCTGGAGCCGCGATCCCCGTGCGGTCAGTTCACAGGACCGCGTTGACGACCTCGCGGGCGGCGTCCTGGACCCGGGCCAGATGATCTTGTCCCAGGAAGGACTCGGCGTAGATCTTGTAGACGTCCTCGGTGCCGGAGGGCCGCGCGGCGAACCAGGCGTTGGCGGTCGTCACCTTCAGCCCGCCGATCGGTGCATCGTTGCCCGGCGCGTTGGTCAGCACCGCGGTGATCTTGTCGCCCGCCAGCTCGGTCGCGGCGATCGCCCCGGCATCGAGCCGGCCCAGCTTGGCCTTCTGCTCCCGATTGGCCGGCGCATCCACCCGGGCGTACGCCGGGCTGCCGTGGCTGGCCTCCAACTCCGCGTAATGCCGACTCGGCGTTCGGCCCGTGACGGCGAGGATCTCGCTGGCCAGCAGTGCCAGCAGGATGCCGTCCTTGTCGGTTGTCCAGGTGCTGCCGTCGCGCGCCAGGAACGACGCACCGGCCGATTCCTCGCCACCGAAGCCGATCGCACCGGTGCGCAGCCCGTCCACGAACCACTTGAAGCCGACCGGCACCTCGACCAATCGCCGACCAAGATCATCGGCAACCTTGTCGATCATCGACGAACTGACCAGGGTCTTGCCGATACCGGCATCTCTACGCCAACCGTCGCGGTGGGCGTAGAGATAGCCGATCGCGACCGCCAGGTAGTGGTTCGGATTCATCAACCCGGCATCCGGGGTGACGATGCCGTGCCGGTCGGAGTCGGCGTCGTTGCCGGTGGCGATGTCGTAGGCGTCCTTGTTCTTGATCAAGGAAGCCATGGCGTTGGGGGAGGAGCAGTCCATCCTGATCTTGCCGTCGGTGTCCAGGGTCATGAACGCCCACCGCGGATCGACGGTCGGGTTCACCACCGTCAGGTCGAGACCGTAGACCTCAGCGATCCGGCCCCAGTATTCGACACTGGCACCACCCAGCGGGTCCGCGCCGATCCGGACCCCGGCGCTCTTGATCGCGTCAAGATCAAGTGCCAGGGCAAGATCAGCAACGTACGAACCGAGGTAGTCGTACCGGGTCACCTCGCCGATCGCGGTCGGGAACGGGGTCCGCTTGATCTGATCAAGATCACCGAGCAGCTCGTTGGCACGGGCCGCGATCGCCTTGGTGGCATCGGTGTCGGCCGGTCCGCCGTTCGGCGGGTTGTACTTGAAGCCGCCGTCCCGCGGCGGGTTGTGCGACGGAGTGACCACGATGCCGTCGGCGACGTCGGCCGGTCGGGCATCGCGGTTGTGGTTGATGATGGCCCGGGAGACCGCCGGGGTCGGCGTGTACTGATCGTCCCGCTCGCAGAGCACCGCCACGTCATGCGCGCGGAGCACCTCGATCGCCGTCTGCCAGGCCGGCATGGACAGCGCGTGGGTGTCCTTGCCGATGAACAGCGGGCCGGTGATCTGCTGGCCGGCCCGATACTCGATGATCGCCTGCGTGGTGGCCGCGATGTGCGCCTCGTTGAACGCGGTGTCCAAGCTGGAGCCGCGATGGCCGGAAGTGCCGAACACGACCTGCTGATCGGGATCGGCCGGGTCCGGCCGTCGGTCGTAGTACGCGCCGATCACCGCATCGACGTCGATCAGGTCCTCGGGTTGGGCCGGCTGGCCTGCGCGTGGGTGAGCCATGGGCTCATTCTGCACTGCTATCCGCCGGGCGTCGCCGGAGTCTGAGACGACACCACCGGAGCGACCAGGCGACGTCGGCGGGGCAGCACCGGGCCCGGGTGCCGGAAGAGGAAGGTCGCTGTGTTCAGCACCGTGTTCTTGTACGCGATCGCCGCGCGTCCGGTCAGGATCACGTCGGTGGGCGACTCGTCGGCGTGCAGGAACTGGATCAGGCCGTGGCGCCGGCCGAGGCTGATGCACTCGTGCAGGTAGCGGAAGCTGAACTGCTGCGCCGGCCGGCCGGTCAACCGGGCGGCGATGATGTCCGCGACCGCCGGGCCGGTGAACCCGCCGGATCGACAGCCCATGGCGATCTCGTCACCCCACGGACCCGACACGGCGGCAGCGTCGCCGATCGCGTACACCCCGGGGTGCGAGACGGACTCCAAGCTCCGGTCGACAATCACCCGACCGGCCGAATTGACCGTCAGGCCGGCCCGGCGGGCCAGCTCACTCACGCTGAACCCGGCTGCCCAGACGCAGAGCCGGTAATCCAGCGCGGCAGCTCCCGATCGCGGCAGCTCGTCGTCGAGCCGTAGTCGATCTTGATCGACCCGGGTCACCCGGACGCCCTCGATCCGCTCAATGCCGAGCCGGTCGAAGGTGCGGTCCAGGTAGCCGCGGGCAGCGGGCGACAGCCAGCCACCGGCCGGCTCGGCGCTGACCAGTCGGGTCCGCAGCTTCGGGTAGGACTCTGCAATCTCGGCTGCGGTCTCGATCCCGGTCAGCCCGCCGCCGCAGACCAGCACCGGTGCCGCGGGGTCCAGCCGGTTCAGTCGTTGATGCAGCACGTGCGCCGCCGGTCGCCCGGTCAGGGAACTGGCATGGTCGGCGACCCCGGGCACCGAAGCGGTGTCGATGTTGCTGCCGGTCGCGTACACGAGGGTGTGGTAGCTGAGACTCCACTCGTCATCCAGGGTGTCCTTCAGCAGCAGGCGCCGCGCCACCAGGTCGATCCGCAGCACCGACCCGGTGACCAGCTCGATGCCGGAGCCGAGGAATTCCTGCAGTCCGACCACGGCGATCGACTGACCGACCGCCAGCTGATGCAGCCGCGGCCGTTCGAGGAAGTACGGTGTCTCGGCGACGAGCGTGATCCGTACCTCGTCCGGACGGACCTGGCGCGCGAGCCGGGTCGCAGCCACCAGTCCGGCATAACCGGCGCCGATGATCACCACCCGGTGGGTCCGGCCGCGATCACGAGTCCTTCGGCCCGGCTGGTCCTGGCTGCCGTGATGTCGCTGATTCTGGTCGACGCGTTCTGGATAGGGTCCTTCGAGGATCATGCAGCTGAGGACGGGCGAATCCGGTCTGCTGTGACAGGGCGGCGGTTGGCTCGGCGGCTGTCACAACCGGCGCAGCGGGTCCGTCCTGATAGCAACAGGCGAGTGCCGGACCGTCGATGAGGTGATCATGCAGCAGGGCCAGCCGGGTGACCAGGACCGACCTGCCGATGACGCTGCCGGCGACCAGGCGTTCGTCGCATTGCGTCCGCTGCTGTTCTCCATTGCCTACCGGATGACCGGCAGCGTGATGGACTCCGAGGACATCCTCTCCGACGCCTATCTGCGGCTACGCGCTGCCCGCGAGCGAGGCACCGAGATCCGCTCGCTGAAGGATTATCTGTCCACCACCGTGAGCCGGTTGAGCATTGATCACCTACGCTCCGCCGGCGTTCGCCGGGAGACCTATCTCGGACCGTGGCTGCCGGAGCCGTTGGTCGATGATCGGCCGCCGTCAGAGTTCGAGCGGGTCGAGTTGGCCGACACCGTGTCGATGGCGTTCCTGGTCCTGCTGGAGCAGTTGTCTCCGACCGAACGGGCCGTCTTCGCGCTGCGCGAGGTGTTCGAGTTCGACTATCCGCAGGTGGCCCGGATCGTCGGCAAGTCGGAGGCGAACTGCCGGCAGATCCTGCGCCGGGCACGGCAGCAGATCGACGCCGAACGGCCGCGGTTCGATGCCGACCTCGACGAACGCAACGAACTCGCGGCGCGCTTGCTTCTCCGCAGTGCAGGACGGCGATCTGGAGCCGCTGGTCGACCTGCTCGCGGCGGATGTGGTGGCCTACGGCGACGGCGGCGGCAACGGGCCGTCGCTGCCGAATCCGGTCAACGGGCAGGACCGGGTGTTGCGGATGCTGGCCGTGCTGCATCGGGTCGTCACGTCGTACGGGTTGCGGCTGCGGCAGGTCCCGGTCAACGGTCAGCCCGGTGCGCTGGTGCTGGATGCCGACGATCAACTGCTCAACGTGCTGGCCCTGGACATCCTGGACGGTCGGGTGCAGGCCGTGCGTTCGATCATCAACCCGGACAAACTGCATCATCTCGGCCCGCTGATCGGCCCGGAACACCCGCTTCGCAGAGGTGGCAGAAACCGCCAGAGTTGATCTGGGTACGCCGCCGGGCGCCGGCTTTGGCAGGATGAACCCCATGAGTCCGACCCCGACCAATCCCCGTGGTGCCATCGACCTGTCCGACCTGGCGGCCAAGGCCCAGCAGCAGGCCCAATCCTCGCCGGGTGCGCCCGGTGCAACCGGTGGTCGTGCCGGTGCCTCGTACGTGGTGGAGGTGACCGAACAGAGCTTCGAGACCGAGGTCGTCCGCACGTCGCTGAATCACCTGGTCATCGTCGAGTTCTACTCGCCCCGTGCGCAAGGCGCCGAGCAGCTCTCCGACGCACTGTCCCAGCTGGCCACCGAGGGAGGCGGCAAATTCCTGGTGGCGCGGTTGAACGTCGATTCGGCGCCGCAGTTCGCGCAGTCCATCGGCCTGCAGGCCGTGCCGACCGTGGTCGGTGCGCTCGGAGGCCAGCTGGTGCCGTTGTTCCAGGGCGCGCTGCCGAAGGACCAGATCCAGCCGGTGATCGACGAGTTGATCAAGGCCGCGGTGTCGCAGGGGATCGTCGGCCGGGCCGAACCGGTCGGCGGTGCGCCGGATGAGGAGAGCGACGAGCCCGACCCGCGCTTCGCCGCCGCCGACGAGGCGCTCGACCGCGGTGACTACGCCGCCGCGGTGGAGGAGTTCGACAAGCTGCTGCAGGCGAATCCGAAGGATGCCGAGGCGGAGGCCGGAAAGGCGCAGGCCAGCCTGCTGTTGCGGACCGCGGACGCCGATCCGCAGGCCCTGATCGCAGCGGCAGCGGCGCCGGACGCGCCGATCGACACCGTGTTGGCGGCCGCCGACGCCGAGGTCGCGACCGGCCGGGTGGAGGAGGCCTTCGCTCGTTTGATCGCGGCGATCAAGCGGACCGCCGGGGACGAGCGCAACAGCGTCCGGGTCCGGCTGCTGGAGCTGTTCGAAACCGTCGGCAACTCCGACCCGCGGGTGCAGAAGGCCCGTCGTGACCTGATGGCTGCGCTGTTCTGATCCGCCTGCTGCATACCGTCGGCTGGTCCGAACCCATCTGATCCCGCCTCAGAGTGGACGGCCGTCCTCCATGATCAAGGTGCGGCCGTTGCCGAGGGTGGTGATGGCCGTCAGCCGACGGTAGGACAGCGGTGTCAGGTGCGGTTCGGCGGCCGGCAGGTCGATCAGCTGAACCGCGTTGATCTCCTGATGATCAAGCTGGTAGCGGGCGATCTCGTCCTCGGTGACCAGGCCGCCGTCGAAGATCATTTCCAGCGCGTCGTCCCAGCCGAGGTAGGGCGGCATCCAATCCACCGCGAGCAGCGCTCCGGGTCGGATGTCGAGGCCGAGCTCCTCGCGGACCTCCCGGATCGCGCCGAGCCGCGGTGACTCGCCGGGCTCGACGATTCCGCCCGGCAACTCCCAGTCCCGCTTGAAGTTCGTCTCGCACAGCAGCACCCGGCCGCGTTCGTCACGCATCAGCACGTGCGCGATCAGCCGCTTCCGCGGCATGGTCGAATTGGCCACTGCGGAGAAGCCGTCCGGACCACCGATCACGTCGTCGGCCAGCCGAGCGAAGATCAACTCGTCGAGGTGCCGATGATCTTCGGTCTCGATCGCTCCGCGGCGTCGCCCTTCGAGCCGGAATCCGGCATGCAGCAGCGCCCAGCGGGCCCGGTGATCATCTTCGGCCGGATCGGCCTCGATCCGATACGCGCCACGGGTATTGAGCGCATCCTCGGCGGCGACCGTGATCGCTTCGGTCAGGGCCTCGCGGTCGGCACTGGTCGAGTCCTTGATCAACAACAGGCCAACGCCGTGCCCGTCGATCTCGATGCTGATCTGCACGTCCGCGACCACTGGCTCAGCCCTCCTCCGACGATGCGTTCATTCCGCCCTGCTCGGGGATGTGGAGTTGCCCATCGAGCTGGCGATCTCGCCCAGGATCGGGTCGGGATCCTCGACCGGATGCGCAGGGTCGAAGCGGAACCAGACTGCGCCGAGCGGCGGCACCGTGACGGTGGCGCTGTAGTCGAATCCGTGGCTCGGAGTGGGGTACGCGATCACCTGGCCGAGATTGCCGAATTGCCCGGTGCCGTCGTACAGCTCCGCATCGGTGTTCAGGATCTCCGTCCAACGCCCCTCGGCCGGCAGACCGATCCGCAGGTCCTGACGCGGATCGGGGGAGAAGTTGATCACTGCCGCAATGACCTGACTCGCGTCCTCGGAGGGGTCCGTGCGAAGGAAGGAGAAGGTGTTGCCACCTTGGTCATCGGCGTCGATCCAGCGGAACCCGGACGGGTCGCTGTCATGCTTCCAGAACGCCGGATGGGCGCGGTAGATCCGGTTCAGATCCTTGATCAACAGCTGGACGCCTCGATGGCCCGGTTGGCCGGAGTCGTGCCAGTCCAGGCCGCGCTGATCGTCGAACTCCCGCTGCTGCCCGAACTCGGTGCCCATGAAGATCAACTTCTTGCCCGGATGGGACCACATGAACGCGTAGAACGCCCGCATGGTGGCGAACTTGCGCCAGTCGTCCTCGGGCGCCCGCTCGTACATCGAGCCCTTGCCGTGGACGACCTCGTCGTGGCTGATCGGCAGCACGAAATTCTCCGAGTAGGCGTACGCCATGGCGAAGGTCATCTCGTGGTGGTGGTACTGCCGATGTACCGGGTTGCGGCCGTAGTAACGCAACGAGTCGTTCATCCAGCCCATGTTCCACTTGAAGCCGAAGCCGAGCCCGCCATGATCAACACTGCGGGTGACTCCGGGCCAGGAGGTGGACTCCTCGGCCACCGTGACGACTCCCGGTTTGCGCCGGTAGACGTCGGCGTTCATCGCCTGCAGGAAGCTGACCGAGTCGAGATTCTCATTGCCGCCGTACTTGTTCGGCACCCATTCGCCGGGGTCCCGGGAGTAGTCCAGATAGAGCATCGAGGCGACGCCGTCCACCCGTAGCCCGTCGATGTGGAATTCGTCCAGCCAGTAGTAGGCGTTGGAGAGCAGGAAGCTGCGGACCTCGTTGCGGCCCAGGTTGAAGATGTAGGAACCCCAGTCCGGATGCCAGCCCAGCCGAGGGTCCTCGTGCTCGTAGAGCGCGGTCCCGTCGAAGCGTTGCAGCGCCCACGGGTCGGTGGCGAAGTGGCCCGGCACCCAGTCCATGATCACACCGATGCCGGCTGCGTGAAGTTGATCAATGAGGTGGCGGAGCTCGTCCGGCGAACCGAAGCGGGAGACCGGCGCGAAGTAGCCGGTCACGTGATAGCCCCAGGAACCTTCGTACGGGTGTTCGGCCAACGGCATGAACTCGACGTGGGTGAATCCCTGCCAGCTCACGTACTCGACCAGCTGGCGGGCCAGTTCGAGGTAGCTGAGTCCGCGCCGCCAGGATCCGAGGTGCACCTCGTAGATCGACATCGGCCGCTGAAAGGCCTGCTGCTCGCCCCGGTACCAGAGCCATTCATCATCGGTCCAGCTGTACTGGCTGTTGTAGACGATGGACGCGTTGTGCGGCGCGGCCTCGGAGAACTTTGCCATCGGGTCGGCCTTCAGCCGCCAGACGTCGTCGGCGCCGAGCACCTCGAACTTGTACAGCGCGCCGGTGCTGACCCCCTCCACGAACAGGGCCCAGACACCGGTACCAGGCACCCGGCCGAGTTCATGATCACGACCGGTCCAGGCGTTGAAGTCGCCGACCACCCGGACACCCTTGGCGTTCGGCGCCCAGACCGAGAAGCGAGTGCCGAACACGTCGCCACGATCGGGATCGGCCTGCGTCGACTCCGTCGCACCGAGTCGCCTCCAGCACTCGGTGTCGTGGCCCTCGCCGAACCCGCTCAGCTCGGTCCCCGTCAAACCTCCGGCCGGATCGATCGCCATCGCGCTCCCTCTCCTTCGGTGCTGATCGGTGCTACTGTCATGATCATCCTGCCAGCTCGGCGACTGCCGCCAACGGTATCGGCAGCCATTGCGGCCGATGTCGCGATTCGTAGACGGTCTCGTAGATCGCCTTGTCTGCAAGGTAGGCGCGCAGCAGATCGGCGTTGGAGCTGTTGTCGACGTCCTCGCCGTAGCCGGCCAGGAAGGCACGTCCGCAGTCGATCGCCCAACTCGTCGCGGTCCGGTCGGGCCGATCCGGAGCTGTTCCCTGCGCCGCAACGTAATCGAAGGAACGCAACACGCCGGCGATGTCCCGCCAGCAGCTGTCCGGTCGGGCGCGGTCGGCGACCGGCGTCGCGGGTTCGCCCTCGAAGTCGATGATCATCCAGCCGTTCGGCGTCCGCAGCGCCTGGCCCAGATGGAAGTCACCGTGTACGCGCTGGACGTTCAGCTGTCGGCCGTGCAGGCGCTCGAACAGTGCCTCGAGACCGGCCGCGTGTTCGGCCAGCTCCGGCACCTGTCGGACGGCGGCGGCCAGCCGTTGCTGCATTTGGTCGGCAAGTTGATCACCGGCAACCTCGGCGGTCGAGAACTCCTGTCGCAGCGTGCTGTGCACCCGTGACAGGACGCGGCCGAGGTCGGCGGCCTCGGCGGTGAAGTCATGATCACCGGTCGGATCGGGCCGGCCGGCGGCGAGCCGGAACTCCGCCAGGGCCAGCTCCCAGCCGTCCCGCGAGTTCGGTACGTACGAGGTGAGCATCAGCAGATCGACGACCACCGCCTGCCGGCCGGATGGATCGGGCCAACGACCCTCCAGCCAGCCGCACAGGGCGGGCACCTCCCGACTTCCGGCCCGAGTCAGTGCGGCGAGCGTCTCGATATCGCGGTTGCGTCCCGGATGCAGGTGCCGGAACAGCTTCAGGATCGCCCGGTGGGCGTACTCGATCGAGGTGTTGGACTGTTCACCGCCGTACAGCCGGGATGGCAGCGTCGCCAGAAGTCCGGTCCGGTCGAGCAGTTGTGATCGCAGAGCGGGCCCGACACCCGGCCGGGAGTCCTGATCATGGGCCGGTACGGCGTCGATGATCGCTGCCAGCAGCGCCCGATGCGCTGCCGGATCCTCGGTCCCGTCGACGCCGGCCAGCCGACCATGATCAGCATCCTCGAGGACCACCAATGCGTCTTCCGGCCGGTGGTCCGGGTGGTAGCTGATCAGGAGTTGGTAGAGGTCTTCGTCCTCGCTGTCCGGGTAGCCGATCCGGGCGATCTCGAGCCGGACTGCCGGCCAGCTGCCGAGTGGCTGGAGCCAGGGCAGCGGGATCAGGCCCAGCAGCCGGGCAGTCCGGCGGTTGCCGCCGAACCACCGGGCGGACGTCAGGTGGTCGATCAGCCGCCCGTCGGTCACGACGCGCTCGTGCCCGGCGGCTTGGCCGTGCTCGTTGCGGCAGCTGCGGATCGCGGCGTCGCCGTCACGACCGGCGACCTGACGGTGAGGATGTGGGCCGGATCCTCCAGCGTGAGCCGGACGTAGTTGCGTTGTCCCCAGCGCCACCTGCGCCCGGAGAGTTGATCATGGACTTCGATCACCTCATGATCATCAAATCCGAGCGCGGCCATGTCCAGGGCGACCTCGGTCTCGGCGGCCTGGTGCGGATCCAGGCTGCAGACCACGATGATCACGTCATCGCCGGCCCGCTTGGAGTAGGCGAGAACCTGATCATGCGGCGCGTCGTGGAAGTGCAGATCCCGCAACTGCTGGAGGGCAGGATGTTCCCGACGGATCTCGTTCAGTCTTCCGAGCAGCAGCGACAGTGATTCGCTGCCGGCGTCGGCCGCCGCGTAGTCCCGCGGACGGTACTCGTACTTCTCCGAATTGAGGTATTCCTCCGCGCCGTGTCGCAGCGGGGTGTGTTCGAAGAGTTCGAAACCTGAGTAGACACCCCAGTTCGACGACAGGGTCGAGGCGAGGATCGCGCGGATGCTGAAGGCGGTCGGTGACCCCGATTGGAGGAAGGTCGGCAGGATGTCCGGGGTGTTGACGAAGAAGTTCGGCCGGAGGAATCCGTCGGTCTGGCTGCTGAGCTCGGTCAGGTACTCGATGATCTCCCACTTCTCGTTCCGCCAGGTGAAGTAGCTGTAGCTCTGGTGGAAGCCGATCTTGCCCAGGGTGTGCATCATCTCCGGCCGGGTGAAGGCCTCGGCGAGGAAGATCACCTCAGGACGGGTACGCCGTACCTCGGTCAGCAGCCAGGCCCAGAAATTGACCGGCTTGGTGTGCGGGTTGTCCACCCGGAAGATCGTCACGCCATGGTCGACCCAGAAGTTGATCAGGCGCAGGCACTCGGCATAGATGCCGTCGGGGTCTTGATCGAAGTTGATCGGATAGATGTCCTGGTACTTCTTCGGCGGGTTCTCGGCGTACGCGATGCTGCCGTCGATCCGGCTGCTGAACCACTCCGGATGCTCTGTCACCCAAGGATGATCGGGCGAGGCCTGGAGGGCGAAGTCCATCGCGATCTCGAGTCCGAGCGACCGCGCGACGCGGACGAATTCGTCGAAGTCGTCGAAGCTGCCCAGATCCGGGTGAATCGCATCGTGGCCGCCGTCCTCGTTGCCGATCGCCCACGGCGATCCGGGGTCGTCCGGACCAGCCTGCAAGGTGTTGTTCGGACCCTTGCGGTAGGCGTGTCCGATCGGGTGTACCGGCGGCAGGTAGACGACGTCGAAGCCCATCCGGGCAGCGGCCGCCAGTCGTTCGTGGGAGTCGGCGAAGGTGCCGGAGACCCAGTGACCGGTGCTGTCCCGGTGTGCTCCCACCGAGCGCGGGAAGAACTCGTACCAGGAGGAGAAGAGCGCCCGCCGGCGATCGCAGAAGATCGGATACTCCGGAGTGCTGGAGAGCAACCTGCGCGGCTTGTACTGCGCCATCACGGCCAGCACCTCATCGGTACGGGCCTGCGCGAGCCGATCTTCGACCTGGACCGCGACGCCGAGGAAGCGGGCGGCTGCGGTGAGCAACTCGACGGCGGACTGATCACCGGATTCGCGAGCGGCCTCGGCGGCTTCGTCGAAGAGGCGTTGCCCCTCGGTGCAGACCAGCTCGACGTCGATGCCGGCCGGGATCTTGATCTTGGCGTTGTGCAACCAGGTCTCGAACGGATCGTCGTAGGCCTCGACCCGGAAGCGCCAGTTGCCCAGCCGGTGCAGACCGACGCGGGTGCCCCAGCGGTCGAAGCCGGCCGGCGGAACCGGACGCATCGGCCGCACACTGTGGTCGCCGTCCGGATCGATCAACACCACCTGGGCGCCGACCGCATCGTGTCCCTCGCGAAAGACCGTGGCCTCGATGCTGAACTGCTCGTCGATCGCCGCCTTGGCCGGGAACGAGCCGTTCTCGACCACCGGAGAGGGTTTGATCACCGGAATCCGGCCGATCGGCACATCATCGCGACTCCGCACGGCATCGGCTCGGTCGAGCGGGCCGATGTCCTCCCGCATCCGGCGCGGACCGGCCTGCTCGGACGGGGCGGCGGGCTTCGTCTGACCGGGCTTCGAGCCCTGAGCTCCTGGAACCGTCACACCGCCGACCTTAGTGGTGTCGCTGAGCTTGTCGAGTGATCGTTCGCCCGGACCGGTATCTCAGTCCGGCCCGGACTCGCTCCCGTCTGCACTCACTCGACGTCGGGACTCACTCCACGTCCGGCCTCACTCCACGTCGGTCTTGATGATCGTGCCGACATCGTGACCGAGGCAGACGTCGCGCATCAGCCCGTCGCCGGCGACATCGAACACATGCATGACCAGGCGTTGCTCCTGGGCCAGCACGAAGGCACTGGTGTCCATGATCCGCAGCCCTTGATCGAGTGCTTCGCGATAGCTGAGGCGTCGATAGCGGGAGGCGTCCGGATGCAGGTTGGGATCCTTGTCGTAGACGCCGTCCACTCCGCGCTTGGCCACCAGCAGGGCGTCGCCTTCCAATTCGAGGGCCCGCTGCACAGCCGGGTAGTCCGTCGTTACGTACGGCTGCCCGATGCCGCCGGCCAGCAGCACGATCGCGCCGTGCTCGAGGTGTCGCATCGCCCGCAGCCGGATGAAGGGCTCGGCGATGCTCTGCATCGGCATGGCTGTCATCACCCGGATGTCGGCGTCGGTCTTGCCGGTCAACGAACCGCGCAGCATCAGCGCGTTCATCACCGTGCCGAGCATGCCGATATTGTCCGCCTCGGCGCGGCCGATGCCCCAGCTGTCTGCCATCCGGCCGCGGAAGTAGTTGCCGCCACCGACCACGACGCCGATCTGGATCCCGAGATCGTGGACGGCGAGCACCTGCCGCGCGAGTTGATCAAGTGCCACCGGATCGACGCCCCAACCGGCATCGCCGGACAGCGCCTCACCGCTGAGTTTGAGGACCACACGCTTGAATCGATTGGGCACTGTCGCTCCTCGTCGTCGGCTCGGGCTCAGGCTAGGGGATCGGCAGCCGTGCTGCGTCGGGGAAGTCCGATGCCGCCGCCGACTCATCGGCGAAGGCGCTCAACCCCGGCGTGAGTCGCGGCCGACCGATGGTCGGGACCTTGACCGGAGGTGCGCAAGCATTTGCTCACGGCCGCGCGCCTGCTCATCCGGGGAGCTGAGTGGACGATTGTCCTTTGTGTTAAGCGATTGCTCCGGGTACCGAGCGACCCGGCTGAGTTTCCATAGCCGCCCTTGACATATCTGCGCAACCGGTAGATCATCCCGGAGAGCAGGATCTGATCGGTTCAACCGACCGGACCAGCCGACGACTACCACGAGGGAGTGGTTATGGCCGGACGCTTCAGTCGACGTCAAGTGATGGCCGCAGGGGCCGCGGTGGCCGCCGGGGGAGTGCTGGCCGGGTGCGGTTCCGGCTCCGATCCTCACACGCTGACGATCATGGGCACCCATCCCGCCGAGATCAGCGATGATGACGTCGGCGAGTTCGAACGTGCCCATCCCGGCGTCAAGATCAAGATCATCGCGGTCGACACCACGGTCCTGACGGCGATGTTCGCGGCCGGCAATCCGCCCGATGTGGTCCGCGACCAGGGTGTCAACAACACGCCGTACCTGGTGGCTCGTGATCTTGCCGAGAACCTCGATCCGTACATTGCCAACAGCGATGCGCTGGCCGAGCAGAAGCTCGCCAAGGCCAACGATGTCTGGCGTTACGACGGTCATCAGCAGGGCGTCGGCCCTCGCTACGGGCTGGTCAAGGACTACT
>DATCVL010000138.1:0-2274 GCA_036566865.1 Microlunatus sp.
CAGCGCTACTGGGGCGAGCCGTTCCCGATCGTCTTCGATGCCGACGACGTCCCGTACGCGGTGCCGGACGAACTGCTGCCGGTCACCCTGCCCGAGGTCCCCGACTACTCGCCCAGGACCTTCGAGCCCGACGACGCCGGCGCGACCCCGGAGGCTCCGCTCGGCCGGGCCACGGACTGGCTGAGCGTTCGGCTGGATCTGGGCGACGGCATCCGGACCTACCGCCGCGAGACCAACACGATGCCCAACTGGGCCGGATCGTGTTGGTACTACCTGCGCTACCTGGACCCGGCCAACGACGACGTCCTGGTCGATCCGGCGAACGAGGCGTACTGGATGGGGCCGCGGGCCGAACCGGTTGCCGGCGGGCAGGGAGCGGGCCGGGATCCGGGCGGTGTCGACCTCTACGTCGGCGGTGTCGAGCACGCCGTCCTGCACCTGCTGTACGCACGGTTCTGGCACAAGGTGTTGGCCGACCTCGGGCAGCTGAGCAGCGACGAGCCGTTCCGCAAGTACTTCGCCCAGGGCTACATCCAGGCGGCTGCCTACCGTGACCAGCGCGGACAGCCGGTGCCGGCGGCCGAGGTGACCGAGAGCGCCGGTCCCGACGGCGAACCGGTGTTCAACTGGCATGGGCAGGTCGTGACCCGCGAATTCGGCAAGATCGGGAAGTCGTTGAAGAACATGATCAGCCCGGACGAGCTGTACCAGGACTACGGCGCCGACACCTTCCGGATCTACGAGATGTCGCTCGGCCCGCTGGAAGCCTCGAAGCCGTGGGACACCCGGGCCGTGATCGGATCGCAGCGGTTCCTGCAGCGGTTGTGGCGCAACGTGCTGGACGAGCAGACCGGCGAGGCCCGGGTGGCCGATGTGCCGATCGACGCAGCGACCGCCAGGATCATGCACCGCACCATCGCGGCGGTCCGCCGGGACTACGCCACCTTGGGGTTCAACACCGCGATCGCCCGGCTGACCGAACTCAACAATGCGCTGACCAGGCTGGACCGGGTGCCGCGCGATGCAGCGGAGACGCTGGTGTTGCTGGTCGCGCCGGTGGCACCGCACATCGCCGAGGAGCTCTGGCGACGGCTTGGCCATGATGCTTCGCTGGCTCGGGCTCCGTTCCCGACCGCCGACCCGGCCCAGCTGGTCGACGACACGGTCACCTGCGTCATTCAGATCAACGGCAAGGTCCGTGATCGGGTCGAGGTGCCGGCCGACATCACCGCCGACGCGTTGCGGACTCTGGTGCTGGACCGCGAGCGGGTCCGGGCGGCGACCGGCGGCGGGATCCGTACCGTGATCGTCCGTGAGCCCAAGCTGGTGAACCTGGTTCTGGCCTGACTGAGCTTGGTCGGCCTGACTGAGCGATGGTGTCCACATTGAGTGAATGAGTTTTCGCCCCTGCCGGTGATGGGGAAGAATGACGGGGCGGCAATCCGGCCTGACGGCAGAATTTGCGGCGCCACACCCGTACCAGCAAGCATTCTGAGCAGCACCCGAACCCGATCTTCACCAGCTGTGAGACAAGGCCGAGCCCATGAACGTCACCGACGCTGATCTGCACGCCGGCGCCGCGCCCCTGCGCGTCGCGGTCCTGGGTTGCGGTGTGGTCGGTACGGAAGTGGTCAAGTTGATCACCGAGCAGGCCGGTGATCTGGCCATGCGGGTCGGCCGCCGGCTCGAGCTGGTCGGTGTCGCGGTTCGCCGGCTGAATCGGCCGCGTCCGGGCATCGATCCGGCCCTGCTCACCGACGACTCCGACTCCCTGGTCCGGCGCGATGATGTTGACGTGGTGGTCGAACTGATCGGCGGCATCGAACCGGCCCGGTCCTTGATCATCACGGCGATGGAGCACGGCGCGTCGGTGGTCACCGCCAACAAGGCGTTGCTGGCCGAGGACGGCACCACGCTCTACGAGGCCGCCGAGAAGGCGGGCGTCGATCTCTACTTCGAGGCCGCTGTGGCCGGCGCGATCCCGATCGTCCGGCCGTTGCGGGAATCATTGGTCGGCGACGAGATCACCTCGGTGATGGGCATCGTCAACGGCACCACCAATTACATTCTGGACAAGATGGACACCGAGGGATCGGGATTCGACGAGACCTTGGAGGAGGCGCAGGAGCTCGGCTATGCCGAGGCCGATCCGACCGCCGACATCGAGGGGTTCGACGCCGCGGCCAAGGCCGCCATCCTGTCCAGCCTGGCGTTCCACAGCCGGGTCAACAGCGCCGACGTCTACCGCGAGGGGATCACCGAGGTCACGGCGGG
>DATCVL010000139.1:0-1632 GCA_036566865.1 Microlunatus sp.
CCCGCCGAGCCGCCGAGCTGCAGAGTGATCGCCCCCGGCCCCTGCCAGATCCAGATCTCGGTCGACCGCACCAGATGCCAGGCCGAGGATGCACCGGCCGGCAGGTAGAAGTTGATCAAGGTCGCGGCGCTCCGCTGCTCCGAACCTTCGCCATGATCAACCGACACCTGCTCGGTGGCTCTGAAGGTCTCCCGGAACCAGCCGCCCTCCGGGTGCGGTTCAAGATCAAGTTGCTCGGCAACCGGTGGGCGCTCGGCTGACATCCGGTTCAGTTCTCCAACGCAGCCAGCTGGCCGCAGGCGGCGGCGATCTCCTGGCCGCGCGTGTCGCGTACGGTGCAAGCCACCCCGCCGGCGTTCACCCGCCGGACGAACTCACGCTCCACCGGCTTTGGGCTGGCGTCCCACTGCGATCCGGGAGTCGGGTTCAGCGGGATCACGTTGACGTGGACCAGTTGGCCGAGGTGCTGACGCAACCTCTTGGCCAGCAGGTCGGCCCGCCAGGGCTGATCGTTGACGTCGCGGATCAGCGCGTACTCGATGGACACCCGGCGACCGGACGTGTCGGCGTAGTAGCGCGCCGCCTCGAGCACCTCGTCCACCGACCAGCGATTGTTCACCGGCACCAGGGTGTCGCGCAGCTCGTCGTCCGGGGTGTGCAGCGAGACGGCCAGCCGGACCTGCATCTGCTCGTCGGCCAGCTTGCGGATGGCCGGTGCCAGGCCGACGGTGGAGACGGTGACCGAACGCTGGGAGATGCCCAGCCCGGACGGCGCCGGTTCGGTGATCCGGCGTACGGCCGCCACCACCCGCTTGTAGTTCGCCAGCGGCTCGCCCATACCCATGAAGACGATGTTGGACAGCCGACCCGGGCTCGGCACCCCGGTCGAGTCCGCCATCACCCCGTCCCGCATCACGGCGGCCGCGGATCGCACCTGGTCGACGATCTCGGCGGTGGACAGGTTGCGCTCCAGACCACCTTGACCGGTGGCGCAGAACGGGCAGGCCATCCCGCAACCGGCCTGACTCGAGATGCACAGCGTGGCCCGGTCCGGATAGCGCATCAGCACACTCTCCAGCAGCGTTCCGTCGTGCGCTCGCCAGAGGGTCTTGCGGGTGCTGCCGTCGTCACAGGCCAACGCTCGGATCTCGGTCAGCAGCGGCGGCATCAGCTCGGACACCAACCGGTCCCGGGAACCGGCGGGGATGTCGGTCATCTCGGCCGGATCGACAGTCAACCGGGAGAAGTAGTGGTTGGACAGTTGCTTGGCCCGAAACGGCTTCTCCCCCAGCGCCGTGACCCGCTCGGCCCGTTCCTCGGGTGTGAAGTCGGCGAGATGCTTCGGCGGCAAGCCGCGTTTCGGCGCGTCGAAGACGAGGGGAAGAGATGTCATGGCCCGGACATTCTCCCATGGCGGCAACGCGTGGCGAAGTTGATGTTGGTCCCGATCCGCGCGCTCCCGAGCCGTCCGTGCTGGACCCGGCTGCCGGGCTGCTGCAGGATGGGTTGGCCCAGCAGTCTGATCGGCACAGCGAAGAGGGGGCCTACCGTGATCCGTGTCGGCATTTCCGGCTGGACGTACGCACCGTGGCGCGGCACGTTCTATCCCGTCGGGTTGCCGCACAAGCAGGA
>DATCVL010000140.1:0-5270 GCA_036566865.1 Microlunatus sp.
CGGGCCCCGCCGATCATGATCTTGATCAGGTGATGTTGATCTTGATCAGTCAGTCGGAAACTGTTGCGGTGAAGCGGTGCTCGCCGCTGCTGACCGCTTCGGTCTTGCCGTCGGGCAGTTCCACCTCTGCGGTAGTGCCGCCGGGGATCGTCACGTTCAGGGCGAATTGATCACCGTCGAGCTGCCAGCCGCTGTGGACTTCTCCGTACGGGGTGATCAGGCTGCTCTTGGCCCAGGTGAGCCCGCCGCCTGGTCGCGCTGCGATCTTGATCTTGCGGTAGCCGGGCTCCAACGCATCGATTCCGGTCACCACCTTGTGCATCCAATCCGCGACCGCGCCCAGGGCGTAGTGGTTGAAGCTGGTCATCTCACCCGGGTTGATGGTGCCGTCCGGCAGCATCGAGTCCCAGCGTTCCCAGATCGTGGTGGCGCCCATCGTCACCGGATAGAGCCAGGACGGACACCCCTTTTCCAGGAGCAGCTTGTAGGCGACGTCGGTGTGGCCGGTCTCGCTCAGCGCCCAGGTGACGAACGGGGTGCCGGCGAAGCCGGTGGAGACTCGGTAGTCCGCCTTCTGCACCACCTCGGCCAGTCGTTCCCCAGCGCGCTGCCGCAGGGCTGGTTCCAGCAGGTCGAAATGGATCGCCAACGAGTAGACGGTGGCACAGTCGCTGTGCACGATTCCTTGATCATCAACGTAATGATCATTGAAGGCCTGCCGGAGGTCCTCGGCCAGCCGACGGAAGTGTTGTTGATCTTCGTCGTGACCCAGCAGCTCAGCTGTCCGCGCGGTCAGGTCGGCCGACCGATACGCGCACGCGGTCGCGACCACTCCCTTGTCCGCCTTGGCATCCGCCGGTTTGTCCGGCGGGGCATCAGGATCCAGCCAGTCCGCGAACTGGAAGCCGGTGTCCCACAGCCCGTTGGGTGACAGGTTGCGTTCGATCGCCCGGACATGCCCCGTCATCGAGTCGTACTGGGCCCTCAGCACGTCCTCATCGCCGTAGGCCTGGTAAAGCGTCCACGGCACCCAGACCGCCGCATCGCCCCAGATCGCGGTGACCGGCTCGTCCCGGGGACCGTTCTTGCTCCGGCCGAGGGCGAGCACGTCCGGCGCCACGAAGGGGACCCGTCCGTCGGCCGCCAGTTGCTCGGCCCGAAGATCACGAAGCCAGTCGGCCAGGAAGTCCTTGACGTCGAACAGGTAGGCAGCGGTCGGCGCGAACGCCGCGATGTCGCCGGTCCAGCCGAGCCTTTCATCGCGCTGTGGGCAGTCGGTCGGCACGTCCAGGAAGTTGCCACGCTGTCCCCAGACCACGTTGTGATGCAGCTGATTGACCAGCTCGTCGGAACAGGAGAAGGTGCCGATCCGACGCAGGTCGGAGCTGACCACGACCGCCTCCAAGCCCGCTGCGGCGGCGGAATCCAGCGTCAGCTCGCCCGGCCAACCCTCCACCTCGGCGTAACGGAAGCCGTGGAATGTCTTGCTGGGTTCGAAAAAGTCCTCAGCACCGGACAGAATGAACCGGTCCGTCGCCTTGGCCGTACGCAGCGGTCGCGAACCGAGCTCGTCGTGCTCCAGCACCTCGGCATGACGGACGGTGATCTCCTGCCCGGCCGGTCCAGTGACGCTGAATCGCAACCAGCCAACGAGATTCTGGCCGAAGTCGATCAAGGTCTTGCCGGACGGCGAGGTGATCACTTCGGTCGGCTTGACCGCCTCGTGCCGGATCACCGGCGGTCCGATCGGCGTCGTCAGCAGACCATGATCGAATTCGAGCGCGTGCACGCCGGTCCATCCGCCGGCGTCGAAACCGGGCGACGACCAACCAGGAGTTGCCCGCCGGGCGTCGATGGTCTGCCCGTCGTAGATCTGGTTCTCGGTGCTGGTCGACGGCCCCGCCTGCCAACTCTCATCGGTCGAGACGGTCTGCTGATGACCGTCGGCGTAGCGCAGGTCGAGCCGGGCGATCAGGCCGAGTTGATCACCGTACAGACCGCTGTCGCCACGGAAGCCGAGCCGGCCGCGGTACCAGCCGTTGCCGAGGGAGGCGCCGACGGTCGCTGCTTCGCCGGGAGCGGGAAGCAGTCGGGTGACATCCCAGCTGCGGTAGCGGATCCGCCACTGGTAGCTGCTCCAACCCGGCGTCAACACGTCCGGGCCGACCTGTTCGCCGTTGATCTCGAGCTCGACCACTCCGAGCGCGGTGGCGGTCAGCGTCGCCGAGACCAGTCGGCCATGTCCGGATTCAAGATCGAATTCGGTGCGCAGCAGCGGCGCGCCGAAGAAGTCGTCATCGGCGGCGATCATGGTCGCGCCGGTCAGCGGTGCCTCTTCCGCCATTGGAAGTCCATCCTCATCAGTGCAGGGGTCGTTGAAACGTTCTAAACCGCTAGCGAACCAGCCGCCACGAGCACTGTCAAGGGCGCGGTCGCGATCCGGCCAGGAACCGCCGAGGAACGCACCTGTGGTGGAAAGCGTGGCACCACGAGTCCCGGCCGGAGCAAGCTGCCGGAAGGCAGCGAAGTCGCGACACCACGACGTCCGGTCGCCTGCCGGTGATGGCATGGCGCGGGACTCGTGGTGTCGCGACTTCGGTGGGAGTGGCTGAGCCGACGACGGCCCGGCTGCTATTTCTCGTACGCCGCCGGGCGGATCTGGGCTGCGCGTACGCGGTCGACGTCGAGCTTCTCGGACCGGTCGAAGCGGTAGATACCGTTCTCCTCCTGGAAGACATCGGTCAGCTGGGTGTAGCAGTAGCCGAACATGTTCTCGTCGTCCAGCAGGGCGCCGACCAGTCCGGCGAAACGATCTTGGAATTCGGCTTCGTCCTTGACCCGGTCGCCGTAGCCCCAGGACTCCTCGCGGTCGGTGCCGGCGACCGAGGCGGCCAGCTCCGGATTCCACCAGATGCCGCCGAACTCGGAGACGAAGTAGGGCTGGCCGCGGTAGGGGATGGAGATCGCGTTGCCGTTGTGCTCGTTCAGGTACGGATCGTCCTGGGCCAGCCCGGCTTGGTTGGCCGCGAACTTGGTCGGATCCTGCTCGTAGTCGTGACTGTCGTAGACATCCGCCTCCGGCACCCGGTGGGAGTAGCCGCTGCTGTCGAGCACCGGCCGGGTCGGGTCGGCGACCTTGGTGGCCAGGAACATCCCGCGGGTCACATCGTCCAGCTGGGTGATCTTGTCGGTGAGCTTCTGCCAGGTCTCGTTCAGCGGGCACCAGCCGATCAGCGACGGATGGTTGAAGTCCCGCTCGACCACCTCCAGCCACTGGGTGATCATGGACGCGGTCGGCCGCTGATGATCTTCGTACGGGCCGTAACCGCCGACTCCCCAGTCGCCGAACTCGCCCCAGACCAGGTAGCCCATCTTGTCCGCGTGGTAGTAGAAGCGCTCCTCGAAGACCTTCTGATGCAGCCGGGCGCCGTTGAAGCCGGCGGCCAGCGACAGTTCGATGTCTCGCTGCAGCGCCTCGTCGCTGGGCGCGGTCATCAAGGACTCCGGCCAGTAGCCCTGATCAAGCACCAGACGCTGGAAGATCGGTTCGCCGTTGATCTTGATCTTCTTGTCTTCGATGCTGACCGAGCGGAGTCCGGCGTAGCTGGCGACCTGGTCGACGACCTGTCCGTCGACGTCCAACAGCTGCACGGTCAGGTCGTACAGGTGCGGATCCCGGGGCGACCAGGGGCGTACCCGATCGGACGGAATGATCAAGGTCGCTGCCGGAGCAAGATCAAGATCGGCTCGTACGTCCTGGGTGGCGACCTCGCCGTCGGCGTCGGTCAGCGTGAGGTGGACGGTGTGGCCGGGACGGTTGGCCGACAGCGCGGTCTCGACCACGAACGAGGATGACGCCAGCTGCGGTGTGACCCGGAGCCGCTTCAGATAGGTCTGCGGCACGGCTTCCAGCCAGACGGTCTGCCAGATCCCGGTGGTCCGGGTGTAGTGGCAGTCGGCATTGTCGAACCGCAGCGACTGCTTGCCGCGAGCCTGGACCGCCTCCCGCGGATCGCGGGCGCGGACCACGATCACGGCCTGCTGTCCGGCCGACACCTGATCGGTGATCTCCACGGTGAAGGAGCTGAAACCGCCACGATGCCGGCCGACCTCGATGCCGTCCACCCAGACGGTCGCATCATGATCAACAGCGCCGAAGTGCAACAGCACCCGGCTGCCGTCCCAGTCGGTCGGGATGCTGACCGTGCGGCGATACCAGACCGCCTCCAGATAGTCGGTGTTGCCGATGCCGGAGAGTTCGGTCTCGGGCGCGAACGGAACGACGATCTCGCTCTCCAGCGCACGATCGAGCAGGCCGCGGTGGATCCCGCTGTCGCCGTTGTCGATCTCGAACTGCCAGGCGCCGTTCAGGTTGAGCCACTGCTCACGCTGTAATTGGGGGCGCGGATGTTCAGGTTTGGGCACGGTCATGGAGCCGGACAGTAACAAACTCGGAGGGCCGATTTCAACGCTGTAACTGCGGACTGGACAGGACGGCTAGGGTGTCGGGAATGCAGCGCGTCAGCTGGCCCGGGGAGGGCTTCGAGGAGCTTTGCCGGCGGGCGGCGGCCATCCTCGAGGCGGCCGGTGACGGGCGACGCTTGATCGGCATCTCCGGTGCGCCGGCGTCAGGCAAGTCGACGCTCGCGGTGCAGCTCGCCGACCGGCTGCGACGGGCCTTTCCCGGACAGGTTGCGACGGTCGGGATGGATGCCTTCCATCTGTCCCAGCGGGTGCTCGAGGAGCACGGGCAGGCCGAGATCAAGGGCGCACCGGAGACCTTCGACGGGCTCGGCTACCTGCGGCTGCTGGAGCGGATCCGGAAGACCGACGAGATCGTCTACGCGCCCGAATTCGATCGCACCATTGAGGACTCGATCGCCAACGCGGTGGAAGTCACCGCAGCCACGAAGTTGATCATCACCGAGGGCAACTACCTGTTGCTGGACGGCGATCCGTGGCGTTCGGTACGGGAGGTCCTGGACGACGCGTGGTACGTGGACCTGGATGAAACGGTGCGTCAGGAGCGGTTGCTGCAACGCCACCTGAGTCACGGCCACGAGCCGGCAGAAGCCGAAGCCAGGACGTACGGCAGTGATCAACGCAATGCCGAGTTGATCATGAAAGCGATGCTGCTGCCGGACGTCTGGGTCGAGCACCGGGTGGCCCCGATCGGCTGACCCGGCTCGGTCAGGAAGCGGTCGGCGCATCCAGGATGGCGGGCAGCAGACCCGGAAAGCGTTCCTCCAGATCCGCGGTGCGCAGCTGGA
>DATCVL010000141.1:0-44999 GCA_036566865.1 Microlunatus sp.
CTCGGTAGAGCCGACTCTCGACCTGTGATGACACAGTGAGCCGGGGCCCGCTAACGATCGTTCACCCGCCGCACGAAGGCCGGGTGTGCTTGCGTCCACCGACCCTGTGACAGCCAAATCGGGATGCGACCCTCGGGGTACCGGCCTATGGTCCCGGGATGACGACTCATCTGCCGCAGGAACTTTGCGTGCGTCAAGTATGACGATCCCTTGCATCATCCGACCGGAGGTTCCCGCCGATTTCCGATCCGTCGCGCAGATGACCCGTAGCGCATTTGACGGACGGCGTGAAGAAGTCGACATGATCAACTCCATCCGGGCCTCTGACGAATACCTGCCAGAGCTGTCCTTGGTCGCCGAGGTCGAAGGCTCGGTAGTTGGCCACTGCCTGTTGCGGCGAGCAAGCCTGAGCGGTCCACCGACCCCACCCGTCCTCATGCTCGGCCCGCTGGGCGTGCACCCCGACTGGCAGGGCCAAGGGATCGGAGGCAGGTTGATTACCGCCGCTCAAGACCAGGCACGCCGACGCCGTCGCGAACCACTGCACCGCCTCCGCCGCGCCATGCTTGCCTACCCCGACGGCGCCCGGGTCGTAACCGGCGCACGGCCGCCGCACACACCCACGCTCGCCAGCATCCCCGAATACGCGCTGCGCGCACTGGAAGACAGCGGCCTGACCCTGCCGCAATCAGCCAGCGTTAGCTACACCGTCGTCCACTACACCTTCGGCCACGTCATCGAGGAGCAGGACTCCGCAGAAGCCCAACCCACCAAGGAGTTCCAGCTGGCCTACCCGTGCACCACTCGCGTCATGACCGAGGGACTCAACCTCACCGCCACCGACAGCTTCGACACCGGCTTGTCCTTGATCATCGAGCACGCCTAAGTCTGGCGCCTGAGAAACAAACGACACCGCGATCCGGTGTTTCCAACGCGTCCTCAAGCCCGAGAAGCTCACAGCAGAACAGGGCGCGAGCATCCGGATCGGGGCAATCCATCGAGATCGATGCCAACGTCGCGACCAGAGTCATGGCCCGATCCGGCGCTGTTCGAGTCCGCGCGCGGGATGGGGATGAATCCGGTACGCACCCTGCTGCGGATCGAGCTACCGCTGGCCTGGCACCGGCCAGGATCACAGCAGGCCGACAACCGTGCCCGACGCACGGCTCCCAGGACGTGCGGTCGACGACCGGCGTCCGCACCGTCGTTCGCCAACTCGGTCCGTGTTCGTCCGTCGCCGAGCAACAGCCGGTGACCAGCGATCCCATACGCGGGCGCTGCCACCCACGAGACGGGAAGGAAAGACCGAAAGTATTCGCCTTGCTTTGATGTTGATCATCTTCCGTCGTCGCGGGGACAGGTTGCTCATCTGTCGCACACGGGATCGGACACCGGGCTGGTCCCGAGCAAATTCGGGGCCCGGTCACGCAGCGAGGTGCCTTGATCGGGCAGTTCGCGGGCGTTCCCTTGCGATACATCGCCGCAACTGAGCGCCTGACCTCAGGACCCGGACCGAGTCGGCTCAGAGCGTTTGGAGAATGGCCTTGACCACGCTCGGCGGCGGATTGGTCTGAGCGCCGTCGGAGGTGATCACCGTGGGGGTGGTCTCGTTTCCGTCGTTTAGCTCGCGGGTCGCGGCGGCAGCGTCTTCGTCGGCCCAAATGTCCACCCAGACTGCGCGCGACCCCACCCTGCCCAGCGCCAGCCGGAGCCTGATGCAGTACGTGCAGCCCGGCTTCCACAGGATCAGCGGCACACCGCGGGCGCGGGCCAGTTCCTGCGCCGTCGTCCAATCGGGACTGCGGGGAGCCAGCAGCGGCGACACCAGCCAGGCAGATGACAACAGCAATACCGCGAGCACGATCCCGACACCCCAGTCACCGGCCGCTGTGGTGATGACAGCGACGACGACGGCCGCGGAAATCACCAGGGCAGCGCTCCCCCAACGGCGGATGAACGATGTCACCTGAACCTCCAGAGCAGCAAGCCCTGCTGCAGCGACTCACGCGGCCGCAGTGAGACTTGCAGGACGACGATGCCATCTTGCCATCGGATTCGCGGAACCACCTTGAACGCAACCGGGACTCCTGCCCGACGGTCGTACGTCAGCGGACAGCAGCCTGGACGATCATGGTCATTCTGTGTCGCGAGGGAACCTCCACCGGGCTATCTGAAGACAGATGACGTTCCGCCGAGGCGATGCGAGGTTCCCATGCGAGGCACACCACGATTCCCGCTGCCCTGCTCAGTGCCGGCCTGGTCGACTGTAGCGATCGAACGACCAAGGCTCGCCAGCGTCTGACGAAGCGCCCGCACCAGCGGCATCACCGTCATGGCAGTGCGTCACCAACTGGGACGAGCAACCCTTCTCGACCCGATTCTTCTCCGACCCCTGGCTTGCACCAGCGAGACTGGGTAGCGGGTCGGGTCCCGCCGGGGCTAGCCAGCCGACCCAGCACTGCCCCGAAAGCTCAGGCCAAATTGAGCGTTGATCGCGGAAACGTCCGGTACATCCAAGGCACGCCCGGCCAGACTCTTGGGCTGGTCGAGCCGGGGAGGAAGATGCCGACGCCTGCACGTCATGGTCATCGTTCGTCGAGTCGACCCATTTTTGTCGACCGCAGCGGCCGGCGGCAGCGTCTCGTACGACGGATCGGCATCGGGGTTGCGCTGCTGGCGGTCGCATACGGGATGATCCTCATCCCGCTGAGCCTGGTCGGTGTGCACATCAATGCCCCCGGTCTACCGCTGGTCGAGCAACTGTCCCGGGGCGCGGCCGCACCGTCTCGAAACCGGCCCGCCGCGCCAACCAGCTCGGCGACTGTGTCCGAATCGCCTGCTCCCCCCGGCAGCCCCGCGCAACGGACCCATAGCGCGATGCCGCGGCCCGAGAGCGGAGCGACGCGGGCCGACCGCCCGAAGGCGTCCGCCGACGTGACCAGTCCCGGGACCGCACCGACGTCGACGAAGGCTCAACCGGTCGCAGCGCCGACGACACAGCAGAGCCCGACTACCTCGTCGCCTGCCACCTCGGCCAGCTCATCCACTCAAGCCACATCCAGCCCTTCGGCCGCTACGACGACATCGGCGGCCGGCAACAGCAAGGCTGCGCAGGGCGCAACTCACAGAGCCGTGCCCGACAA
The DNA here is from genome assembly GCA_036566865.1 of Microlunatus sp. GTDB lineage: Bacteria > Actinomycetota > Actinomycetes > Propionibacteriales > Propionibacteriaceae > Microlunatus. The sequence continues at coordinate 3,144 of DATCVL010000141.1, forward strand.
GGGTAAGAGCACTACCGCTCCGGGCGGTTCGCGTCGGAGTGCAGCTCCGGGCCGTGACAAGAAGGACACCGAGATCACGACGACCGTGACCTCGGGCTCTACCCGTCAGCCCTCGACTCGATGATGGCCTATCAGCCCCGCCATTCAGCCAGCCAGATCAAGCCACGAATCCATTGGGTCGTGCTGTCGGTCACCCTGCTGGCATTGCTCCTTGCCCTGCTGGTTCAGGGCTACACGAGCCACCTGTTCGGTGTCTCCCGGGACGCTCGCCCACCGGGCCCGGACGGGAATGTGCCGGCGTCGATCAAGACCGGTGGCCCGATCATCGATGCCCGCGGGCCACAGCCACGGACAGCCCGGCCAGACCCGAAGGTGATCGCGCTCACCTTCGACGACGGCCCCGATCCGGTCTGGACGCCAGAGATCCTTTCTGTGCTCCGGGAACAGAACGTGAACGCCACCTTCTTCGTGGTCGGAAGTCAGGCGATCAAGAACCCGGACGTCGTCCGGCAGACGGTTGCCGACGGCAACGAGATCGGCATCCACACCATGACCCACGCCGACCTGAGCAAACTGCCGCCGTGGTGGCAGAACCTCGAGATCAGCGATGCGCAACTGGCGGTTTCCGGTATCACGGGCCAGCAGACCTCGCTGCTTCGACCGCCGTACAGCTCGGAGAACTCCGCAGTCGACGACGGCATGTTCGACGTGATCAGCAATGCCGCGGACAACGGTTACATGATCAGCTTGACCACTCTCGACAGTGAGGACTGGACTCGTCCAGGTGTGGACGAGATCGTCCACAACGCGACCCCCACGGGGAATGCGGGTCAGGTGTTGCTGATGCACGATTCGGGCGGCAACCGGAGTCAAACGGTCGCCGCGCTGCGTCGGTTGATTCCCGAGTTACGAGCGGAGGGTTATCGGTTCGAGACGGTCAGCCAGGTTGCCAGGGTGCCGCTGCAACAGCCCGCGCCAGCCCCGCAGCAGATTGCGGGACGGGCCATGGTTACCGAGCTTCGGCTGAGCTCCTTCGTCGTGTCGGCGATGGACATCATGTTGATCATCGCCGGGGCGTTGGCGCTGTTGCGTGCCATCCTGGTCATCGCCGCGGCCCGCCGACACAGCCGCAACCGACCGACTTATCCGCCGTTCACCGAACCCGTGACCGTGGTGATGCCGGCCCACAACGAAGCAGCCGGAATCGAAGCCGCGGTCCGGTCGGTCGTTTCCTCGACCCATCCGGTCGAGGTCATCGTCGTCGACGACGGTTCAACCGATGACACGGCCGACATCGTCGAGCGACTGGGACTCGACGGCGTACGGGTGATCCGGCAACCCAATGGCGGTAAGCCGGTTGCACTCAACACCGGGATCGCTGAAGCCTCGTGCGAGACCGTGGTGATGGTCGACGGCGACACCATCTTCGATCCGGACACAGTACGGACTCTTGTCCAGCCGTTCGCGGATCCCGACGTGGGTGCCGTTTCGGGGAACGCCAAGGTGCTCAACCGCGGCGGTCTCCTGGGCCGCTGGCAACACATCGAGTACGTCCTGGGTTTCAACCTCGACCGTCGGCTCTTCGACGTCGCCGAATGCATGCCCACTGTTCCGGGCGCTATCGGCGCGTTTCGCCGCAGCGCGCTGCAACGGGTCGGCGGCGTCAGCACCGACACGCTCGCCGAGGACACCGACCTCACCATGGCGCTGTGCCGCGATGGCTGGCGCGTCGTCTACGAGGAAGGGGCGACCGCCTGGACCGAGGCCCCGGCGACGATCGGCGCACTCTGGAAGCAGCGCTATCGCTGGTCGTATGGGACCTTCCAGGCGATGTGGAAACATCGCACCGCACTCATCCAGTCCGGCCAGGCCGGAAAGCTCGGACGCCGCGGACTGCTCTACCTGCTGACATTCCAGCTCCTGCTTCCCTTGCTGGCACCAGCTGTCGACGTCTTCGCGGTCTACGGTCTGCTGTTCTTGAGCCCGGTCCGAGTGATCGGGGTCTGGCTCGGCTTCCTCGCGCTCCAGGTGGTGATGGGTCTGTACGCCTTCCGGCTGGACCGCGAACGCCCCGGAGCGCTGTGGGCGTTGCCGCTACAACAGTTCGTCTACCGACAACTCATGTACCTGGTCGTGATCCAATCACTGTTCACCGCGGTCGCAGGGCTCCACCTCCGCTGGCAGCGGATCGAACGGTACGGATCTCTCGCGGGCCGAGCGACCGTACCTGATTCCAAGATCGTGGAATCGCGGACCACAAGCAGCTGATCGGCGAGGCGACGATGCGACTCCGATCCTCAACGCCGTCGGATACCGTCATCGGCCCGACCGTACCAATGTCGCACAGCTTCGACTACCAATCCTGGGTCTGATCGGCTTGCATGGGTGCCATGTACGCAACCCGGGGACGTACGCCTTCGACGGTCAGGCGGCGCCACCTCGCGTCCGGTGTGACGCGCCGTACATGATCTTGGTGATCGTGGGCTCGCGTGGCCGATCGGCGGGAATCCCAACGCAGAAAGGCTGTCCGGTTGGGATCCTCCACCGGTACCAGGATGACGACCGCGCATAGCGTCGGCAGCACCGCAACATTCGCTTGACCTCAAGCACGCTTGAATTGTCGGGATGTCGGCATGGATATCGATGGCGCCTCCGACAGCACGTCCGACCCCCTCGGCGAACTTGCTCTGGTTCCGTCGGGAACGGTCACGATTGGATCCACGGAAGCAGAGACGGATCGATCATGGGCAGGCAGGTCGGCGGAAATCTGTGGCTCCGTCCGCCGGTGACTGCGAGGGTAGGTCCTGATGACCATGCTAGAAGAGGCCCTCCCCCAGATCGTTGCTGACCTTGACGACCTCGATTCGCCCTGGGCGCTGGTCGGCGGCCTCGCCGTTTGCGCGCGGGCCGAACCACGCCCCACCGCAGACATCGACATCGCCATCGCCGTGCCCGACGACGCGACAGCCAAAGCACTTGTTGGTGACCTACTCGCGGCCGGCTACCAGTCCAGGGAGTCGATTGTGCACGACCAGACCGGTCGACTCGCCACCGTGCGGCTCCTCTCCCCTGGCCCCGGCCGGGACGTGGCCGTCGACCTGTTCTTCGCAAGTTCCGGTGTCGAAACCGAGACCGTGGAGGCGGCGGAGCCGTTGGAGGTCCCACCGGGTCTGACGGTCCCGGTCGCCCGCATCGGGCACCTGATCGCAGTCAAACTCTGCTGGCGGCAGAGTGCGAAACGCGACCGCGACCTGCGCACGTTGATCGCACGGGCAGACGCCGAGGATCTCCAGGACGCCCGTCACCTGATCGCCACGATCACCGAGCGCGGCTACCATCGTGGACGCAATCTCGGAGCAGCACTGGACACCTGGCTGGGCACTGTCTGAACTAACCGCTGAACAAGCCTGCCCACAACGAGCTCTACTGCGGTCGCGATCTCTCCGGTGTCAGAAGGAATCCCATCAGACACACCGATTCCAGTCCACATCGCCGATATGTTGCTCTCGGTGGATGGCTCCTCCGATTCAGGACTGCTTGGACAGCAACCAGCACAGCGAAAGGTTACTGTCTACGTCATCCGAAACGTCGCGGGAGACCCTGAGCTGGTGACGTTCTGGCATCCCGGCGGCGGACGTCAAATTCCCGCCGGAACGGTTGAACCCGGCGAGTCCTATGACGCGGCTGCGTTGAGGGAAGCGGGCGAGGAGACCGGGCTGACCGACATCGAGTTGATCGATGATCTCGGCGTCGAGGAGTTGATCATGTCGGACGGCCGAGCTTTGGTGCTCGCCGAGACCAACCTTCGCCTCTCACCGGCCGGTGCCGAGACGCACTGGCGACTGTCGCGCACGGGGGGTTGGAACTGCTCCAGGAACACGATGGCTGGCGGCTGGTCCGCCATCAAGAACGGGATCTGGAGCAGCCCGAGTTGCTGGTTGCTCAACTGACCGGATGGATCCCGTGGGCTGTGCTCACCGTGCGACAGGAGCGTCGATTCTTCCTGGCTCGCAGCGACGATCGCCGAGTTGTACTTTGGCAGACCGAGGGCGAACCGGGCCGCACCTTCGCCATCTCCTGGCTGCCGGCCGCGCCGCGGCCTGACCTGGTCGGGCCGCAGCAGCCGTGGCTCGACCGCCTCGACGCGGCCCTCAACCAAGGCTCTCACTCCTCATGCCTTCGGAGCGGTCCGAAGCAGTGCTTGGCCAGGCATCCCAGAAGCCCAGTCAACGATGACCAGCCGGGACATTCAGTCTCCATGACCCTGGCGTTCTCGGCCGTCGTCGAAGAAAGCATCCAGATAGGCGTCGGGTTCGAGTTCACTGTCTCGAATCAGGGAGAACACCTCACAACCCTGGCCAGGCACCTCTTCCATGGCGTACGCCTGCGCCAAGCCGAGATAGACGCTGGGCGCATCCTCGATACTTCCTGCGTATTCCTCAGCCTCAGCCTCCGCGAGCTCGATTGCATGATCGGACGAGTCGGCCCGCCACAGCGTGATCCGCTCCTCGTAGTGCCTGGTGGCTGCCTCCGGCTCATCGGGCGGCCAGTTCGACTGGAACAGACACCGGACCGCGTACCATCCAGACCGAGAGTCTTTCAGGAATTCAGCAACGGCGGGATGCAGTCCGGACATGCCGCGCGACGGGTTGCCGTTCATGCCCGAAGCCTAGGCAGAAACACCCGACCGAGAGCGGCGTTGCAACAGCCGACGACCTCGGATCTCACACCATCTCTCAAAGGATCCAAATCCGGTCAGTTCCGCCAGGGCCATCACACGCCTGGTGATCACGCGGCAACCTCCCCTCGACGGGCAGTTCGCGGGCGATCGCCGACCGCAGCTGACTGGCGAACGGAACGGGTCTGCAAAGGGTCCGATTCCGGCCAGGTCGGCAATGGCGCCCGATGCCCGGTGATCACACAGCGAGGTCCGTCGACCGGTCGGGTAGCGGGCAATCGCTGACCGGGCAAAGTCGCAGACTGGCCGCGAGCCTGCCGATCTCGTCTGCCTCCTCGGATGTTTCGGTCCACTGCGGGGTCAAACCGTCGCCGGCGTAACGAGGCACAAGATGCACTTGCCAGTGAAAGACGTCCTGCCGACCCGCTGCGCGATTGCTCTGGACGATCGACCGCCGACCTGGATGAGGACGATCTTCCAGGCGCCGCGCCACCGGATGAACAGCCTGACCCAGTGCAGCGAACTCAGCTTCCCCGACGTTGAAAATATCGGCGGAGTGCCGACGCGGGATCACCAAGGTATGGCCCCGCGTCGCGGGTGCCATATCGAGGAAGGCCGCCGAGTGATCGTCGGCGTAGAACACCTGATCCCACAGATCACCCGCCCCGATCCGACAGAACGTGCACCCAGTCTCGTTCCCAGGCTCCAACTTCTCGTGTGTGAGGCCGGATGTCTCCCACCCTTCCAGGGTGGTCGGAGCAAACGACGAGCTGATTCACCCACGTCTCAGACGGATCCATGACCGGGACGACCTTCAGGTCAGCTTCGCGGGCGGTACGAGTCTGGTACCAAACAGCCGCCGTCGAACTCAGGGTGCCACAGACCTCATGGCTGCGGCAGTGAGTCCTCAGCCATGTCATGAACCTATGGGGCAGCTTCTCGATCGCCGCAGCGGATCCATGACCGGGCCGCAACACCGCAAAGCCGGGCGTACATCAGAAGACCGTTGATGGGCTGAATCTAGGTCAAGTCGGCACGTCCAGCCGCCCCAAAACTCATTGTTGTCGCCGCCTCTGCGGGAGATGGCTCCAGACACCTATTGCAACCATACGGTTGCAACTCGGCTCGAAGTGTGCCAGAGTTGCTGCAACCATTGAGTTGCATATCCTGGGAGGTTTCGATGTTCGGTCGACAGAGTCGCTCAACAGCGTGTCGTCCACGAGTGGCGATCACCCTGGGCGCGTTGTTCACGGGAACGCTGATCATGGGGTCTGCCGAGATGCTCGTGATGGGCATGCTCGACCTCATGGCTGCGGACCTGGCCTCCCCGGTTTCGGCGGTCGGTGTGCTGGTGTCGGCGAATGCGCTCGGGATCGCCGTCGGCGGACCGCTGCTGACGTTCCTGACCGCGCGACTCGATCGGCGGTCAGTGCTGCTGGCCGCACTCACGGCGTTCGCCGGGCTGAACTTGCTGCCTGCGCTCGGCGCGGGAATGGAGACCTTCGTCGCCGTCCGGGTCGTGATCGGCGCGGTGGAGGGGCTGTTCATCGCAGCCGCTATCACCACCGCTACGTCGATCGTGGAGCCGGAACGAGCCGGTCGGGCGATGGCGGTCGTGATCTCCGGGTTCGCTGTCTCCGGCGCGGTGGGGATGCCTCTGGGTCGGCTGCTCGGCCAAGCCCTCGGCTGGCGTGTGTCGTTCCTCGCCGTCGTGCTGGCGGCGATCGCTGTGCTCCTGATCGCTCTCTTGGCGGCACCCCGCGTGCCGGCCGAGGGCGAGGTCGGGATGCTCGGCCAACTACGGCTCGCGTTCGCCCCGCGCGTGCTCGCGGTGCTGGCCGTCGGCGTGCTGCTGTTCGCGGGCGTTTCAGCGGCACTGACCTATCTCGTTCCGTTCTTGGGCGGCGTGGCCGGGGTCTCGGGGCCTTGGATCGGGGTATGCCTGGTGTCCTATGGGATCGCCGCTGCGGTTGGGTCCTTCGCCGGTGGCGGGTTCGCCGGCACCGGAGCTGCACGCGCCCTGACGATCGGCACCATCGGCGTATCGGTTTCGCTGCTCGCGATGGTCATCGGTGGGGCGAGCCCGGTCGTCGCGATCATCGCGGTGCTCGGTCTCGGCATATGCAGCGCGGGCATCACCACTCCATGGCAGCACCGCGTCGAACACCTCGCCGGCCCCGGTGCGATCCTCGCGGCCTCGCTGCCCGCATCTGCCGGGAACCTCGGCGACGCCGTCGGCGCATTCACCGGAGGGCACGCGATCAACACCGGCGGCATCCCGGCGGCCTACCTCACCGCGGCGATCCTCGCCGCTATCGCCATCGCCGCCGCGATCGCCAGCCGCTCCCTGCGCCCTGCACCTTCACCCCCGATCGGAACGGCGCCGACAGCCGAACCCGCCACCGTCCACTGATCACCACCAAGAGAAGAGGAAACACTCATGGAGAACACGCAGAATCCTCAGGCCGTGATCGACGCTGACATCTTCAGCGTGCGCCGCACGATCCACATCAACGCCCCCCGGGAGAAGGTGTGGCGCACCGTCACCGAACCCGAGTTGATTTCGCAGTGGTTCGGCCAGATCTCCCTCGCCGGTACCGGCGCCGGCGCCCTCGGCACGATCGGCTGGCCAGGTGAGCGCCGAGTACCGATCCGAGTCGATGCCTTCAACCCTCAGTCCGAGGTGTCTTACCGCTGGTGCAACGAGGAAGGCCCACTGCCGGCAACGGTCGATGACCATCGTTCGACGGTCTTCACCTTCACCCTCGCCGACGCTCCGCCCGGCGGCACTCAACTCACCGTCATCGAGACGGGCTTTGAAAACACCAGCGATCCGGCACGACTGATGGCAGACCATCGCGACGGCTGGGACGGCGAACTCGACAAGCTCGTCGCACTGCTCGAGCACAGCGCATGAGCGCCGACACCCTCGTCGACCAGGCCGTGGTGAACATGTGCAGTGCACTCGGCGACGAAACCCGGTGGAGCATCCTCACCGCCCTCGGCGAGGGCGACGCATCAGCATCCGCTCTCGCCCGGCGCCTGCCCGTCACCCGGCAGGCCATCGCCAAACACCTCGCCGTCCTGCAGGAGGTCGGCCTCGTGGAGACCGTCCGCTCCGGGCGCGAGATGCAGTACCGAGTCATCGGCACCGAACTCAGCACCACGGCCCGCCGGCTCGATGCCATCGGCATCGCATGGGACCGCCGCCTCGCCAGCATCAAACAGATTGCCGAGAACCTCTGACTCGCTGCACCGATCCCGAGCCAACTCGGGATCGGTGGGGCGACAAGGCAGGAAATCAACGTCCAAGGAGATGAACATGTACGAGCAGATGAGCCCCGAGTTGCCCGGCCAGATGTACGCCGAACTCGTTCGCGCCCGAGCACAACAACGCCTCGCTCAGCAAACCACCACCCAACGCCGAACAACACCGGCACGCTACCGCGCAAAGCCAAGCGGCTTGTCGCGGCAATCACGTCCGCAACGCGTTCCAGATCCCGTCGCGACGGCGTCCAGAGTGAGTACCTAGACCGTCGGTACAGTGAACGGCGAGCCCAGTGTATCGTCGGTAGGTATGGAGTCCGGTAAAGAGCGTCTGATGGCGGCGGCACGGTCACTGCTCGCTGAGCATCCGCATCGCGAGCCAAGCACTCGCGAGCTGTATGAGGCGGCCGGCGTGGCCGCGCCCACGCTGTACCACCACTTCGGCGACAAGGACGGGCTACTCCAGGCCGTTACCGAAGAAGCCTTCGCCACATACCTGGAACGCAAGCGCTCCGTTCCTCGCTCCGGTGACCTGCTGGCCGACTTCGCGGCGGGCTGGGACCTGCACATCGGCTTCGGCGTAGAGCACCCGACGCTGTACGCACTCATGCATGACCGCGCGGAGGGTCGCAGTACCCAGGCGGCGCAGATCGCGGAGGAGGAGCTGCGCAACGGCTTGGAGAGGCTCGCCGAAGCAGGACTGCTCCGGATGGACGTGGACGAGGCAGCCGCGATGACGACGGCGATGGCGATCGGATGCGTGACCCAGCTCAATCACGGCGGCGGGTCCGCCACCGGGCCCTTGGCGCGTTCGATGCGCATGGCCTTGATGACTGAACTCACCGGCCACTCATCAGAGCCCACCGATGTCGATCAGGCCGCCCGGCTACTGCTCGCCAGACTCGGCTCGGCCTCGGCACTGTTCACCCCGGCCGAGGAAGCCCTGCTGCGGCAGTGGTTGCACACCCTGACCGAACACTTTGTCGGTATGCAGAACGCACGAGAAGAAGGACAAGACGAATGACCATTCCGACCCACCAGGATTTCGCAGCCACTCATCTGGTGGGCGGCCAAGATCGCGTGCAGCGCCTCGGGTACGGTGCCATGCAGTTGGCCGGTCCCGGGGTGATCGGGCTGCCCGAAGACGTCACCGGCGCGATCAAGATTCTGCGTCAAGCCGTGGACAGGGGGGTGCGGTTCTTCGACACCGCCAACGCCTACGGTCCCCGCACGGTCAATCAACTCATCGGACGGGCACTGAGCCCGTTTGCCGACGACGTCATCATCGGGAACAAGGTCGGAGCATGGCGCGGTCCCTCCGGAGAGTGGCTGACCGACAGCCGACCAGAGACGGTGCGTACACAGGTCGAAGACGCCCTGCTCGACCTGCGCACCGAGTCCAGTGGGCTCACCTACCTCCGCCTCTGGGGCGACAGCCAGGCGCCAGGAAACGCGCCAGCCGAGAACGTCCCGCTCGAGGAATCGCTCGGTGCACTCATCGAACTGCGCGAGGAGGGCAAGATTCGCCACATCGGGCTGTCCGGCGCCTCTCCCGAGATGCTGGAGCGCGCACAGCGGATGACGACGATCGCCGCCGTCCAGAATCGCTTCAACCTGATCGACCGAAGCGGCATCGAGGTTCTCGCGGCCTGCGAACATGACGGTATCGCCTTCGTGCCCTACTTACTTCCCCCTCGCCACCGGCGCCCTCGGCGAACCCGAGGCGCTCACGCGGCCAGCACAGCGACTCGGCACTCCCACGTCCACAGTCGCTCTGGCCTGGCTGCTTCGGCGCTCACCCGTGATCATCCCGATCCCCGGCACCAGATCGTCAGAGCACCTGTCCGACAACGTCCGCGCGACGGAGATCGCTCCACACCTCACCGACAAAGAGATCCGAGTGCTGACCGCGGTCGAGGACGAGGATTCCGCGACACTGAACACCATGTCGACGCAGATGGTCGACGCCCTGACACGTCGCCGGCGCACATCCGATTGAGTTGGCAGCAGAGGACCTATCCAAACGCCGTTTCGCTCCGCGGCATCGATCGTTTCTGATCGCTCCGGGATGTCACTCCCGACGAATGACGCGTCGCCCGACGTCGGTATCCGCGATTCGTGTCCTGGTCAGTTCGGGGGGGTAGCTAGTTTCATCGCGGCCCGATGACCGTTCGCCTTGCGAGGCGATCTTGATCATCTTTCGTCGCGCGGACAGGTTACTCATCGGTTGCACGTGATCGTTCGCAGGTTCAACCGGTTGGAAACTCCTCGCGCCACGCGCTGGCAGGTGTCACGATCAGGCCATGTCGCCAACGGAGTCAGGTCCCATCGCGGTCCGACCCGTGAAGGACATGCCAGAGCTCCGCCACGCGTTCGCACATATCGCACCGCTGTTCGTCGCATCGGTCGACAAGCACAACCACTACAGCCTCGACCGACTCCTTGAACACTTCACAGCGGACCGGGAAATGATGCTCATCGCGATCGACGGGGACGGGAAAATCCGCGGCGCCGCTCTCGGCTACCGCGCAGGGCCAGAGGCAGCGAAACTCCAGGCCCTTGCTGTCGACCCAGCACTCCGCAGGCTAGGGATAGGCACGCGCTTGATGCGCGAGCTTGAACACCAAGCACAGCAGGCCGGATGCACCTCGATCCACCTCGGCGCAGAAGAACCTGCACGGCCGTTTTACACCGCACTCGGCTACCACGGCAGGCGCAGCGTCCTCAGCAAGAGCCTCGCCGGTGCCGCCCTCGCCACTCCAGTCGAGGCGCGCCGGAAACGGCTGGCAGCACTAAGGGAAGCCCGGGCACAACGGACGACGCGTCAGCCGATTCCCGACAACAGCGACCCGACACCGTGACAGAAAGACTCGGAACCACCCCCCGGGCAGCTCCGGATATATGCCCGGCAATGCGCCGCCGGGATGACCGACGTTAGGGGCGCGGGCACGTCGCACCCCATTCGATCACCGGGCTGCGGTCAACAAGTAGGTCGCTGGGAGATGGGTTGCGTGCACTCCGAGGCCGGGGTAGTTCTGCTCGTCTGGGAATTCCTGTAGCGACCGTACAGTCAGGCCGGCGTTCAAGACTGCGCTCACGACCTCGCCCAGGTTCCAGACGTAGCTCAGCGGCATGGTCTCTGGAACGCCGATCTTGCGCGTGACGACCGGGGCTTTGAGCGGGTCGGGATAGCCGTCGCGAGCAGGAGTGAAGTAGTCCGCCCCGACCGTCAACGACCCGTCGGGTTGGCTGGTGAGCACCTCCCACAGTGGATGATGCTCGCTGATCATCAGCATCCCACCTGGGTTGAGTCGACCTGCCAGCGACTGGGCCCAAGCGTCGAGGTCTGGAACCCAGCAGATGCCGCCCCAAGAGATATAGATGAGGTCGAAGCCAGTGAGCTCTGGATCCAACGCCATCATGTTCTGTTCGAGGAACTCAACCGTGACGCCGACCTCGGCAGCCTTGGACCGTGCCGTCACCAAGTGGCTGGGCGCGATATCAACCGCAGTGACGTCAGCGCCCATCTGCGCGAACGTGATCGCCTCGGGCTCGGCGCCCGATAGCGGTTCGATCGAGGCATCACTACCGTCGAGCCATGAGCCTCGACGAGATCTGCGAAAACGTCCGACAACTCTCCAGCGAGCACGGCTGGGACCAGGTCGACCCCATGTCGCGGATGCTGCACGTAACAGCCGAGGTCGGCGAAGTCGCACACGCTGTGATCTCACTCCAAGCGACTGCGAAGGGCCACAGCGAAACTGCCCGACTCGCGCTCGGACATGAAATCTTCGACGCCATCTGGAATCTCTGCGCCCTGGCCACCGCGGCCGGCGTTGACATCGAACAGGCCGCGCGGGACAAGATGGCCATCAACGCCGAACGAGTGTGGCCGAGCGACTCGGCGAAGTGACATTCCCGCACGTCTACTCGAATCGGTGTGTACGGAGGGAATCCGTCACCGGGCGCCCGGCCGGACCATTGCCAGGATCTCCGGATCGGAATGGATCCCGCAGGGCACTCAGGTCGTTTCGACGATGATGCCCTTCAGCTCATCGAGTGCCTCGATTTGGTAGCGAGCCCGCGTGAAGTCCTGCGACCTGGTGAACTCGTTATAGACAATCGCGCAATCAATTCCGGCTGCTACCGCCGAGCTCAAGCCTCTGGATGAGTCCTCGACCACCAGAGATTCTTCCTTCCCGGCCCCATACCGCTTCAACCCGGCCAGATACGGCTCTGGGTCGGGCTTGGCGCGCCTGTAGTCCTCGCGGGCCAGGACGAAGTCCATGTACGGCACAATCTGACGCTCTTGGTGGATGAGGTCGAAATCCGCTCGCCTCGCCGTCGTCACGATGGCCATCCGGACGTACTGCGACAGTTCGGCGAGAACGTCGACGACTCCGTCGATCTCGATGTCCTGTGTACGTAGGTACTCCTGGTAATAGGCGTTACGAACCTCGCGTTGCTTGTCGATGATTCGGTCATCAACGCCTGCCGCCCTGGCTTGGGCCCACGTCCCCAGACCTTGGCTCATGTCCATGAGGTACTGGTCCCGGTCGATGGTCAGGCCGATGTCGGCGAGGGCGCGTTCTCCGGCCCGGAAGTACCAAGGCTCGGTATCGACCAAGACGCCGTCATGATCGAAGAGGATGTACTTCTTCACTCATCTGAGTCTTCCCCAACCGCATCCAGCTCGTCCACCGTTGTGACCAGGTCACTTGCTGTTGGCACTTGCGGCGCGTCCAGCGGTGCAAGCCGGTCTGCGACACGGCGGAGGAGAGCCGCGAGCAACCGCCTGAGCGGGGTAGGTCGCGACTCGTTCGCCGAGGCTGATCCCAATGCCGGAACCAGAGCAGCGGCCATCCGTCTCCGATGTTCCTCAATTCGACTGTCGGCATAGTGACCCTGATTCGGGTGGTACTGACTCGGGAACACATCGCACCTTCCCTGAGATCCTGTCGAATCAACGGATCTGGTTCCACGTTGGACCGTCCCAGCGGGGCAGGTCCAGGGAACGGGATGCCCAGCTCAGGCAGATCACCGCGATTCGCTGCAGGACTCGTCGGAACCAGTCCGGTGCATCTGTTTCATGGAGCGCGCGGAACACGCACCGCCCTGCGGAAAACGCGGCCCAATGGCCTCCATCAGGTAGCACGTCAAAGGGGTCGGGACCACCTTCCAGTGGCAAGGTGGAGGCCGCGGTTGCGACGTCGTACTCCGGGTTTCCCCGAAAGGCCTGTGCCCAGTCCACGAAGACCACGCGCTGCCCCAGAAAGCACAGGTTATCGCTGCGCACATCGTTGTGGACCAGGGCTTCGCCACCTAGGTCCGCATCGCGTTCGGCCGCAGCGAGACCGTCAACCGCGGCACTGAACCACCTGCTGCTACACAAACCCAGCGACAGGAAGCCCTCGACATCCTCGGCTATCAGCGGCCAGTAGTGCGCGGACGCCGACGGCGCCAAAGGTAGCGACGAGGGCGGAGGCAACTCGGCAACCCGGTTCAGCGCGGCGAACATGAGATCGAACTGTCCAGGCTTCCAGCTGACTGGGTCATGGTCGGCTGGCCAGTGCGCCGAGCTGAGGTCCTCGATGACCAGGACGGGACGTTCCCCGTCATCCAGCCAAGCTAATTCGCGGGCCACCAGATCGCTCCGGACGGTGGAGATGACCTCGTGCTCGGTTCGGATCTGACTCGCGGACTGGTCATCGACAGCCGATTTGACGAAGGCAGTCGACCCATCGTGAAAGCTGACGACAAAGGACGCGGCTGATCGCCCCGTGTGCGGCTTGTGCCAGGCTGCCGGGGCCTTACCCAATGCCGAGGCGATCAGTCCGCGGAGAGCCGGCGTTGGCGGACTGTCTGTGGTCAGCGTGTCGACGGCTGATGGCTCGTGGCTGATCGGATTGATTGAACTCATGCTGCGGCTTCCCAACGACTTCGGTGTCACACGGGCGCGTGTTACGAGTGGATCCTGAGAGGGTGGAGTAGGTGGGCTTAGCCCCTTCGGTGGCCCGACGCGCCCTACCGCAGCACGCATTAGTCTCAGCGTGACACCACCTCTTGTCAAGGTTCACGTCAACCGCGCGATCCTGACGATCAAGCAGGCGATGCCAATAAATCCTGGGCGTTGCGGATCGATCCACGTCTATCGGGCGGCCCTCCAAGACGGGGCCGGGACCCCAGAACAGTTCCGACGCTGGCAGGAGGGCACCAGCGCTCTCACGGACCGGCCGCCTACGCCTGTCCGCTGGCCGTTCCACCCACGACGCTGTTTCAGACCGATCCGACCATGATCAAGTTCTGTGTCACAGCCGAATCGATCACCGGGCACGTCCACGCAGAGACCCTGCGGGGAAGGACCGCCTGTTGGCATGGGTCTGGGACCGCGGCGTCAGGCATCGGTTGAGAGCAGACCGCGGCCTCGCTAGCGCCGGGCCCGGAAGAAGTCCCACGACATCTCGCAATTCTGTGCGTCCGCGATCCAGTTCGACGGTATAATAGTTTTCACTGAAATCGGTCGAGATTTCGGCAGAAATTGTCGCATCGAATCGAATCAAGGTGTAGAAATCGTTGATTCTTGCGCCGGGCGTTGGGATAGTCGCCCGGTGACGAATTCAACTCCCCGCTCAGGCGACGCCGTCCAGATTCGCAATCTCCAGGCCAGCGATCAAGTCCCCTCCGAACTGCCAACACCCCGACCGGACGAAGACCATCCGCGCTGGCGACGAACTCTCCTCGCCATCGACAGCGGCAACATCGTTGGCACCGCAGCACTCGCGCTCGCAACCGTCACCGACTCCTACTTCTGCGAAATCAACGTTCTCCCCACCCAACGGCGCCAGAGAATCGGAACCCGCCTGTACGCAGCGATCTATCAGCGTCGCGATCACCCGTTCCCCGTCCTCACCCGAGCCATGCGGAGTCAGCCGCTGCGCCGGACGTTCGCCGAATCTCTCGGCTCCAAGGTCCGTACTCATTGCCCCGAGCCGTGGATCGACCCACCCACCGATCAAGCACAACAATGGATCAACCAACAAAGCTTGCCGGGTGGCTACACAACAGTGACCATGGCTGAGCAGCCCACCCAGAAGATCCTGCAGGCATGGACGACGTACTACGTGTGGGCTCATGAAGCGTTCGGAACCGTACATGCCAACAAGGTGCCGTTGACCTGGGAGGGATACAGCCAAGGCCTGGACCCGGCCGCGTCGATGATCACTCTCGACCAAGAAGGCAGGATCGTCGCGTTCAGCCTCGTCAGCCCGGACGTCTGGGACGGCCGAACCATGATCGTTTCCGAAACTGTCCAGCACGACCAACCCGACGGAAGCCAACTACTCAAGGCAACCGTCGCACAGTCGCTATCAGTCCTCGGCGAACGTGGCGTCCACCGCGTCGAGCTCGAAGGCCACTCGACTGACCCCCACTCGCCGGACCTCGTGAACAGCCTGCCGGCAGGCGAAGGCGACCCCATGGACATCCTCGAACTCGACTCGCCAACTTCCTAGACCAACAGCCCGCAAGACGTTCGAAGACGGTCCCGCGGCAGCCGCCCGACACGGGCCACTGACAGGCATGATCATCCAGCGGCCTCAACGGGCAACCAGTTGAGCGAGGAATCGCCTGTCCGGCTGGGATCGCTGATCGGGCAGCATTCTGTGGCAAGCTCCTCCTCAAACTTCAGGGTCACGCTCGTCGATCGGCTCCAGCCCGCGCTCGGCAAGTGCCCGGTTCACAATGTCGAGGACGAGCGGCCGCTTAACGATCTCCAACGCCTACTCGTGGTCGCAAGAACACCAGGAAGCACGAACCACAGAGCAACCCCAGCAACCTGACCGATATCGCTCGTGACCCGAGCAATCCTTATGCGCGTACCCGAATCGCAGACCACGGGTGCGGAACCGATCACAGGTGGGCTGTCGCACAAGGGACCCGAACTGGGAGAGGTCTGGGTGCCTGGTGATTGCCGGCGTCCCATGAGGTGCATCTGCCGCACCGGTGCCGTACGCAGTTATGTCGAATGTTGACGCGCCCCAGCCGCTCATGCTGAACTCCGGACATCGGAAAGGAGGCTCGTGGACGCACATCTACTACTGACCTGGGCGATCGTTGCCTTGGTCGGCGTCATCACTCCCGGCATCGACGTCATGATGGTGCTCCGTTCGACCATCTTTCATGGCCGTCGCTCAGGCTTCGCCGCGGCGATCGGCATCGAAGCCGGCTACGCCATATGGGCGACCGCGAGCCTGGCAGGGCTGACTATTCTCCTCGCCGCCTCAAACATTGCCTATACCGTCGTTCGCATCGCCGGTGCCTGCTATCTCATCTGGCTCGGCTGCTCGGCGATTTGGAAGTCACTGCCCCGCAATCGAGCTGATGCACCCGAGCCACAAGCCCAGCCCCCCGAACCAACTGCACTCGCTACCGCCCGCCGAGCGCTGCTCAGCAACCTGCTGAACCCGAAGGTCGGCATCTTCTACATCAGCATCCTCCCCCAGTTCCTCCCCGCATCCGGGACAGCCACAGCTGCCTCGTCCTGGGGACTGGCGTTGGTCGCGATCCACCTCACCCTCGGCATCGGCTGGCTATCAATCCTTGTGATGGTCGGAACTCGCGCCCGTAGCCTCTTCACTCGAACCCGTGTCAAGGCTTGGCTTGACCGCACCACCGCTGCGGTGATGATCGCTCTCGGGATACGGCTGGCTACAGAGCACCGGTGATACCCGGAAGGGGCCCGTACAGGCGTGTGACAGTGTCAGTGCCCCTTTGCCCCGCTGCCCGGTGAGCGCGCCTCCTGCGCAACGGGGTCGGACCATCGGGGCAGCAGGGTCACCCATTGGTGGAGTCAGCAACGCGGCGGCTCGACGCCGATGCGACGCACGAGGCTATCGCCCCCCAACCCTTCACCCGTCGGCCGCTGCCACGCATCGCAACTCGGCTCACCGCAACCCTGACCTCGAAGACACCAGAACCCGTGTCCGCAACCGGTTTGTCACCGGGGCATACGCGCGACGCCTGTGTCACAACGGATCGATGATCGGGCACCCTCACCGATCACACCCAACTGAGTGCTGAACCGCGCACCGCGCAACGGATCCCGTCTGGTTGTCCTGCTGCGCGCTTCTGCAGGGCAGGCCCACCTCAACCAAGGACCGCAGCACGGACGTCCGGCCTTCGCAGCATCTGCGCGCACCACCAGAAATGGCCGTCCGCACCGTCGCTGCCGAAGTAGGCATTCGTGATGATGGCGAACGCCGCCCGATACAACCCGTATCGCTGACGGTCATGACCAAAGCGCGCAAGAAAAGCCTCGGTCAAGACATCCTCCGAAGCCTTCGCGTTCGGGCCATACATGTCGAACAGGCTGGCAGTCACCGCCGCGTCGAACTGTGGATCCCCCACCGCTGTCATGAAGCCGAAGTCCAGGACACCGGAAACATGTCCATCCTCGACCATCACGTTTGCGGGTATCAGGTCACCGTGGACAAGGCCGGTCTGGTCATCGCCCAGCGCCTGCAGACGGTCCACGAGACACGACACCATCGTGTCGATCCCGTCGACCTCGCGTTGGAGCAGCTCAGGAAGCGCCTTGTACCGCTGGTCTGTCAATTGAGCCAGCGACGATGAAAATGACCCCGGCCATCCGAACGGCTGCTCACCAGGAAGGATCGGCAAGGCCGCCAAGCCCGGCGACAACGTTGCGTCCGCTAACCCGCTGAGCGCATCCCCCAGAATGCGAACCTCGTCCGGGGTCACAATCGGCGGTGCCGATATCCGATCATGGCGGAGCGGCACTCCACGAACCTTTTGCTCGATCGTGATCACGCACCCACCATCGGCGAGAAGGTCTGTCACCTGCGGCGTCCCGAAGGGCAACGCGGCGGCACCGAGAGCGGTCCCGAAAGTCACTCCCGCTGCCAGATCATCTTCCGTACGACCATGCCAGATCTTCGCGACCAACTCCGATGAGAGATCGACCACGGTGCCTTCCATCCCCGACCCCAGAACGTCGCCGGGCTCGTAACCGTGACGACATAACAGATCGACGGCACGTTGATCCACTGCCTGCTGATCCACGGCGGTGACCTTACGGGGAGACCACCCCGACACCAACGGCTTTCCGACAGATCGACCATTCGACCTCTCTCATGAGGTGGCTCACCCCTTGCGAGGCGTTGCCTGGCCGACGACCAAGATCACGACCGCGCGTCGTCACCGCGATCGGATCTTTCCCCGGGTCCGATGCACCCCGTACACCTCGCCACAGCGCAGGATGCGTCGCCTTTGCCGTGATCACGGTCTGAACGCAGTGATCACGGTCTGAGCGGAAGGTTGAGAATGGGATCTGAGGTTGGGTGCTTGCTCCCCCCGATCGGTTCGACCGTGATGGCTATCGCAACACACGCCGTCATGTCGCTCTTCAGCGGTTGCGGCGAGCCGTTCGCGTCGCTCAATCGAATGTCACGCACAGCCGTTGACTGGAGCTGACTGTCCGCCTTATAGAAAGCCCACACCTGAAACGTCTTCCCCGGGCCCGCATGCACCTCTCCATCAATACTGGCGATCGCCTCACCTCGATGTCGCGAAACGAGGATCGTGATCGCGCCACCCGATACTCGGCCGTGGTAGGCAACCGAGTCCGCGGCCCGCAACACACGATCTTGCGCGACGACCACTGATTCGCCGTTGGCGTAGCCCAAGCGATATCCAGCGATCCCGGTTATCGCGACGACGACTACAGCCAGGACCACAGCCGGCACGAGCCTTGACCGCTCTGGCCCAACCTCTATGACGTCGAGTAACGAATCCTCAAGCTCGCCGTGAGAGTCCTTCATTTCTGTCTCCTCGGAGTGGAGGCGTGTAGTGGTCCGGAACCTGTCCCGTTACGGGCCCGGTGAGTCATGTCCTTGGAGGACGCGGATCAACCGGTCGCGGACAAGACGACCATCCATGGGATTGCCACTGAGGCCGCCGCCGACAACAGTGCGACCAAAAACATCGGCCACGATGGGATCGCCCGATCAACGCAAAGACAACAGCATCGAGAAGACCAGGCAGACCGCTAACGAGAGATCACAGAACCTCGAAGCGGCAGTTCAACGGGCCCGCCGTCTACAAAAACAGCCTCGGGGCGACTGGTGCACCTCAAGATCACGCCATGGCCAAGCGAACCTAGCAGCCCGCAGCCAACCACTCCACCGCAATTCCGCGCTGACGCCGAGACCCGATCCCGACGGAGGGGTTCGAGCCGCGACCCTGTGTGAGATCCGCCCTCATCTGTGCCCTACCGGCACGCATCCGGGCGAGCGCCTCATTCGAGCATGACCCATAGCAACCCCTAACCGCACAGGTGCCACCTACGGCGCGGCGCCGGCTGACTCGACCCTGATCAAGTTCTGTGTGACAACGGATCCATTACCAGACGCGGTCGGCTAACGCGCTCAGCGCACCATGCGAAGCTCGACCAGGTTCACGCGAGCAGGGTCGATGTACTCGACCCCATCAAAGGCGAACCCGTTCCGCTGATAGAACGAGATTGCCCGGTCATTTCCGCGAAGTACCCACAGCTGCGCGGGCTCATCGCTGACAACGGAGTCGAGCAGCGCCTGGCCGGCGCCTGTGCCGTGAGCCGACAAAAGCAGGTAGATCGAGAACAGGTGCAGCGGGCGAGCGGGACCGACTCCATGTTCGGCATCGGGACCGACGGCATCACCGGCATTAGCGAAACCAATGACGTCTCCGTCTCGCACCGCGACCGCCATCCGCCCCGGTCGCGGCTCCGTCGAGAGGTAGCAGGTCCAGAACTCGAGCCGCCGTCTGAAAGCGTCCATCGAGAAGAACCGCTCGTCGAGCACACCGGAATAGGTTTCGCGCCAACTATCGACGTGAGTGCGAGCCACGCCGCCGGCATCTGAGTCCAACGCTTCTCGAACGATCACCTCGCCGTCGCCGCTCATGAGATGACTGTAAACACCCGCGAGCCGTTCCCACCACCGACACGATCCGACCAGCTCGGCGCGCAATGCAACGCACGACGGATCATCCTGTGTCCAGATGGGATTGATCACCGGGCTGGATGACCGAGCCGAGTAACTTCGTGGACGGCGCCAGCGTCGTGGCGTCAAACTTCGGTCGTGAGACCCAAGAACCGACAGGCCCCCAGCATCGAACGTGGCCAACTGTTGCAGGAGATGCGATCGGCCTTCGCCTGGCGTCGTGACCGTGCAGATGACCGCTGGACAGCCGATCTCACCCGATGGTGGGCCGACCCAGCCATCCTGCGCCAGCTCGGTGCCGCGCTCGCCGAACCATTTCGAGACCGCGAACCCACTGTCGTGTTCGGGCCGCAATCACGCGGGGCGCTGCTCGGGGCCCTCGTCGCCCTGGAGCTGGGCGTGGGTTTGGTCGAACTACGCAAGGATCCAGTGCCGGCCGCCGACAGTGATCGGTGGCTGATCGCTCGGACGCCGCCGGACTATCAAGATCGCAACCTGCGGCTGGGTGCTCGCCGTGGACTCGTGCCGTCGACGGCCAGGGTCTTGCTGGTCGACGATTGGGCCGCAACCGGCGGCCAAGCGACCGCGGCCCGCACGTTGGTCGAGATGGCGGAGGCAAGCTGGTGTGGAGCCTCGGTGATTGTTGACGCGTTGACCGATCCTCGCCTCCGCCGAGACCTCAACCTGCAGAGCCTATTCCGGGAGAACGATCTCTAGTTCCGGGAGAACGATCTCTAGGCAACTGGAACCCCAGCCCAGTCAGAGTTCCTCCGCGTACACAGTTGATCCAGGGCCATGATCATCAGCTGACCTGTGTCACTTGGGATCCATCACCGGGCGCCACCGTGGCATCAGGACAGGTGGGCCGCGCCGCGATCGAACACGGGACCCGCCCCACTCCTTGCCAACTCAACCGCACGTGTCTCAGGAGGAGGCATCGCCGGAAGGGAATGCAGGTCAAACCACCGAACGTCAGTCGTCTCCTCAAGATCCGGCGTGGGAACGCCGCCCTCATATCGGCACTCAAAGATCAACAAGAGGTACTGACAGCGGTCACCGTTTGGATACTCCATCGGCTCGCCCGTGGTCATGAGGAGCAGTCTCTCGACGACTCCGACGACCCCGGCCTCTTCCAACAACTCCCGCTCCGCTACATCGGCGGCGAACTCGCCAGGCTCGACGATCCCGCCCGGAACAATCCATTCTCCGGTGTCTGATCGGCGCACCAGCAGCACCTGATCTTCGACGATCACCACGCTCAACGCCGCCGACAGGAACAAGAGGTCATGGCCCACCCGGGCACGCAAGTCACGAATGAACTCAGGAGCCGCCACGGATGTCGACCCTATAACCAGCTCCGTTCCGTCAGAGCTGAACTGCCACGCGCATGCGCCGGCCACGGATCCTCGTCCGGGCTGCTGTCGGCGGCTTCGTCGGCGCGAACAGACGAGGTGAGGCAGAATCCCGTCCCGTGCCTACCTCGCCGAGCAACGACCAGTCTCCGAACGGCCTGCTCATCGTCATCTCTGGTCCCGCAGCTGCCGGCAAGACCACGATCGGACGTCAGATCGCTGCCCGCCGGGACCGAGCGATCCACATCGACGGCGACTTCATCCAAGGTCTGGTCGTCTCCGGATCCATCACGATGGACGTCCCACCACCTGCCGGAGCCCTTGACCAACTGAGACTGCGATTCCAGGCGGCGCTTACCGTTGCCAACATCTACCGCGATGCCGGCTTCGACGCGATCATCAGCGACAATCTCTTCGAGGAAGAAGCCCATCGGTTCATCAAATCCGCGATCAGTTCACACCCCTCGCGGTCGATCCACTTCGTGATGCTCAACCCCTCGATCGAAGCGATCCAGGACAGGTACAACCAACGGCCCGGAGGCGGCTACACCGCCACCCTGACCCCAGAAGTGCTCAAGGGCGCGGTGGCACGCACTGATCGCATTGGCCTCTGGCTCGACACCAGCGACCAGACTGCAGCGCAGACCGCAGAAGAAGTCCTAGTTCGCCTGCACCAAGCTGAGGTGGTGCCCGAAGTCGCGGACACGGACTCCAACGGCGCCCCCGGCGCTGGCCGGTAGCGGTTCCTCACGCGGTCCGGATCCAATACCGACGCGTTCGTCGGCCAGTCTGCGAGCTCGCGACGATCCCGTCGAAGTGGCCGCCACAGCGTTCGATCACAGCGATCGACCCGCAGTTGTCGTCCTTGCAGGTAACCAACGCCATCTCAATTCCCACGGACTTTGCAACTGCCAGCGACTCAGCCAGCATCTGCGTCGCGAATCCCTGGCGACGAAACTGCGGCCGAACCGCGTACCCGACAACGTGATCGTGATGATGAAGTCGGTCATCGCAAACCCGAGCAGGATCAGCACGAAGATCTTGCCCCGCCAGAACGGCGGCAGCCGTTCCAGCATGGCGATCGAGCCCTGCCCATGAGGGCTCTCCGCAGCAACCCGGCGGTAGATCGGCAGGGCACCAAACAGGGTGAGCAGGACCAAGATGACGGTCGCCAGCGGGCTCAGAAGGCCGGCGGCAAGGAACGCGATGCCCGGCTGGTAGCCGAGCGTGGAGAAGTAGTCCACCCCGGTCAGGCACATCACCTTCCACCAGGATTGGGGCCTCTGCCCGGCATGTTCGACCGCATGCGGGCCGGCGTGCCGCGACGCGTCATCGGGGCGCCAGAACAACCAGTCACGAAACCGGCCGGAGGTGTTGGCCCGGCCCTTTGTCCGTCTGAGGTCAAGAGTCACGCCACCATCAAACCCGCGTCCCGACTCTGATACCGGATCCCTAACGAGTTCCTAACGCCTGCACACGCCCCGGGACCGGCGAGGTCTGGAAGCCTCGCGGCCGGGCGTCAGGATTCTGTTGGCTGGTGGTGACTGGTTCGATGTCTATCGTCGCCCCAGTCCGCGAGTGGCTCGACTCACTCCCACCCGCAACGCCCCGACCGGTTGCCATCGGCACGCCGACCCCGCCCTCCGAAACTGATCACCTGAGCGATGCCGGGTCAAGATTCCTCACCGGCGGCCGAGATCACGACTGAGCATCGTCACCAGAGGCGGATCCTGGTCGGGCATGGCTGGTGGCGGTCAGGCATCCGCGACCTGGCATGAGCTTGATTGATCGTTGCGGTTAGCTGATCACGGCAACTCCGGTCCGACCTCCATCAACGTCGAGAACCGTGCCGTGCACGAAGCTGCTGTCGTCGCTGGCGAGGTACACGACGGCTGCGCCGATCGCAGACGGGTGACCAGACACTGCTGCCGGTGTACCTTTCATCATGCTTTCGCCGGGGAAGTCGACGTCGGTAGCCAGTTCTGGTGGTCTGATGACACCGGGTGAAACGGCATTCACTCGAATCCCGTGGGTGCCGAACTCGGCGGACCAGGCTCGGGTCAGTGTCTCCATGGCCCCTTTGGTTGAGGCGTAGAGGGCGCCGACGGGAACGCTGAGCCGAGCGACCCACGATCCCAGATTGATCACCACACCACCGCCGACTTCGATCATGGACGGCACGATCGCGGCGGTCAGGAAGTAGGGAGCCTTGACGTTGACCGCATACATCCGGTCAAAGGTGTCCTCGTCGGTGTCGACCGTGCTGACTGCCGGGTAGATGCCGGCGTTGTTGACGAGGATGTCAAGGCGGCCATCGGCAACCGACAACGCTTCGGTAGCCAACTGCGAACTGGATGCAGCCGATCCGTCGAGCTCGGCGCGGACGAAGGCCGCCCGGCCGCCATCGTGGGTGATGGAGTTGACGACACTCTGTCCGCGTGACGCGTCCCGTCCGGAGACGATGACGAAGGCGCCTTCGACGGCCATGGCCTCCGCGATCGCTCGCCCGATGTTTCGGGTGGACCCCGTCACGAGAGCGGTCTTCCCTTGCAGACGCGTACCTGTTTCGTTGTTCATAGCCGGCGACGATAGGCGCGCATTTTTGGACTCCAAAGTCCAAAAATGCTAGCGTCCGGATCCATGTCGGAGACCTTGCGGACGACGGGGCGAGCTGCCGACCGTCCGACACGATTGACGCCGAAAGGCGAAGCAACACGACAACGGATCATCGTCGGGGCCTCCGAGCACCTGCGGGACTTCGGCGTCGCCGCCACAACGTTGGACGATGTGTTGGCCCGGACCCGAACGAGTAAGAGCCAGTTGTTCCACTACTTTCCCGGCGGACGGGAGGATTTGTTGCTGGCGGTCGCCCGCTACGAGGCGGACCGAGTGTTGACCGATCAGGACCCGTATCTGAGCCACTTGACCAGCTGGGCGGCCTGGGAGCGTTGGAAAGATGCCGTGGTCACCAGGTACCGAGTCCAGGGCACCAACTGCCCATTGGCCGCCTTGATGACGCAGGTCAGACAAACTCCTGGCGCCGAACAAGTGACCATGACGCTGTTGGCCCAGTGGGAGGACAAGCTGGCCGACGGCGTGGTAACGATGCAGCGCGCCGGCAAGATCCGAGACGGTCTCGACCCACGCCAGACAGCGCAAGCGATCATCGCCGCGATCCAGGGAGGAGTTGCCGTTCTCATGTCAACCGGCCGCAGTGATCACCTGGAAGCTGCTCTGGACCTGACGCTGAGCCATCTCCGCCTGTGCGCACCCGAATGTGGGTAAACCCATCACACCGGTCCTCGATTCACTTACGGTCGGTAATCGCCCTACTCGACCGCGGTTTGCTCCCCGGGCCCGAACCGCACATCCAACCTGTCATCAATGCGTCAGGTATGTACGGCCATGGAACACCGGACCACACCACAGGAGACCGTCCTCAATCTGTCGCAACAGTGGTTCGCCTTGCGAGGCGATCTTGATCATCTTCCCTCGTCGTGGGACAGCTTGCTCATCTGTCGCACATGGGATCCATCACCGCGCGTGCCCAGCAACTGCTCCCAGTCGTTGATCAGTTCGGCAGTGTCGAGTTGCGAGGATCCGGCCTCCGAGGATCTCGCACTCGCTTACGGACGGACACCATCGACGACGGCTTCCAGCACGACTCACCGCACCACAGTGTCATCCTGCCTTGGCGCGGAGTGCTCGGAGTTGGGCACTGTCATGGCCCGGGCAGGAGCAACAGGTCCGGTATCGGCCCTGCTGCGGCGCGCCTTCCGCCACTTCCGTCGTGCTCTCCGCTCAGGCGTGAAGCCGATCGCCGCAGTTTCGCCATCGAGCCGTCTCAACGCCTCCTCCCGCAGGCGACTGGACTCCCGACACAGGGCGGCCTCCTCGTAAGGACTGAGGGTCATGATGTCCACTTCCGCACCAGTTTGACGATCGGCCAACAGCCAACCGGTCACACTTCCGACGATAGTCGAGTCCGGCAGTACCAACTCGCCCGAAGGAGCTTCGCAGACCGACGGGGCCAGCGATCGCCCGGCGACGTCCCGCGCCGGACAAACCACCGGGCAGCAACCTGAGCGTGGAATCGGTGTCGCACAAGGAGTCGATCACCGGGCGGCTGCCAGTCGCCGACGCTCTCAGCCGGCAACCGGTTCGGCCCTGGCGTCGAGACGATCAAGCACGCCTGCCTGCGCGAGCATCGCGAACCGGTCCGGAACGCCCCAGTGCTCCACAATGCGCCCGTCGGCGATCCGGCAGACGTCGATCACAGTGAAATCGAGCCGCCGACCAGACGGCGGACCGAAGAACGGACCGGTGGCCGTGCCCACGCCGCGTACGCGCACCCAGACGATGTCGTCGTTGATTGCATGATCCTCGATCGTGTACCGGACATCGGGACAGATGCCGTGCACGTCCCGGATCGCGGCCTTGAGGTGCTCGATAGCCTCCGCGCCACCACCGGCAAGACCGAACTGGTGCTCAATCATGTCCGGTGAACAGACTTCATCGATCACCTCGCCGTTGCCAGTCGCGAAACCCTCGTCCAGAACACGCTTGACGATCACGACCTCGTCGGGCAACACCGTGCCGGGCTCTTCTCTGGTGGTCATGCTTCCCCCTGGATCGTGCAGACTACGGCCTTGTCAGCCCTACAACAGTCATTGGACTCCGACGCCCCCGAATGCGTAGAAAGTGCAGGAAACCTCCACGGAAACAGGTCACCCGGTAACTCCACCGAACTCCAACCTGGGCGCGACCCTTAGCGGATCCAGAATCGGGCAGGCTCTGCAGCAGGCCTCGTGACCGGTGATCACGCGGCGAGGTCCGCTGGCCGGGCAGTTCACGGGTGATCCGTTATCGGACAGTCTTCATTTCAGCGGATGGGTTCTGACACCTTGGCTATCGCCGCTTCGTTTGCCTGACGCTTTGCCCGGTCGATCTCGTGCGCACGCCAGAGGACCTCGTCGACCACCTGGGTGAGCGGTTGGCTCGTCTCGATGAGGATTGCATCGTCGGGAACCCGACGATCCACAAGACGGTCCGCTCGCGTCCGATTCTGCAGTGCCACCAGGTCTCGCTCCGACTGCTTCCCTCCGAATTCGTGCTCAGGCCGCTGCTGCAGTCGTCGCAGCAAGGTATCAAGATCAACATCAAGCACGAACACAGCGTCGAATAGGTCGATGACCTTCGAGAAGTTTCTCGAACCACCGCAGAAGAACGTCATCTGGATCGCCGGTCTCCGGGTCGCCCACGTTGGCCAACACGCGGTCGCCATGAATTGCCTGATAGCCGCGCCGCCCCAGCTCGGTGCACACGGAGGTCTTGCCGCTACCCGACACGCCTTCGATCAGAAAGTTCCTGACACCCACCCGGCGGATCGTATCCGCGAACTCTCGCAGCGACGACCCGTTTCAAACGCGTTGGGGTGGCCGACAACGCCACAAACCGTCCACACGAAGCTGCCCCCGTCGGATCGACGACCGGTCATGCTCGAGATGAATGGTTCTACGACGCCGCTACCCGAGCCGCTCTCGGATAGCGCGTTGTTCGACCTCCAGAGCCGCTCGCGCAGACATTGTGAGCCGCCGAAACTGCATGTCCGTCACGGCCCGGGCAAGATGCTCGGGCAAAGCGAGCATCACCGCAACGACGGCAACCCCACTCTCGGGGCTCTCTGCCTCATAGCAGGCCTGCAGCACCTCAGATCTTCGGGCCATCGCAACGCCGACCGCTTCCAGGAACTCCAACCGCTCCTCGTCGGCCCGCCGCAATTCAGCTGCATCGGGATCAGACATCCCAGGTCAGACTCCCCACCTCGGCCGGCAAATCGCTACGGATCGTAGACCGTCGGCGCTCAATACGTGGTCCAAGCCGTTCGATCGATGCGTGTGCACGATCTGCCCGCATGGATGCGCTGCCGGGCGGTTGTCCGGGGCACCATCATCGGCCACGCTGCGCAGCCATGATCAACTTGTCCGGAACGGATCCCTGCCCGGGCGGCGCCCCGGCATGTTTCTTGGTGTCAGCGCGGGAGAAGCGGGGCGACTTGCGCGCGAATGTCCTCCAGGATCTGTTCGACGCTCAACGTGATGTTCAAACTTGCCGCCATGGCGAGATACATGATCGCGGATACAGCACGAGCTCTTGTCGCTGCATCCACGTCGGCCACCTGATCGCTTCGGTGCAGCACCGCGGCGATCGCGGCTTCGGTCTGCCCGACAGTGACCAGGGCCTCGCGGTGGCGGGGTTCGGTGGGGTCGCCGAAGACCATTTCCCGCAGGTACGTGCGGCCGTTGTCGATCCGGGTTCGATTGCATTCCACGATGGGTCGGATGATGGCCATCACGGCACCGGCTATGTCAGGGATCGTCTCCGCGTCTGCCCGCCCCTTTGCGAGCGCATCGGCGTAGTGGGCATTTTGGACGAGCAGGAGCAGTTCGCCCTTGGACTTGGCGTAGAGGAAGAGCGTCCCGGTGCCGATGTCTGCTTTGTCGGCGATCTGTTGCGTGCTGACCTCATCGACACCGTGGACTGCGAACAGCTCACTGGCCGCGGCGGTGATGCGCTCGAGCTTCTGCTGCTTGCTGCGCTCGCGGCGCCCGGTCGGTTGGGCGGGGACAGACATCCGGGGCTCCTTTCGGGAATACAAACTGACTGCACTCAGTTATGAGTGTAGTCATCGCGGGCTTCCACCTTTACCGCGAGATCTGTCAAACCTTCAGAAGGAGCACGTCCATGACATCGCTCAGCGGAGCCGTCGTACTCGTCACCGGTGCCAACGGTGGAATCGGTACTCAGTTCGTCCACCAAGCCCTCGCACGCGGTGCTGCGAAGGTCTACGCCACCGCTCGCAACCCTCGAGACTGGGGCGGCGACCGGCGCATCGTGCCGCTGACGCTGGACGTGACCGACCCGGCCTCGATCCGAGCCGCCGTCGAGGCCGCACCGGACGTGACGGTGCTGATCAACAATGCCGGTACGTCGGTCTCCAGCCCCGGCATTCTTGAGCACAGCGAGGAGGAGATCCGTCAGAATGTGGAGACAAACTTCCTCGGTCCGCTGTTTCTGACTCGCGCCTTCGCCCCCGTCTTGTCGGCCAACGAGGCGTCGGCGATCATCGACATCCACTCGGCCCTGTCCTGGTGGGCCGTGGCGGGAATCTATTCGGCGACGAAGGCCGCCCTGTGGTCGGCAACGAACTCACTGCGTCTGGAGCTGGCTCCCGCCGGCGTCCAGGTCGTGGGCGTTCACGTCGGCTACGTCGACACCGCCATGGCTGCGCACACCACCAGTCCGAAGCTCGATCCGGCGATCCTCGTCACCCGCGTGTTCGATGCAACCGAGGCAGGACACTACGAAGTCCTGGCCGACGACGCCTCCGTACAACTCAAGGCCACGCTCTCAGGCCCTCTCGAGGCGGTCTACCCGCAACTCGACCGCGGTGCCGCCTAGCCCTGCTTGGTGGCGTCGTGGCGTCACCCGACCGACCGGGCCGCGTGCTGGTGCTGTGGTCCGCCACTCCGTTAGAGAATGAGAAGTCACATGAAAGCGTTCGCGGTCAGCGACTACAAGGGTCCACTGTCGGAAGCGGAAATCGCCGAGCCGGCCGTGGGAGATAGGGATGTACTAGTCCAGGTCGCCGCAGCTGGTGTGAACCATTTGGACGAGAAGGTGCGTTCGGGCGAATTCAAGCAGATCCTCCCGTACCAACTCCCGATCACCCTCGGTCACGATCTCGCTGGCACCGTGATTGAGACCGGGACAAAGGTGCACGGCTTCAAGGTCGGCGACCAGGTGTATGGCCGTCCACGCGACGGACGAATCGGCACGTTCGCCGAACGCATCTCCGTCGACGCATCCGACCTCGCACCCCGACCCGCAACACTTAGCGCCGTCGAAGCGGCCTCTCTGCCGCTGGTCGCTCTCACCGCTTGGCAGACCCTCGTCGATCGCGGCGGCGTACGTGCCGGGCAGAAAGTCCTCATCCATGCCGGCGCCGGCGCAGTCGGTACGATCGCGATCCAACTCGCCAAGCACCTCGGGGCGACCGTCGCAACCACCACCTCCGCCGCGAACGCAGACTTTGCCCGCACACTCGGCGCCGATATCGTCATCGACTACCGCTCCCACGATTTCGAGCAGGAGCTCTCCGATTACGACTTGGTGCTGGACAGCCTCGGCGGGGACAACCTCAGAAAATCCCTCGGCGTGCTTCGCCCAGGCGGCAAGGCAATCGGCATCTCCGGCCCGCCGGACCCGGCCTTCGCGAAAGAGGCCGGCCTGAATCCGGTGATACGGGTGGCGATCGCGGCACTGAGCGCCACGACCCGCCGCCGCGCGAAGAAGCTCGGCGTCGACTACGAGTTCCACCTCATGCATGCCAGCGGCGACCAACTCCGCCAAATCACCACGCTTGTCGACAGCGGCGTCATCCACCCCACCGTCGGGAAGACCTTCACCTTCGACCAGACCCCAATGGCACTCGAAGCGCTAGCCACCGGCGCCGTCCGAGGCAAACCCGTCATCATCCTCCCAGCCCATGTAGTCCGGTCGACCAGACCAAGGAGACGTAGTCCGACAATCATGAACAAGACACGTCTTCCGCCACGCAGACCCAAGGAACGTATGCCCTCGCAAGCGGATCGGTGACCGGACGGCCCGCCTGACTCAGCGGTGGTGGACTGTGAGATCGACACAGGTGGGACCGTCAAACGTCAACGTCGTTCCGTCAAGGTGGTGTAGGGCCGAGCCCCACCCAGCCAAGTCACCAGTAGCAAACGCCACAACCAGGACCGGCTCGATGGAACCGCCAGACGAGATCACCAACGCAGCGCCACTGATCATGATGCTCAACAACACCAGCCACGTATCCAGATGGCCACTCAACCATCTGATCGACCGCGTACCCCATCGCGATCGCCGTCTCCGAATGCCGCCTATCGGGCCCGGTCAGCACGTAGCCGAAATCAGGCAATGCCTCACGCACTGCGCGGGCCGCACGCACACCCTCCGACGACAGCAACGATCCGTGCTCACGGCCGGGCTCCTTCTTCGTCAATGAATGGCGCCGAATCTCCAAAGTCTTCACCTCGCGCAGCCTACGGAGTCCCCCGGCGCAGATGCCTGAGTTGATCACGCCCGGCCCGTGCCACACAGGATCGGTGACCAGACACCGGGTCGAGGGAGTCCGCAATCTGGCAGGTGGCTCCGTAGCCGATCACGATCGCCGCGCCGGAGGCGCTATTCGCACCGGGGCTCGGAAGATCAGGCAGTAGTCCTGGGTGAACCAGTCCTGCGGCTCGTCCCAACTCAGCACGACCTCACGATCGAAGGTCAGAACCTCCGACAGCGCAGCACCCACATCCCACGCCAACCGACTTGATCGCAGGTTCGCAACGTTGACCACGATCCTGGCCTCCGAC
Organism: Microlunatus sp.; assembly: GCA_036566865.1. Taxonomy (GTDB): domain Bacteria; phylum Actinomycetota; class Actinomycetes; order Propionibacteriales; family Propionibacteriaceae; genus Microlunatus. Next base: position 33,871 of record DATCVL010000141.1, read on the forward strand.
CCGACCACGCGGCTAGCGATCCCTCGGTAGATCTGTTGGAGGTCGCGCAGATAGCTGTCGTAGTTCCCATCCAACGTCTGGTACCCGCTGAGCGGGTTTTGATCATGGTTCTGCTTGGTCATGTAGGGCGGAGACGTGATCGACAGCTTGAACTTCGGCAGTGCCGGCCAGTCATATCCTCGAACATCCTGCTCACGCATCGATGTGGGGTCCGACAACCGCGCTCGTGCATACGCAACTCTGGTCGCATCGATCTCGAACCCGATCGCCGATCGTCCAAGCCGTTCGGCCGTAGCAAGGGTTGTCCCGAACCCTGCGAACGGATCAAAGACCAGATCGCCCCGGCCGGTGTACGCGTTGACAAACACGGCCACCAATCCAGGGGTGAAGCACAGGTCGTCGAGGAATTCCTCTGGCCGATCCGTTCTCGGCAGCGTCGCCTGCAACCGCAGCACCCTCGTGGTCTCTGACAGCACGGCATCACTGCGAATCGACACCGCTCGAAGCTAATGACACTGAACTCTCACCGCACCTGCTTTTGCGTCCGGCAGGATCCGGTTGCGGGCGGTCTTGCCGGCGAGGGTGGTGCCCGGTGATGACGCGGTGACCCCCTTGATCGGGCAGCTCACGCGCGATTCGCACTCAGCCGAGTTGCCGGGTGTCGCATCACCGTCAGACGATCCGTCGAACCAACACTCATCAGCCCACTCGCCACGTAGAACGGCCCCATCGGCACGGGTCCAGCTGTACGACAGATGAAGGTTCCGAACCGGACACGTCACGCCCTGAAGTTCCAGGCCCGCCAGGCACTCCGACCGGGACATCAAACCCACCCCCGTATTGTTCGGGCGCACACCGAGCTCCAGCCAATTACCGGCCGTCGCCGCGTGGCGTAGACCATCGACGAACCTTCGCAGCCGTGGCCGCATCGGCTGATCCCCGGCACGAAACCAAACCGAATCCGAGCGTGGGTCTTCGGTTCCCGTAGCGTCACACATCACAGCAGCAGTATCGGGCCCAGCGCCGGCGTCCCGGAGCCAATATCGAAACACTCATAGCAGCCCGCGTCGGATCCACCACCGGGCAAAGGCAAGGGTTCGACCGAAGAAGTGCTTTGCCAGGTTCACTGTTACCGCCCTACCGGCATCGCGTCATGATCGCTGATGACTCGGCCGGTCCGTGCTGGACCTACCGAAGGTAGTCACCGTCGGCGAGGTCATCGAGGAGACCTTCGTGGGTTGGCCTCCAGTCGAGGAGCTGCTTGGTTTGGGGAGCGGCTGCAGGGGCGTGTGCACCGTAGAGGAGCCCCATAAACGGGCTGATGTAATGCTTGGCTGCCTCCTCCGGGGTCAATGCCGTGGCGGGGATGCCGAGTCCCTGACCGATGGTATTGGCAATGTCAGCGAAGGTGACGTTCTCCGCGACAGCATGCAGCACACTTCCCGCTGGAGCGCTCTCGACAGCAAGGCGGTAGAGCCGCGCAGCGTCGTCACGGTGCACTGCCGGCCACTGGTTGGTGCCATCACCGACGTATGCGGAGACGCGCTTGTCCTTCGCCGTAGCGATGAGCATCGGGATGAAGCCGTGATCGTTCGGCCCGTGCACGGTGGGTGCGAGACGAAGCACGATGGCGCGCACCCCGCGTCCCACGAACGCCAGGCATGCATCCTCGCCGGCGAGACGAGCCGCGGCGGGCCCGTCGCGGTCGGGTTCGTCGTCCTCGGAAACGGTTTGCCCATAAGGCAGGACGAGAGTGCCGGACGTGACGATCAACGGCTTTCCCGACCCCTCGAGAGCGCTCCCCATGGCGGTGATGGCGCCGACTTCACGACGGATCATCGCTTCCGGGTCGGCGTAGTCACCGCCGTACGCCATGTGCACTACCCCGTCGGCAGCGCCGGTTGCAGCGGCGAGTACGTCGAGGTCTTCCAGAGAGCCGCGCACCGGCACCGCGCCCAGCCGCTCGAGGATTGCGGCCGAAGCGTCGGAGCGGGCAAGACCGGTAACGGTGTGCCCGCCACGGATCAGCTCGCGAATGATGGCTGGACCGGTCTGTCCAGACCCACCAGTGACGAAAACCTGCATGCGACACCCTTCTTCTCACGTCAGACGCCGTTGCGCCACAATCTGACACTACGTTGCGCCACATCATGGCGCAACGGCCTGGAAGTCGCTACCGTAGGGGCATGCCGAGAAGTGGAGCTGATGCCCGTCGGCGGCTCCAGCAGGCTGCGCTGCAGCTCTACCAGGAACGCGGGTACGACGCGACTACGACTGCCGACATCGCTGAGCGGGCGGGCGTGAATGACCGGACCTTCTTCCGACACTTCCCGGACAAGCGGGAAGTACTCTTCGACGGTCAGAACGATCTCCGTGACGCGCTGGTGGCGTCCGTGCAAGCCGAGCCCCAAGGCACAACACCTGTGGATGCCCTCCGGCGCGCGTTCCTCGCGTCAGCCCACATCCTGGAAGCCAACAAGGATGACGGCGTGACGCGACTCCAGATCATTTCCCGGACCCCTGCACTGTCCGAGCGAGATCTTGCCAAGGGTGCGACGATGGCGGCAGCCCTCGCCGACACACTCCACGACCGCGGAGAGCAGCGGGACGCAGCCAACCTCATCGCCGCCGTCGGCTGGGCCACGTTCCACCACGCCGCAACACAGTGGATCGCCACACCCAGCGCAAATCTCCGGCACCTCATCGCCAGCGCCTTCGACCTGCTCACATCTCTCTCAGCTGCAACTCCAAGCAGCGCGCCATTCTCGGTGCAACAAGCTCATCGCGCTGACGCTTATCAATAGCCGTTTGCGGATCGTCCTGCGGATGCGCTCAGCTTGCTCATCCTGAACGCCGGGAGGATCGTGCAAGGGTGATCGATCTCGACTTGCCCGTGGTGCAGGCCCCGATGGCGGGTGGTCCGTCCACGCCATCGCTCGCTGCTGCCGTGTCAGGTGCCGGCGGGCTGGGATTCCTGGCCGCCGGCTACAAGACTCCTGAAGCGATGCTTGCCGACATCACCGCCACTCGTGAGCTGACCCAGCGGCCGTTCGGCGTCAACGTGTTCGTCCCCTCGGGCGGTCCAGCTGACCGCGACACGGTGAACCGTTACGCCGACCGCCTTCGAGACCAAGCGGCCGCTCTCGGGGTCGCGTTGGGCGGCCCCCGGTTCGACGACGATCACTACCGGCAGAAGGTGCAGCTGCTGGTGCAGCAGCGGGTCGCGGTGGTGTCGTTCACCTTCGGCTGCCCCGACCCCTCGGTGGTGCAGCGGCTGCGCCAGGTCGGGACGTCGGTGTGGGTGACCGTCACCGATCCGCAGGAAGCTGTCCAGGCGGCCGCGGCGGGGGCGGACTCGCTCGTCGTCCAGGGGGTCGAGGCGGGCGGGCACCGCGGCTCCTTCACCGACTCCGACGGTCACGAGGACTACGGGCTCCTCGCTCTGCTCAGCCTTGTCAGTGCCCGAGTCGACCTTCCGCTGATTGCCGCCGGCGGGATCGCCACCGGCTCTGCTCTGGCGGGAGTTCTCGCGGCTGGCGCCGCCGCGGCTGCGATCGGCACCGCGTTCCTCCGCTGCCCCGAAGCGGGCACGACCGCAACGCACCGGAGCGCGGTGGCGCAGCCACGACGCACCGGGCTGACACGGGCGTTCTCCGGCCGCCTCGCCCGCGGCTTGGTCAACACCTTCCAAGCCGATCACACCGCCGCCGCCCCCATCGCCTACCCCGAGGTGCACCACCTGACCACGCCGTTACGCGCGCGGGCCCGCGAGAACGGCGATGCGGAGCAAATCAACCTGTGGGCGGGTCAGGCCCACGAACTTGCCCGAGACCTACCCGCCGGGCATCTGGCAGTCGAGCTGGCCGAAGATGCCGCTGCCGCCCTCGATCGAGCCGCCCATCAATTCACGTTGCAGAAGGACAGATGACGGGCACGACCCACCTGTCTATCAACAACCGATAGGCGGCACCCGGCCGCTCTCTTCCCCGCCGGGAACCGCCACCCGTCCCGCAGAGGGTTCCGCTTGCAGGCACCAAGATCATGACCAGGCGTCGTCACCGCAAGCGGATCCTTCACAGGTCAGCACCTGCAGGCGGATGAGGGCCGACCGCTACGCTGATCGGCCGTGACGATGATGCGCCCTGATGAATGGCAAGCCGCGTGGTTGATCTGACTCCCTTCACCGACGACGTCCACGCCATTGCTGCCCACTACGGTGTGCCAGCAATGAAGTTGGAGATGCCTCCGGTCCAAGGTCAGGTGAACCTGACTGTGTTCATGGGGCCGGAACTGGTGCTGCGCATCCCGCGTAACGAAAAGTCTGCTGCGCTGCTGGTCAAAGAAGCGGAGGTAATTCCGCTCGTGCAAGATGCGGGCGTGCCGACCGCGGGCCTCGTCAGCTACGACTCATCTCTGCGGGTCGGGAGCCTTCCGTACCTGGTCTTGGAACGACTGCATGGTGCAACCTTGGCTGAGCAGGACCCCGCAGACCGCCAACGGGCGCATGAATCCCTCGGTGAGATCCTCGTGGCACTTCATCAGGTCCGACTCAGTAGCGTCGACGCATCCGCCGCGATCCCAGCACCCTTCACGTTCTCGCCGCCCGAGATTGTTCAGCGACTCCGGGAAGCAGGCGAGATCGGCAGCGCCCAGTGCGATTGGCTCCTCGAGCAATTCGAACTCCTGAAGCCAGGCGGCCCCTCACTAACCGAGCCCTCGCTGCTGCATCGCGACGTCACCGCATCGAACGTGATCGTGGATCGAAGGGGCCGAGTATCGGCACTGTTTGACTGGGGTTGCGCCGAGTGGGGATCGCCGGCTCGCGACCTTGTCGGTTTGCCTCTTCGGGCGTTACCCGACCTCTTGTTCGGTTACAGATCAGCCCTCCACGCCGGCACACCGGGAGGACACGACAGCGGTGACTTGTCGCTTGAGCGTGACGCTTTGTGGTTTCACCTCTATCTGGCGCTGGCCAGGCTCATGAAAGAGCCCTCCACATCAGAAGACCGGAACTGGGCCGCGCCACGGCAGGCGACACTGCTCGACCTCCTCACCTTCATCTCCGGTGGGCTGCCAGACTCCTGGCCCGCTCTCCTAGGTCGCTTATCCACGAGATAGACGACTCCCACACTGGCCGACAGCGAACCCGTTGCAGTGGGGGTTCGACTACGGCGCGGCTCAGGCGTGACTCGACCATGATCAAGTCCTGTGTCACATGCGGATCGATGCCCGGGCAGCCGACTGCGGGTGGCGGGCCGCCTACCCGGCGGGCTACTGGCCGAGGTCCGGCCAAACGCTCCCGTCAAGGAATTCCTCGCAGGCCGCGGCAAGCACGCCAATGTTCTTCGCTGACCTTTCGAGTGGGCCAGGCTCGAAGAGCCCATGATCGCCACCGTCGATTTCCACTACGTGCGGCGTCAGATCGCGTGCAACTGCAGAGTCCCACAAGTCATCTGCCGTCCCACCCACCAGCATGAACGGCACCGTCGATCGCCGCAGTCCGCCGACGATCTCATCACTGATCAGCACTGGCGTCACCCAGACCGCTGGCAGGCCGAGATCGGCCACCAACCCGGCGGCATAGCTTCCCAGTGATTTCCCGATTACCAGTGTCATCGCCGGATCGCAGCCGAAGGAATCTGCTCAAGGGCCAAGCGATCGAGCTCTTCAGCGGATGACCAACTCACGGCAACCGGCTCAGCGCCTCGTCGCATCGCGGCCATCATCGGAAAGAACAACTGTGGCGCGTACGCTCCGAAACTGCGGCCGGGGAGAACCACCACGGTACGAACATCGACCATCGCTCCATCGTCGCAGAACGCACCGGCCCACTGCGTCATCAACGCCGTTCGCAAACCGACGCGCTGGCAGCCGCCCGAAAGCCGGCCGTTGCCAGGCAGACCATCGGGCAGCTTCACGGAGCACTGAGCTGAGCTGGTCGGCCGTGTCTGCAGGGGATCCTGCACCGGGACGCGCAATCAACTACGCCGCCGGGATCACATCGAGCTCGTACATGTCGCCGACTGTTTGGACTGACCGAACAAGCCAGTCCGCTCGGACATCTGGGATCGCAAAGTCGTTCCACTCGTAGGCAGCTATCACCCCCAGGGTCGCCTCGACACTGACCGCATCGCCCGACCGCAGCCGACCAGAACCCATCCCGAGCCGGACAACCAGTCGGCACTGGCCCGCGTCAACGATCAGCTCAGAGCCACGATCCCGTACCTCAAGGACCCACCCGGTCACCCGATAGCGGTCGCGTGACGCATTCGACTCGAAGATTCCCACGGTCAGACCCGACGACGAATCGTCCGGGAGAAGCCTTGCGTCCGCGCAAATCCCCAATCTGATCCGCTCACCGATCCCACCAAGCACAACTTGCTCATCGTCGACCATCCAGGTCGGGATTATCACCAGCACGTTGAGATCCTCACACACACGACGAAGCCGACAAGTCCGGATCAGAGCGCTCCGCAAGCGGATTCGGCGCCGGCCGTCGACAAGACCGGGGCTGGTGCGCGTTGATCAGGCGGAGCGCTCCCCTGATCGGGCAGTTCGCGGGCGATCCGGTCCCGGGCGCTCCCGCGAGCGTTTCCAGCGTCCGCTTGTCACGCGGCAAGGTCCCCTGACCGGGCAGCTTTCGGGCCATCCGTGGCCGGGCACAGCTGAACGGCTGACTCAGTGACCGGGCAGACGACGCACGAGTGATGGGTTCCGTGTCCAGCTGAACCGAGGCAACCTACCGTCAGCAACCCTGCATGGCTGGCGCAAAATCGCTGCTACGTGCTTCTCTCTTCCGACCGCTACACAAGAACCGAGCAGATCAACTGGCGGCCCCGGACTCACCGCTGGACGCCGCATCGAGAAACCGCTGACACAGCTGGAGATCGCGAAAGGCATAAACAGCGACCACGACCGTCGTGATCACAAATGCGATCCGCAGGAGCTGCATCCACAGATCTGTCTCCGTCAACAAGCCACCGAACACGATCAGCCCCAAGGGTAGAGACATCCGCAGTGACCTCGCCTGCAAACGACCCCAGTGGAAAGCGAACGCCTCCAGGTCGAGGCCCGCTGGCGCGCCGCCCACGTCGCCGTGGCGAATGCAACGCAGCGCTCTCCGCTTAGTCCTGCCGTCGAGTCGGCGGACCGGGTTCTTCCAATCCGAACGGTCGTCGATCTTCGGCACGGTCAAAGTCGTCAGCAACAGGACACCACCGGTCACGACACACACAATCGCGATCACGTCCCCCAAGTCCGACCACCCGAGCGTCGCCCCAGCCACAACCAGCGCCAAGAATCCGCCGCCGACCGAGGCGATGATGACGATCCACCTCCGTCGCGGACTCAGGCTCCACGATCGGTCGCACTTGGATGACATGGCTCATGTATAGCCGTTGAACGCGCCCAACCGCTGCCGAAGCTTGACAGCCATGATCACCGAGCGCGTCCAGATCGGATCGGACCTGTGGTCAGGTCGGTGGACGATAGGAATCTGGGACAGAGCAGCCGTCCTCAACCCCCACATCGCGTGCAGTGAAAGAACACCACGACTGGCTCAGCGAGAACCCGCTCAACTCTTGGCCGAGGCCGGCTGGTCGGCGACGCTTCGCTTGGCGAGCTGGCCGATAGATGTCGATCGCCAGATACTCAGCGGTCCGGCACACTTCGCACACCCCGGCTCCGTAGCGATTCCCTCGCCATGCAGCGAATCTATCCGGGTAGCTTGTCGATCACCGCAGGCGGATCGCCAGCCGGTCGAGTCGGGCGGCCTCACCGGGCAAGGCCCAGCGCATAATCGCACGACCGCAACGGATCCCTTGCGCCCGGGCGGCAACGTTCTTGTTGTAACCGGAATCCCTACCGCCGATGACCGCTTGCACGCGTTATTTCGGAGGTCTGGTGCCCGTTCAGACCGCCGCCCGGAGTTCTTTGGTGATTGCCTTGGCAGCCCGTCTGGCCTGTTTGGCTGCGTACCCGATCTGCGCGGCTCGCGGTACGAACCCTATGAAGCGCAGCCCTACTGCGGCGGGGGCCTCGCCGGTGGCTGTGGGCCGGCCCTGCTCGTCGAGCACGCCGAGGTGTCCGACCAGTTTCGTCAGTCCTCGCCGGAAACCGGTGGCGCAGACGATGGCATCGGGACTGATTCGTTTGGTGTTGGCCAAGGTCACGGTCCCCAGATTCAGGGACTCGACGCCGCAGATGATCTCGATGGATCGATCTCGAATCGCAGCGATCACCTCGTCGTCGAGGATCGCCGGGGCGACGCCGAGGCGAGCGCTGCGCGCGAAGATGCCTTCCTCGGGGATGGGTAGTCCGAACTCGCTGAGGTCGCCGATGGCCAGCCGGCGCCCCAATCGCGCGACCGCGTCTGCGAGTCGGATCGGCGCGTTATGCAGCGGGATGGAGATGACGTCGCCGGGCAGTCCTCCCGGACCCTTGCGGAGCAAGATGTTGGGCGGCGTCCGAACCGCGAGCCACACCTTGGCTGCACCACCGCTCGCTAAGTCGAAGGCGATCTCGATGCCCGAACTGCCCGAACCGACAACCAGAACCTTGCGTCCGGCATAGGGCGATGGATTGGCGTAGCGCGAGGAATGCACCAGATCGCCGGCCCACTCTTCGCGCCCGGACCATTCCGGGATGAAGGGCTCGTGGTCATAACCAGTGGCGACCACGACCTGGGACGCTTCGATGACGCCGCTTGATGTCGTCACCCGCCAACCCTCATCGGTCGAGTCGATCCGCTCGGTGGCACAACCCAACTGCAACGTGATGCTGCGTTCGGCGGCGTGCTGCTCGAGATGAGCGATCACCTGGTCGCGGGTGGGATAGGTCGGCGTTCCCTTCGGATATGGCCGATTGGGCAGGTGCGAGAACTGCCTGCCGGTGTTCAGGCGCAAGCGATCGTAGCGGTTCCGCCAAGCAGAGCCGATCTGCTCGGCCCGGTCGATGACCAGTGGCTCCACACCACGATCCGCCAACGCGACCGCGGTCGACAGCCCCGACGTGCCGGCGCCGATGATCACGACCTGATGGGACTGCATCTCAGGTCCGCCTGGCGAGCACAGCACTTTGAGGTCCGGCCAGCGACTGGTGCCGGTCGACTTCCCAGCCGGTCACTTCGAGCCAGCTGGTGATCTCATCCAAGCTGTAGACGTCGCCTTCGGCGATGTGGGCGGCGAACTCGCCGGCCATCAATGCGGCTGGCACGGGCTCGGTATGGGTGGGGTCGGTCCAGAAGTCGGCCGCGATCAGCAGCGCGCCGGGGCTGACTACGTCGGACACCCGGGCCAGCAATCCCCGATTGTCTTCCGGCGAAAAGTAGTGAATGACGTTGTTGATCATCACGACGTCATGGCCGGTCGGGATCGGATCGGATCGGATGTCGGCGCCACGTACGGTCACCCGGTCAGCCAGGCCGGTCCCGGCGACGTGCTTCTCGGTCGCGCCAATCGCAATCGGCAGGTCGACCAGCGTCGCGGTGAGCTGCTGGTTGGCTCGCAGCAAGGCGGTGGACCACGAGCCGGTGCCGCAGCCGAGGTCGAGCAAGCGGTGCCGGCAGCCGAGGTCCACGGTGGCTGCGAGTACCTGCGTCGGGCCGGCCAGCATGGACTCGATTCCGGCGAGCATGATCTGCTGCACCTCGGGCGGCAACTCGACGGCCTGCTGGCTGGGTCCGTGGGCGAGCGTTGCGGCGAAGTGGGCCCACGCTGGATAGCTCAGCACATCCCAGAAGCGGAGGCCGGCAGACAGTCCGCCACCGGTGAGGAAGCGGTCCGCGTGCGGACTGTTGGTGTAGATGCCGCCCTGCTTGTGCAGCAGACCGAGAGCGACGCATCCGTCAGCGAGGATGCGCGCGGAACGCTCAGCCAAACCGGCACGCGCCGCCAACCCTGCCAGGTCGGTCGGGTTGTCCTTGAGCGCGTCGAAGACGCCGAACTCATTGGCCACGAACAAGAACTTTGCGGCCATGAAGCCGCTTGCGATCTGCAGGATCGGATCAAGGGTGATGTCATCCACTCCTCCAGCATCCGGCCGCAGGAACCAAACGAGAATCCCAGAATTCTGGCTTATTCCTCAGCACATCCGAGACCTACCGTGGAGGCTTGGATCGCGACAGGCTGGCCACCGAGCTCACCGGGCTGGCACGCGAAGGTCTGGACTGGACCGAGTACGTCACCACTGCGGACCAGGCCGTTGCCAAGGCCATCGACTTCGACCGGTCCTGTTGGCACACCGTCGACCCGGGCACCGTCCTGATGACCGGCAGCGTGAACCGCAACATCGGCTGCAGCGGCTCGTGGCTCGCGAAACACGAATACATCATCGAAGACGTCAACAAGTGGGACTTCCTGGCACGGTCCGGGCGGCTTGCCGGAGCCACCAGCCAGGCCACGCATGGCGACCTGATGCGCAGTGCACGGAACCGGTCACACCGTGGCTTCGGGATCGGCGACGAACTACGCGGAAGCATGGTCGACCACGACGGCTACTGGGCAGCCGTCGGGCTGCTGCGGGACCAGGACCGGGAGTGGTTCTCCGAACACGACATCGCCGTGTTGGCGAGCCTGTCGGCAATCATCGCCGAAGGTGCGCGGCGGGCGCTGGTCAGCACGATCGCGGCCGAGGCGATGGCGAACACGATCGGGCCAGGTGTTGTCACATTCGATGCCGAGGGCAACATCGAGGCATTGACGCCGGCCGCCACGGAGTGGATCGGGCTGCTCACCGAGAACCCACCGCCCGAGACGCCCGGAGAATCCAAGGTCCTCCAGGCCGTGGCGGCCCGAGCCCGTAACGCGACGAGCGGCGACCCGCTGCAGGCGGCGGCGCGGGCCCGGCTGCGAGCTGCGGACGGTACCTGGCTGCTGCTCTACGGCAGTCGTCTCAGCGGCGACCACGATCGAACCGTCGTGGTGATCCAGCAGGCATCGCCCTCGGAAGTGGCGCCGCTCGTCGCACTCGCCTACGGGCTCACTCCCCGCGAGGTTGACGTGACCCGCATGTGCCTCACCGGCCTGGCCACCAAACAGATCGCCGAACAACTGCACCTGTCCGCATACACAGTCCAAGATCACCTCAAGGCGATCTTCGAGAAGACCGGCGTGCGCTCGCGCGGCGAACTG
>DATCVL010000142.1:0-17947 GCA_036566865.1 Microlunatus sp.
CCCCGCCGACGCTGCCGACCAGACCGCCGCAACCGCGGAGGAGATCGCCTCGCTGAAGACTCAGCTCGCCGATCGCACCGCCGATCTGCAGCGGGTCCAGGCCGAGTACGTGAACTACAAGCGCCGGGTCGACCGGGATCGTGATCTTGCTCGCAAGGGCGGTGTCGAATCGGTGCTGCGGGAGCTGCTTCCGGTGTTGGACAGCCTGAAGGTCGCCCGGCAGCACGAGGAGCTCACCGGGGGCTTCAAGGGCATGGCCGACGAGATCGAGAAGCTCGCCGTCAAGCACGACCTGGAGGCTTTCGGTGAGGAGGGTGATCCCTTCGATCCGAGGATCCATGAGGCGTTGATGCATGCCCATGCCGAGGGGATCACCGGACCGACCTGCGTGACGATTCTGCAGCCGGGATATCGGATCAAGGACCAAGTGATCCGACCGGCCCGGGTAGCCGTTGCCGAACCGAGCGAGGCTGCACCGGCCGCGTCGGGGCAGGGAGCAGGCGAGGAAGCTGCGCAGGATGACAACAACACCGGCTCGGGGCAGTGATCATCGCCCCGATCGGCTGCTGAAGCGTGTGTTGATCATGGTCGCCCAGGGATTCGGCGACCATGATCAACACCATCGGACGATGACAGTAGGTTTGACCGGAGGGAGGCGTCGATGAGTACGAAGGATTGGCTCGAGAAGGATTACTACAAGGTCCTGGGCGTCTCCACGGGAGCCAAACCCGACGAGATCAAGAAGGCCTACCGGAAGCTGGCCCGGGCGAACCACCCGGACGCCAATCCCGGCAATGCCGACGCGGAGAAGAAGTTCAAGGAAGTCTCCGAAGCCAACGACGTGCTGTCCGACCCGGCCAAGCGCAAGGAATACGACGACGCCCGGAAGCTCTTCGGTGGCGGCGGATTCCGCTTCCCCCGTGGTGGCAACACCGCCGGTGCCGGTTCGATGGACGACCTGTTCCGCAACGCCTCCGGCAGCGGCGGCGGCGACAGCTTCTCCGACCTGTTCAGTGGCCTCTTCAACGGCCAGGGCAGAAGCCGTACCAACAGCAACACCAGCTCCGGACGGGGCCCACGTCGGGGAACCGACATCGAGGGCGAGGTCTCGATCGACTTCGACGAATCGGTGACCGGCGTCACGGTACCGATCCAGATGATCTCCGATGCGGCCTGCTCCGCCTGCCACGGCACGGGGGCCAAGGCCGGCACGGTTCCCCGGGTCTGCCCGACCTGTCAGGGCAGCGGCATGCAGACCTCGACCTCGGGTGGGGTCTTCGCTGTCACCGAGCCATGCACCGACTGCCGCGGCCGGGGAATGATCGTCGACGATCCCTGCCCGGTCTGCGGTGGCTCGGGTCGTGGCCGTTCGACCAAGACCATGCAGGTAAGGATTCCGGCGGGCGTCACCGACGGCCAACGGATCCGGTTGAAGGGCAAGGGTGGCGCCGGTGAGAACGGCGGCGCGGCCGGCGATCTGTACGTGATCGTGCACGTCCGTGCCCATCCGGTGTTCGGTCGCAAGGGCGACAACCTGACGTTGACTGCTCCGGTCACCTTCTCCGAGGCCGCGCTCGGCGCGGAGATCGAGGTGCCGACCCTGAACGGGCCGGCGGTGCGGATCAAGATCGCTCCTGGCACACCGAACGGACGGACCCTGCGGGTTCGGGGCAAGGGTGTGACCCGTCGGGACGGCTCCCACGGCGACCTGCTGGTCACCGTCGAGGTGGTCGTTCCGGAGGAGTTGAGCGAGCAGGCGCGGGAGGCCCTCGGCACCTTCGCGACGGCGGCCGGCGTCAGCAATCCGCGGCAGGAACTGTTCGCCAAGGCGCGGGCGACCGGTGCCGCCTCGTCAGCCGATGGAGCTAGGACCAGCTGATGTCCGCGCCGCTGCCTCAGCCGATCGACCATGATGCACCGCTGTTCGTGATCTCGGTGGCGGCGCAGCTGGCCGGCATGCATCCGCAGACCTTGCGGACCTACGACCGGATGGGTCTGGTGTCGCCCCGGCGTACCCGCGGCCGTGGTCGTCGCTACTCGCCTCGGGACGTGGCCCGGTTGCGGCTGATCCAGCGGCTGAGCCAGGACGAGGGCATCAACCTCGAAGGCATCCGCCGGATCATGACCATGGAGAACGAGATAGAGCAGTTGCAGCGGCAGGTGCAGGAGTTGTCCGATCTGCTGGCTGCCAGCCGAGCGGCGCCGCCCGGTTCGCGCGTGTTCACCGCAGATCCCGGCGGCGACGTCCGGCTGGGACGGACCGTGCATCAGGCTTGGGCAGCACCTCGCGCGCTGCCCGGACCTCCGCGCTGAATCACCTCCGCGCTGATTCGATTGTCCGAGTCCGAGGTTGCTACCTCGGACTCGGACAATTTGCGTTCAGGATCGCGTCTTGCGCATCGTTCCCACGATCAGTCCGGCCAGGATCACGGCCAACCCGAAGGCTGCCGCGGAGATCGTCAGGCTTCCGGTGGCGTCCTTCAGCGCACCGCCAAGGTACGGCCCCAGCGCTCCGCCGAGATTGCCGATGCCATTGATCAGCCCGAAGCCGACGCCCATCGCCGCCGCCGGCACCCGAAGCGCAGCAAGCGACCAGAACGGCCCGAAGAACGACAGCTGGCAGGCGGTCGCCACGCACATCGCCGCGACGATCAGCACGGGTTGGTCGCCGGTGATCAACGTCGAAGCGGCCAGCACCAGACCGCCGATGATCAACGGCACCATCACTCGGACTGTGTAGCGACGGTCCTTGTCCGCGCCACGGCCGTTGAGCCAGATCGCGATCGCGGCCGCGATCGGCGGCAGCGCCGACACCAGGCCGACCGTCAGGTCGCTGGTGAAGGTCTCCTTCAACAGCGAGGGCAGCCACAGCTGAAGGCCGTAGAAACCCAACCAGAGAAGCAATCCAGCGATGGCGAGCCGCCACACGACCGGTGTCCGCAAGGCCAACCACCCGTTCGGCTGAACCACCTCGGTGGAGTCCTGGGCGCGCAGGTCGGCGATCTCCTCCCGCTCGTCAGCCGAGAGCCAGCGGGCCGACGACGGTGAGTCCGCAGCGATCAACGCCCACACCGTGACCCCGATGGCCAGCCCGGCAACACCCTCGATCCAGAACATCTCCCGCCAGCCGGTCGCGCTCAGGATGAGGCCCGACAACGGTCCGGCGATGATCACCGCGATCGGATTGTGCATGATGAACAGCGAGAAGGCTCGGCCGCGTTCGGCAGCCGGGAACCAGCGGCTGATCATCACCATGATCGCCGGCTGCACGGCTCCCTCGACCAGTCCGAGCAGGAAGCGGACCGTCAGCAACTGGCCGTAGCTCTGGACGAAGCCGGTCGTGATCGCCAGCAGTCCCCAGACGATCAGCAGGATGGTCACCAGCCGCTTCGCGCTCCAGCGCTGAGCCAGCCAGCCGCCCGGTACCTGCAGGAACAGGTAGCCGATGAAGAAGATGCCGGCGGCGAATCCTGCCTGACTTCCGCTCAGTCCGAGCTCTTTCGACAGCGACGGCAGGGCGAAGCCGATGTTCACCCGGTCGATGTAGGCGATCACGTAGATGATCAAGATCGCGGGGATCAGCCGACTCCACCGGCGTCCCAGGCCGGCCCGGCTGACCTGCTGGGTGAGTTGCGTCATGATCACGCCTCCTGGAATTGGGCGTCGTTGATCGCGAACGCGCGGACCGGTGATCCGTCCGAGCGGCTGAAGTTCAGCGGCGCGGCGAAGAAGACGCACCGGTCGCCGGTGATCGCCCCGAGGTTGGTCAGGTACTCGATCTGCAGTACGCCGCGGGTCAGCAAGAGCCGATGGCAGGCCCAGTCCTCGTCCGGTGCGCCCGGCCGCCAGTCGTCGTCGTACGGCGCCCGGATGCCACGGTCCTGCGGGAAGTCGAAGCCGATCGCCGTCACGCCTTGCTGCTGAACCCAGCGCGCTGCATCCGCGGCCAGCCAGGGAGATCGCAACCAGTAGTCCGG
Source organism: Microlunatus sp. (assembly GCA_036566865.1). Classification (GTDB taxonomy): domain Bacteria; phylum Actinomycetota; class Actinomycetes; order Propionibacteriales; family Propionibacteriaceae; genus Microlunatus. The sequence goes on from DATCVL010000142.1 coordinate 3,978, forward strand.
ATCCGTGGTCGGGAAGCGTTCGGCATGTCGACTCCTCAGCAGCAGGATGCTGCCCGGGGTCAGCGGCGGTGTGTTCTGGGCCAGGTGATCAGCAGTGATCGGGCGGTCCGGACCGATCGCGGCGACGTCGCAGACCGTTGCCACCCCCCACAACCGGGACAGGTGGCCGGTGTCGAGCGCGTCCGCGTCGTCGTCGATGTGCCACGGGGCGTCGACATGGGTGAACGCGTGAGCTCCCATCGAGAACCGGGTCGAGTGGAACGCACAGCCGGCGGTCTCGGACTCGGTGTAGCTGATCTCCGGCGCGAATCGCCAGTGCGGTTCGATCGGCATCGACAGATCGACCAGCGGTGCAGAGGTGTCCAAGTTGATCTTCAAAATCACTCCAGGTTCAGCGGATCAGGGCGCGCGGATCAGGCGCGGTGCGCCGTGCGATGGCGGGATCGAGTCGGTAGCAGCGGATGGCGTTGTTCAGGAACGCCGCCCGCTGCTCGTCGGCAGACCAGCCCGCGGTGATCGTCAGGAAGCCGTCGTAGATGTCGCGGTAGCTGCCGATCAGGCTGTCGACGGGGAAGTTGCTGGCGAACAGCATGCGTTGCGGACCGAAGATCTCGGCGATGGTCTCGACGATGATCCGGTTGTCCTCGACCGTCCACGGCCGACCCGGCAGACCGATCCCGGAGACCTTGATCGAGACCTGCTCGGCGGTCGCGATCCGACGCAGCGCGGCCGACCAACCGGCGATACCTTCGGCGCTGCGGTCAGCCGGCAGGGCGGCGTGGTTGATCATGATCGGGATCTCCGGATAGGTCCGCACCAGCGTCAACGCCTCGTCCAGGTGCCACCATGCGGTCTGCAGTTCGAAGCCCAGTCCGTACTCCTGCAGCCGGGCATAACCGCGCTGCCACTGCAGGTCGCTCATCAACGTGGGCAAGGAATGCGCTTGCTGTGAAGTGGGTGACTGGCCGGGTTTGTTGCGGACGGCCTTGACCAGATCAGTCGTCTGCACCAGCGACTGCAGGGTCTCGTCGACCTGCGGGTCGCGGAGCACCGCATGGGCGACGGCAGCGTCCGGCAGCCCGTACCGGTCCCGGGTGCGGAGCAGATCGCGGATCTCTCCGACCGGGTCGTCCCGGTCCCACTCGGTCTCCATCCACACGGTGCCGATGATGTTCAGGCCGGCAGCGTCGGCGAGCAGGTCGGGTGGCAGGTAGTCGCGTTTGATCGAGCGGTAGTCGCCGTACCGGAAGTCGATCTCGGCCTCCGGTCGCAACCACGGGATCCGGCCGTTGCCGGGACGCCAGAAGTGCTGGTGCGCGTCGATGATCGGGCCGTCGTACCGGGACACGGTCCTCAGAGCTCCTCGGTGCCGACGCGTACGGTGCCGGTGCTGCCGGCGAGCGGCTTCTCGAAGTCGATCAACAGTGATCCGATCAGATAGATCACGGCCGCACCGGCGAGGAAGAGGAAGGCGCCGGCATAGCTGCCCGCCGCGGCGGCGATCGCGTACCCCATCACGACCGGCGCGAGTGCGCCGCCGGCAGCCGAGGCCACGTTCATCACGCCGCCGACGGTGCCGACCTGTCGACGCTGTGCCAGCCAAGCCGGTACGGCCCAGTAGATCCCGCCGAACAGGATGAAGAAGACCGCGACGCCCAGCGCTACCAGTGCGAGATATCCGTTACTGGTCAGCGGAATCAAGAAGATCGCGACCGCTCCGGCCGCACCGGATCCGACCAACATGATCTTGGTCACCAGGTTGAGTCGACCGGTTCGACGGCGGAGGTAGTCGGTCAGGAAGCCGGACAGCACCTCGCCCACAAAGCCCATGCCGTAGACGAAGAACGTTCCCCAACCGACCTGGGCCAGGTCGAAGTGCAGTGCGTCGACCAGATACGACGGCGTCCAGGAGATGATTCCCCACCAGGCGAACGCCCAGCCCAGCCGGCCGATCATCATGCCCCAGAAGGACCGCGAGCGGAGGTAGTCGCTCATCCGGGGCAGCGGGCTGGTCTCCTCGGCGACCTCTTGTTGATCACTGCGAATGTGGTCGAGCTCCGAGTCCGACACCTTCGGGTGCTGCTCGGGGCGGTCCCGCAGGTAGGCGAAGCAGGCCAACGCGGCCAGCACCGTCAGGGCGCCGGTGGCGAAGAACGCCCATCGCCAGCTGCCGAAGACGCCGATCAGGAAGGTCACCAGCAGCCCGCCGAAGGCCGCTCCCAACGGCGACGCGGCATCCAGGATGGTGGCGCCGCGGGCCCGTTCCTTGGCCGGCAGCCAGGCACTGTTGACCTTCGCCCCGGCCGGGTAGACCGGTGCCTCGAAGGCGCCGAGACCGAGCCGGAACAGCAACAGGGCAAAGGCTCCGGTGACGAAGCCGGTGGCCAGTTCCACCAAGCCCCAGGCTGTTCCGACGATGCCGATGATCTTGCGCGGACCGAACCGGTCGAGCAGCCAACCGCCGGGGATCTGGAAGATCAAGTAGGTCCAGAAGAAGGCGCCGAGGATCCAGCCCTTGACTTGCGGTGTGATGGTGATGTCCTTGCCGATGTACGGCAGGGCGACGGTCAGCGCGGTCCGGTCCAAGAAGTTGATCAAGATCAACGCGAACAGGACGGCGAAGACGCGGATACGGACCGACGAGCGGCGCGGCGTGCCGCCGCGGGTGGGCCGGTGGTCGGCTGTGCTGGGTGAGGTGGACAACGGGACTCCCTTGTCACAAAGAAGGAAAGGCGATGAATGGCGGCCGCCGAGGGCCGGCGATGCCGGCTCGGCGACCGGGTTGGTCAGTGGTTCTGCTGGGCCAGGCGGACGGCCAGTCCGAAGGCGTTCCGGGTCGCGCCGAGATCGGCCTTCTGCTGACCGACGATGTCGAAGGCGGTCCCGTGGGCGGGCGTGGTGATCGGAATCGGCAGGCCGCCCTGGACGGTGACGCCGCGATCGAAGCCCATCATCTTCATCGCGATCTGGCCCTGGTCGTGGTACATGGTGACCACGCCGTCGTACAGACCGGCCCTGGCCTTCAGGAAGACGGTGTCGGACGGGAACGGTCCGTCGGCGGTCAGGCCGTTGCCCCGTGCGAGCTCGACACCGGGCGCGATCTCCTCGATCTCCTGGCGGCCGAAGTTGCCGTTCTCCCCGGCGTGCGGGTTCAGCGCCGCGACGGCGATCCGCGGAGCGGTGACGCCGGAGCCGCGCAGGGCCCGATCGAGCAGGGCGATCGTCTCGGCGACGGCGTCCGCCGTGATCCGCGCGGGCACCTCGGCCAGCGCGATGTGCGAGGTGACCCGGCCGGTCCACAGGCCGTCCAGCACGTTGAATTCCGAGGTCCGGCCGGTGTAGCCGAGCGTCTTGGCGAACCAGCGCAGTTCGTCCTCCTCGGTCATCCCGGCCAGATGCAGCGAGGTCTTGTTCAGCGGGGTGAAGCAGATGGCGTCGGCCCGACCGTCGGAGGCCAGGCTCAACGCGTGTCGAAGGCCCGCCAGCGCCCACTCGCCGGCTTCGCGCCCGGCGACCCCGATCGCGCCGGGCAGCGGCTGGGAGCGGTGCGGATCGGCCAGCGTCGGGTGCCCGTCCTGTGGATCCTCGGTGACGGTCAGTTCGACCCCGGCCTGCTCGGCCGCGCGCAGGATCTCATCCGGGCCGGCCACCACGAGGATGTCGGCTTCGTCTCTCGCTCCGGGGTCTGCCAGCAGTTTCGCGGCGAGTTCGGGACCCACTCCCGACGGGTCACCGAAGGTGAGGGCGATGCGGGGTTTGGCGGGCACGGGGGCTCCAATCGATGAAGGTGTCAGGGGTGTGCCGGCCGCTCATGGGCGCAGCAAACCCAGGTCCGGCGATCCCGCCGGTCTGGTCATGGGTGGATTCGGTTCGTGTTGTGGTTGTCGTCCGGGGCCACTCAGCCGTCGGAGGGGTTCAGCTGCCAGTCATCGATCCCTCGGCTCAGCCGGTCGTGTGGCGGTGTCGAAGTGCCTCGAACCACGCGACCGATGCGTCCGTCGCGCCGTCCAGACGATCGACAACGTCGAGCAGGAAGGTGTCGTGACCGTGGTCGCGGAGGGCCGCAATCGCGGCACCGACGTCGCCGGTCTCGATCACGTCGAGGATGTGTTGGTGGCGATCGACGTGTTCGTGGAGATCCTCCAGGTCACGCCGGGCGTCGTTGTTCATCACCATGCACAGCTGCATCTGCAGTGCCATCGAGCGGTAGGTCTGCTCAACCCGTCGGTGGCCGGCCAGAGCAACCAGACGGATGTGGAACTCCAGACCGCACCGGGTCATCGCTGCCTCATCGGTCAGCTCGGCCGCCTTGCGCATGTCGGCCAGGGCTGCCCGGGACTGCTGCAGCCGATCCGGGTCGGGAGTGGGGAGCGCGAGCCGGATGGCCAGGTTCTCGAGGTCCTCCCGCAGCGTGTAGATCTCGTACACGTCGTGATGGCTGAGCGAGCGGACGGCGGTGCCGCCGCGCGGCAATCGCTGGAGGAGACCGTTGTGCTCGAGGTTCTTCAGCGCCTCGCGCAGCGGCGGACGGGAAACGCCCATACGCTCGGCCAGCCGATCCTCGACCAGCCGATCGCCGGGCAGGTACTCGCCACTGAAGATCATGTCCTGGAGTTGGTCGGTGGCCAGCTCGGCAAGGCTGGGCGGGACGACCAACTTGCGGGACTGATCCGCGGCGCTCCCTGTTGCGGATGGGCTCACCCTCGTGCCTCCGGTTTCCGTACTTCGTATACGAGAAACGAAGGTACGACACGTTCACCGGATCCGCAACCGGGGGGGCCGCAATCGGTCGAATCCTCGGGCTCCGGGTGCGCCACCACCTCAGAGTCCGAGGATCCGGTGATCAGCCGAGGTAGTCGTCGTCGGTGACGTGTTCGAGCCAGGTGGTGGTTGCGGTCGGGTCGTCGGCGTTGTCGAGCATCGCCAGGTGTTCCATGAAGGAGTCCGGCGCGGCCCCGTGCCAGTGCTCCTCGCCCGGCGGGCAGTAGAGGGTCTGGCCGGGATGGGCCTCGATCTTCTCGCCGCCTCGCGATTGCACCCAGGCAATGCCGAAGGTGATGTGCAGGGTCTGACCGCGGGCGTGCGAATGCCAGGCGGTCCGGGCTCCTGGCGCGAACCGTACCTTCGCCACGGTCATCCGCTGACCCTCTGCTCGGGGTGACGCGACCGGGTCCAACCAGACATCGCCGGTGAACTGCTCGGGCGGGTTCTTGATCGTCGGACGACGGGGATCGAGATCCATCACGCCATTCCTTCCAAGATCGACTTCGGCTCCATGATCAACTGCGGACCACGATCAACCGCAGTCCAAGATCAACAACGTGGCCGGTCAGAGACCGACCATCTTCATGCCGGCCTCGTTGTACCGATCACCGTGTACGCCGATTCGGCCGGCCAGTGCATCAAGATCAGCAACTTCGTCGGCCGACAGCGCCACCTGAGTGGCAGCGACGTTCTCGTCGACCCGCTCACGTCGCCGGGTGCCGGGGATCGGGACGATCCACGACTGCTGAGCGAGCAGCCAGGCCAGGGCGATCTGACCCGGGGTGGTCTGCTTCTGTTCGGCCAACTGACGTACCTGGGTGATCAACGACTCGTTGGCGACCCGATTGTCGACGGTGAAGCGCGGCACCCGGGTACGGATGTCCCCTTCGGTGAATTGGGTGGACTGATCAACCGTACCGGTCAGGAATCCCTTGCCCAGCGGGCTGAACGGCACGAAGCCGACTCCGAGCTCGGCGCAGGTCGGCAGTACGTCCGGCTCCGGATCTCTGGTCCACAAGGAGTATTCGCTCTGCACGGCCGTCACCGGATGGACGGCGTGGGCCCTCCGGATGGTGTCGGCGCCGGCCTCGGACAGGCCGAAGTGGCGGACCTTGCCGGCCTGCACCAGTTCCCCGACGGCGCCCGCGACGTCTTCGATCGGTACGTCCGGGTCGACGCGATGCTGGTAGAAGAGATCGATCACGTCGATACGCAGTCGCTTCAGTGACGCGTCGGCAACGGCCTTGATCTGTTCCGGGCGGGAGTTCACTCCCTGCATCCGGCCGTCGGCGATGTTCCAGCCGAACTTGGTCGCGATCACCACCTGATCGCGGATCGGCGCGAGTGCCTCGCCGACCAGCTCCTCGTTGACGTACGGGCCGTACACCTCGGCGGTGTCGAAGAAGGTCACGCCGTGGTCGACCGCATAGCGGATGACGCCGATCATGTCGTCGCGATCACCGGGGTTCGGACCGTAGCTCTGCGACATCCCCATACAGCCGAGCCCGATCGCCGATACGCTCAGGCCCTGTCCCAAAGTCCTTGTGTGCAAGGGAATCTCCTTCAGTTCTTCGTTGCGGGTTGTTCGGTCAGCGCTGCCGCCTCTTCGGTGGCCGCCCAGGATGCGAGTAACTTCAGGCCGTCCGCGGCCGGAGTGCCGGCGGCCGCGGTGTAGACGTTGAGCCGCATCCCCGGATCGGTCGGGAAGTCCATCGACTCGTAGCTGAGATCGAGTTCACCGACCACCGGATGTCGTAGCCGCTTGCGCCCGGAACGGTGGAAGCGGACGTCGTGCGATGCCCAGTGCTGCCGGAACAGTTCACTTTGCGTGCTGAGCTCGCCGACCAATTCGATCAACGCCTTGTCGTGCGGGGTCTGACCGGCCTGCAACCGAAGCGCTGCCGCAGCGTTACGGGCCATCGTTTCCCAGTCCATGAAGAAGTCCCGGGCCGCCGGGTCGAGGTAGATGAATCGGATCGCGTTCGCCGGTCGGCGCGGAACCGCGAGCACCGGAGCGTAGAGGGCACGGCCGAGCGGATTCATCGCGATCAGGTCATGTCGGCCGTTGCGAACCCAGGCAGGTGCGTCGGTGATCGCGTCCAGCACCTGCTGGATCGCCGGGCGAATGCTGTTCGGCATCGCAGTCCGCTGCCGGGATCGGGCGGAATGGTTGCTCTCCCGGGCCAGCGCAAGCAGATGCTCCTGCTCGGCGTCGTCGAGTTGCAGTGCACGGGCGAGCGCGTCCAACACACTCTCCGAGGTGCCGCTCAGACTCCCACGCTCCATCCGTACGTAGTAGTCGACCGAGACGCCGGCCAGCATCGCGACCTCTTCTCGCCGCAGCCCGGCGACCCGACGATTACCGCCGTACGCCGGCAGCCCCGCCTGCTCCGGGGTGATCCGCGCTCGCCGACTCCGCAGGAATTCGCGGATCTCGGCCCGATGGTCCAACTCAGCCATGGCCACCAACCTACGCAGAAGTCGCCGGCGAAACAGGCCCTGTCGTTACCCCCGACCGCAGCCGGGCCCTGCCGTACGGGGTAACGGCGGGGCCTCCCGGCTCGGGTCGGACCTGCCCTAATCTCGACCGCGACAACAAGATCAACACGTTCCGAGCCGCCAGCCGGGGCGAGCGCCCGAGGGCGCTGAATCAGGAAGTCAGGTGCAAGCCCATGCGTGGCACGATTCTGTACGGGGCCGGTGACGTCCGGGTCGAGGACCGCGATGATCCGAAGATCACCCAGCCCACCGACGCAATCATCCGCACGGTCGCGGCCTGCGTCTGCGGGTCCGATCTGTGGCCCTATCGCGGAGTGGACCGGGTCACCGAACCGCGTCCGATCGGGCACGAGTACGTCGGAATCGTCGAGGAGGTCGGCGACCAGGTCGACAAGATCAAACCCGGCCAATTCGTGATCGGCGGCTTCTACTCCTCCGACGGGACCTGCCCGCACTGCCGGGCCGGCTTCCACTACTCCTGCGACAACCGCAGTGGATTCGACGGCTGCCAGTCCGAATACATCCGGATCCCGCACGCCGACGGCACCCTGTTCGCCACCCCGGAGCAGCCGGACCCGGCGATGATCCCCAGCCTGCTGACGCTGTCCGACGTGATGAGCACCGGCTGGCACGCGGCCGTCGCCGCCGGCGTTCGCCCGGGCTCAACGGTCGCGGTGGTCGGCGACGGGGCGGTTGGCTTGTCGGCGGTGTTGGCCGCCCGCGAACTGGGCGCGAGCAAGATCATTGCGATGAGCCGGCACGCGGATCGGCAGCGGCTTGCGCGGGACTTCGGCGCCACCGACATCGTCGCCGAACGCGGCGACGACGGGGTGAAGATGATCATGGAACTGACCGGCGGGGTCGGCGCCGACGCGGTCTGCGAGGCGGTCGGCACGGACGAGTCGATGAAGCAGTCGATCCGTTCCGTCCGGCCCGGCGGAGTGGTCGGTTGTGTCGGCGTACCGCATGGGGTGGAGTTGCCGGCGCAGGAGATGTTCTTCCGCAACGTCGGCGTGAAGGGCGGTCCGGCCTCGGTTCCGCAGTATCTGCCCGATCTGCTGGAGCGGGTCTGGAGCGGGAGCATCGAGCCCGGCAAGGTCTTCGATCTTCAACTCCCGTTGGAAGATGCGGCCGAGGCCTATCGGGCGATGGACACTCGGGAGGCCATCAAGGCGGTGTTGTGGCCGGCCGGCCACACTTCCTGATCAACGGCAATTCGGCACCGACACCGATACCGGCCCGCGTCGCGACGTATCGCGGCTCGGGCCGGTCGGTGTTCACGCACCTGAGGGGTGCGGGTGGTTGTGCTAGACGCAGGTCGGCAGCGAGCTGCGCTTGTAGTCCCGAACGTTGTAGTTCAGCGTGTAGTGGTCGGTCTTGCCCAGCCAGACACCGAAGTACTTGCCGTACTGGGTGCTGGTCGCGGTGTTGTAGAAGCTCTGATACCGGGTGACCTTGTTGGTCCGGATGCCGTCCATGCCGTTGTGGTAGAGGGTGCTGCTGGTCTTGAACTTCCAGGCGATCGTCTTGCCGGTGTTGTTCCAGACGGAGTAGCGGAGGTAGCTCCCGTTCACCTTGCACAGATAGAAGGTGGCTCCGGACTTCCAGCCCAGCGCCTTGCCGTATGCCCGCAGCTTCTTCCAGGTCTTCGGGCCGGTGATGCCGTCGACGGTGAGCCCGGTGTCCGCCTGGAATGCCTTCACCCGGCTGCGGGTGGCCGAACCGTACGAGCCGTCGACGCTGAGTGCACCAAGTCGGTCCTGGAGTGCCTTGACGCAACTGCCGCGGCTGCCGTAGCGCAACGTGGTATTGAAGCAGGTTGCGGCATCAGCGGTCGGGGCGGAGACAGTGGACAGGCCCAAGGTGGCAACGACGGCAGCCAGCGCGGTGGCCAGTGCAGTGATGAACGCACGAAGGCGGGAAGGTCGTGACATGAACAGCCTTTCGGGTGGTCGGCGCAAATTCAGAACGCCTGATCATAGGCGGCGAAAGGTTGAAGATCAGACGAACGGCGAACCATGATCACGACCGGACGATCAACTTCCGTCACTCACCCGGCCGCCAGCTGCCGGCACGCCGCGGCGACATGGTCCGCATCACCGTGGAACGGCGAAACGTCGAGCGCAAGATCGATTGGGCGAGCGCCGTTGGATCGGTTCCGGACGCGTACCGTCCGCATCCTGCCCTAGCCTGCCGATCATGGCTATCGCACGTTATCCGACCACCGTCCTCGACTGTCCCGATCCCGACGCTCTCGCCACCTTCTACGCCACGATGTTGGACTGGAAGATCGAACCGGGCGACGACTGGATCGACATCCGCGCCGACAATGGGCAATGCCTCTCGTTCCAGCAGGTCGAGGGCTATACCCCTCCGGACTGGCCGGGCCAGCAGGTGCCGCAGCAGATGCATCTCGACGTCGTGGTCGATGATCTCGATCAGGCCGAGAAGGCGGTGCTGGAGTTGGGCGGCACCAAACATGATCATCAACCCGGCACCAGCTTCCGGGTGTTCCTCGATCCTGCCGGGCATCCGTTCTGCCTTTGCCTGAACTGAAGTCCGCGCCGAGAGCTCGGCGCGGCGACGGTTGCTGCCGGTGCTCGGGTGTCGCCGACGGGTGATCTTCTCGTTGCTGATCAGCGGATCAGCTGGACGGATCGGCCAGGCCGCGCTCGATCGCGGAAATGATCTTGGGCCGGATCTCGGCGGCGGCGATCACCTCGTCCACCGACCCGACCTCGACCGCGCGCTGGATGTTGTGTACGCCGTCGAATTCGGCTGCGAGTTCGGAGATCTTCTCGGCCCGGGCCGCGGCCCGTAGGTCGGCCAGCTCGATCGCCAACGCACCGCGTTGATCTCGAGGCCCGCCGGCGATCCGCTGCTCCAGCTCGGCGATCCTCGGATCGGCCGCGGCACGCTTGGCGACCTCGGACGCGAAGACGACCGCGGCAGCCGGTGCACCACCGAGCACCGAGGCGTACGATCCCTCGACCGCGAGCACGGTGAGCCGCGGATTGAGCCGCTTGGAGAAGACCACGAAGGCTCCGCCGTGATAGCGCGAGATCACGCAGAACACGATCGGGCCGTCGAAGTTGACCATCGCGCGGCCGATCTCGGCGCCGTACTCCAGCTGCAGGTTACGCATCGACTCGGGCGATCCGTCGAAGCCGGACAGGTTGGCCAGGATGACCACCGGACGATTGCCGGAGGCGGCGTTGATTGCTCGGGCGACCTTCTTCGACGACTGTGGGAACAAGGTGCCCGCGGTGTAGGTGTCCGGGCCGTCCGATGGCGGGAAGCCGGCCCGGGGGACGGGCTTGGACTCGATCCCGATCAGGCAGACCGCGTTTCCACCGAGCCGGGTGTCCACCACGACCGCGGTCTCGGCGTCGGCCATTCCGGCCCAGCGCTCCAGCAGCTGGTGATCGGCATCGGCGACCGCGCGCATCACCGTACGGATGTCGAACGGGCGTTTGCGATCGGGATTGTGCTCGGCGGAGAAGACCTCGCCGACGGTCGCGAAGTCGCCGCCTGGATGCGGGTAGGAGCTGATGTCGCGGTCGACCGGATCCTCGGTGGACGCGCGACGCGGCGCCCGCTCACCCGGAACGATGTAGCTGTGCTCGTAGTGGGCGAGCACGATGTCCAGCGCTCCGGCCAGATCGGCCGCCCAGTACTGTGCCTGCCCGTTCGGACCCATGATCCGGTCGTAGCCGCCGATACCGAAGTTGTCCTCGGCCGAGACGCTGCCGGCGAAGTCCAGAGTCTGCTTGCCGGTCAGCACCATCGCACTGTCCGGCGTCATCACCAGGATTCCCTTGGTGTGCATCAACATCGTCGCTTCGGCGTTCCAGTACGGCTGCGCCCCGACGTTGATGCCGGCGACCACGACGTTGATCTCGCCGCCGTCCTGGGTGAACTCGACGATCCGCTTCAACGCGGCCGCCACCCAGTCCATGTTCTCGGTGCCGCTGGTCATCGACACCCGGGCGCCGGAGGAGATCGCGTACCACTCGACCGGGACCGCCATCTGTTCGGCCAGATCGAGCGCGGCGATCACCCTGCTGCACTCGGCTTCGGACAGCGCACCCAGCGACTTGGTCGGATCGCCGCACAACACCACCCGGGTGATGCCCTGCGGGTACAGCGACGTGGGCGTGGTGACCGCGGCCACGATCATGCCGGCGCTGTTGCGTCCCCGCGGCCGATCGACCGGGACCAGCACGCCGGTCTCGTCCAGGTCGTACTCGACCACGCTGCCGCCGCGGGTCAGCGACGCCGCCAGCTCGTACGGGTAGACCATGCCCCGGCGACGGGATCGACGGACCTTGGTCTGGTAATCGTCCAACGGCCGCAGGGGCTTGGTCGGCGGCGCGATCACGTCAGCGGCAGTGCCACCGTCGGGACGGGCCCGGAACCGGATCGCGATCTGATGGATCTGGTCGTTGTCGTCGATCACCCGACCCTGAGCCAGCACCTCCTCGATGCCGGTGCCGTCACTGAGCGGGGTGATCTTGTCCTGCAGCGCGGCGAGTTGCTCGAGCTCGGCCCGGATCGGCGGCCAGACCGTGATCCAGACGTGGTTCATCTCGAGTTTCGAACCTGCCTTGCCGCGCGCGGTGCGGACCCGGCGGATCGCCTCCAGGCAGTTCTCGACGGCGCGTTCGGCATGCGGAAGGTCCAGCAGCCGGCCGTCCTCGGACCGGACCGCCGCCAGTTGGCGTACCTGCGCCGCCGCGACCAGCCGTCGGTCGTCCGGGTTGGAGTGCGCCACACACTCGTACAGCAGGACATCGGACGGGGCGTCCAGCCGGGTCACCTCGAAGTCGCGCAGCCGCCACAGGTTCAGTCGACGCCAGACCATCGGATGCATGTCGCGCAGCAGCACGTCCTCGACCAGACCGCCGGTCCGGTCGGGATCGCTGTCGTCCGGGCGGAAGGTGTAGTAGCCGACCGGTTCGGCGTCGTCGGCGCAGACCGCGATCGTGACCCGTGCCGAGGCAGTCACGAACGGCTGCCCGGACAGCACCCGATTCAACTCCGCCGAGACCGCATCGCGATCACGCGGCGGCTCGGCCCAGCGCAGGTAGAGCTCGCTGACCGTTGCATGATCACTCGGTTGCTCGGCCGCGATCGCCGTCCCGATCGGCCCGCCCGGAGCGAGCTCGTGGTAGCTGCCGATGGTCGAGACGACCCGGGTCGGGCCGTGCTCCTGGCTCAGATACTCCGCGCGCACCACCGGACGGCTCCCGGTGGAGGCCGGTTCGCGGCGGTCGATCACCGCCAGGTCGTGCAGGTCGTACTCCAGGTAGTGCCGCCGCAGCAGCACCTCCAACAACGGCTCGTGCTCCGGTACGCCGCCGGTTTGATCGGGCCCGCCGGCGGCGAGGAGTCGATCCCGGAGGAACCCGACCAGCTGCTCGGGGATCTCGGTCAGCGCATCGATCCGGGCCGCCCGATCAGTGGCATTCGGATCGCTCAGCGCCGCGACCTCGCCGGCGACCTGGCTGAGCACCAGCCGCCGCTGACCGTCGACCTGCGGTTGGTCGAACCAGCCGAACCGGATCGAACGGGCCAGGTCTCCGATCGCCGGCACCCGCCGCTGGGTTGCCCGCACCATCCGCTCCAGCAGCGCCCGGGCCTCCCAGGCGACCGCCTCGGCCGGAGCCGGCAGGGTGTGCCAGCGCTGCAGGATGCCGACGATGACGTCGACATCGGAGCTGCTCTGCTGGGCCAGGAAGATCCGGAAGAGCGCCGCCTCCAGCTCCGGCGTGCGCTCTTCCAGCTCGGTCACGCCGTAGTGCGCCAGCACCCGGGCGAGCTTGTCGCGGAAATGGTCCGGCAGGCCGCCGCGCTCGAGATCCAGCGTGCGGAGGTAGGTGTGGAAATGTTCGCGGGAGCTGTGCACCCGTAGCTCGGTACGGAGCTCCTCGTCGCCCGGCCGATTGCGGGTGAGCTCGGCGATGTCGGTGAAGAGCTCGACCAGCGCCATTTCCTCGGCGAGCACGTCAACGCCGGTCTTCGCCAACGCGTCCCGGCCCTCAAGGTAGACCTCGAGCAGGCGGCTGGTGCGCTCCGGACGTACGTCGTAGCCGAGCACCAGATCCCGCAACACGCTCAACACCAGCGACGCCCGCCCGGCCAGATCGAGTTGCCTGGTCGGGTCGGCGGGCAGGTCGACCACGCCGCCTGCAGCCTGCTCGGCGACGGGCTCATCGCCGGTCGGCTCCAGCCGGGCCAGCGCCTCGCCGGCCTCCACCTGAGTGCCGGTCCGGACCAACAACTCCTTCAGCCGGCCGGCGGTCGGAGCCGTGATCGCCGTCTCCATCTTCATCGACTCGAGCACGACCACCCGAGCACCGGCCTCGACCTCGTCGCCGACCGCGACCGGGGTGGCCACCACCAGTGCCGGGCTGGGTGCGCGCAGTACGCCGCCCTCATCGCGGGTGATTCGGTGGGCCACGCCGTACACCTCGACCAGGCGGGTCGGTCCGTGCCCCGCGGTGACCAGCCGGTAGCGCTGATCGCCGATCCGCAGTCGGCTGTGCACCTCGTCGATCCGATCCAGGTGGGCGACCACCGAGTGGGTCTCGGTGCCGTTGACCACGGTGACCCGGTGCCGGTCCGGGCCGATCCGGCCGACCCCGAGGGTGTAGCTGACACCGCGGAGTTCGAGTTCGATCCGCTGATCGGATTCGTGTGACAGC
>DATCVL010000143.1:0-4201 GCA_036566865.1 Microlunatus sp.
TCGTCGACTTCTCCGAGGCGTACGCGGACAAGTCCCAACGCGACTTCGAGGAACTGCAGGCGGCGGCCGCCGCCGGCAGGATCGAGGTGGCTGCCGACCCGGCCCGCTGAGCTGGACCCGCGTCGTGGGCTGGATAACGCATGGACATCCCGAGCACGGCTTGCCAGACTCCCTGCCCGTGATCTTGGACCGGCAGTGGCAGCGGTTTCTGCGCGCACGCGGCGTCGACCCGACCGGTGCCACGCTGCGGCGGTTGGACGGCGGCGAGATCAACGACAACTGGCTGGTCCGGACCGGCAACGGCGCCTGGGTCCTGCGGCATTACCTGCGTACCAGCGACGCAGCGGAACTGGACTGTGAATTGTCGGCCGTTGATCAACTGGGCCGAGCCGGATTCCCCACGCCGGCGCCGATCCCGGGTGCCGAGACCGACCATAGGCGCCGACTCTGGGAGCCGATCGACGGCACCCCGGCGGCCTTGTTCCCGTTCATCCGCGGTGATCATCCGCAGGAGCGATCGGGCGGTTACGGCTCGCTGGACCGGCGGCTCGCCGAGCGAGCTGCCCGACTGGCCGCGAGGATGCACACCACCCTCGCCGGCAAGGCACTGACCGGTCGACGAGCACCCAGCCGCGATCCGTGGCGACAGATCGCCGCATTCCTGGACAGTGACCTGGCCGGGCACCGGTTGTTCGCCGAATTGATCACGCCGATGGCCCAGGTCAGAGAACGACTGGCCCAGGTCTACAGCCGGCCGGACGACCTGCCCTCCGGACTGATCCACAACGACATCCGACCGCCCAATCTGCTGCTCGAGGACGGCGAGATTGTTGCGCTGCTGGACTTCGACGACAGTGCCCAGACCTTCCTGGCCTACGAACTGGGCGCGCTGGTGAGCAACTTCGGTAAGGACCAAGATCGCCGGGTCGAGCTCGATCGGGTGCTCGAGCTGATCACCGCCTACGACGCCGAGCGCCCGTTGACCGCAGCCGAACGCGCCGTGCTGCCGGAACTCCTCACCGCCCACGCCGGCTCGGACGCGATCCGGGTGATCGCGCACTGGATCGCCGACGGCCACGACGCCGTCGACACCCTGGACAGCTACAGCGCCCGCGAACTGCTGGATCTCGCCAACCTCAGCGAGGCGTTGCACACCGAGCTCGGGGAGTAGCTCCGCCGATCGGTTGCGAAAGCGTCACGTCGCAGGCATCGCACGGCCGGTTGCGCGAAACTGCCTGCATGGAAGGTCGATCGCGAGAACGCCCTGTTGTCCTCGTGGTGCTGGCGGGTTGTCTGGCGGTGGGGCTCGCGATCGGCGTCTGGGTCACGCTGAAAGACCGGAACCCCCAGACCGGTCCTCCGGCTGTGGTGAAGGCGGGCTGTCCTGCAGTGTTGCCCGGGACGAGCGACGCGCTCGACGACTACGCCGACATGGTGGTCTGGCAGCAACGCACGTACGTAAGGGACGAGGGCCGGTACGGCTCCGCCGTGCCCGCCGAGATTCGGCTCGGCCGGCCGGTCACAACGATCGGCTGTAGCCTGGCCGACCCTTCGTCGACAGAGGGCAACCGGGTCGCGCCCGGACCGTGGCCGGACGGCACCGCGACCGGCCTCGATCGTGGCACACCGATGTACGCGGTCCATGGGACCAGACCGTTCTGCCTGCTGGGTGTCAAGCAGCACACCGAAGTGATCGTCTACGTCGCCGTCGATTTCGACGACAACGCTCCGCTCTGCTGAGCCGCTCAACCCGCAGCCGGCTTGAGCGTCGACGGACTGTCCTCGGCCCGGAACTGGGTCCGGTAGAGCTCGGCGTAGAGACCGCCGGCCGCCAGCAGTTGATCATGCGTTCCGGACTCGATGATCCGGCCATGATCGACAACCAGGATCTGGTCGGCGTTGCGCACTGTGGAGAGCCGGTGCGCGATCACCAGACTCGTGCGGCCCTCCATGGCCAGATCCAGTGCCCGCTGAACCGCGACCTCGGACTCCGAGTCCAGATGCGCGGTGGCCTCGTCCAGCACCACGATCGGCGGAGCCTTCAGCAGCATCCGAGCGATCGCCAGCCGTTGCCTCTCGCCGCCGGACAGGCGATAGCCCCGCTCCCCCACCACGGTGTCGAGTCCGTCCGGCAACTGTCGGACAAGATCACCGACCTGGGCAGCATCCAGCGCCCGCCACAGCTCGTCGTCGGCAGCCGCGGGTCGGGCGTAGACGAGATTGTTCTTGATCGTGTCGTGGAAGAGATGTGCGTCCTGGGTGACATAGCCGACGGCCCGATGGAGGGAGTGCAGGCTGAGCTCCCGGACGTCGGTGTCGCCGACCCGGATGGTCCCGGACGATGCGTCGTAGAGCCGGGCGACCAGATGGGTGATCGTCGTCTTGCCGGCACCGGAGGGTCCGACCAACGCCACCGTCTGCCCTGCCTCGGCACGGAAATCGACGTCGTACAAGACCGGGTTGTCCGGTCGTTGTTCGGTCGTCGCGACCAGCTCCAGGCTGGCCAGCGACACCTCGTCGGCCCGCGGATAGGTGAATGCGACGTGGCTGAACTCGACCGTCGCCGGGCCGGTGTAGGACCGGGCGTCCCTACGATCGGTGATCATCGGTTCCAGGTCCAGCACCTCGAACACCCGCTCGAAGCTGACCAGCGCGGTCATCACATCGATGCGGACGTTGGTGAGCTGGGTGAGCGGGCCGTAGAGCCGGGTGAGCAGACCGGCCAGCGCGGTCAACGTCCCGACGCTCAGCGCGCCACCGATCGCGATCACGCCACCGACCCCGTACACCAGGGCCGTGGCCAACGCCGCAACCAGGGTGAGCGCGGTCACGAACAGCCGGCCGTTCATCGCGATCTTGACCGAGACGTCGCGAACCGCGCCGGCCCTGCCTGCGAAGGTGGCGTGCTCGTCGTCGGAACGTCCGAACAGCTTCACCAGCAGCGCTCCGCTGACGCCGAACCGCTCGGTCATCGTCTCCGCGAGCTCGCCGTTGTACTGCATCTGTTCGCGGGTCAGGCCGGCCAGCTTCCGGCCCATGATCCGGGCCGGAATGAGGAAGATCGGCAGCAGCACCAGGGCTGCCAGAGTGAGCTGCCAGCTCAGCAGCAACATCGCTACCAGCGTGGTGATCAAGGTGATCGAGCTCGATACCACGGTGATCATGGTGGAGGTGAAGGCTTGCTGGGCGCCGATCACGTCGGAGTTCAGTCGGGACACCAGCTTGCCGGTCTGGGTACGACTGAAGAATGCCAGCGGCATCCGTTGCACATGGTCGTACACCTGGGTCCGTAGGTCGTAGATCAACCCTTCGCCGACCCGGGAGGAGAACCAGCGTTGCAGCACCGACAGCCCGGCGTCGGCAACTGCCAACAACGCCACCACGATCGCCAAGGTCACGACCAGGCCGTAGTCCTTGCCCAGCACGCCGTCATCGATGATCTCCTTGAACAACAGCGGCGGGGCAACCCCGATGGCGGCATCGACGATCACCACCACCAACAGTGCCAGCACCTGCCAGCGATATCTGCTGCCGAATCTGATCACCCGCCGGAGCAGACCCTTCTTCAACCGGTGTGACAGCACCTCACGATCGTTGCGGGACATTCGCCCCATGCCGAAGCCCGCGGCACCTCGCATGCTCATCCGGTCATCTCACCACCTCTGCTGAAACCGCACCGAACCTACCCGGGTCGGAGAGGACTCGTACACACGACGAGGGCCCAGCCACCGTGTCCGGTGTCCAGGCCCTCGTAGGTATCTGCGGCGATCTACGCCGAGATCGAGTTGATCAACGCCGCCGAGCGGTCTTCTTGGCGGGCGCCTTCTTGGCTGCGGTCTTCTTGGCCGGAGCCTTCTTGGCTGCGGTCTTCTTGGCCGGAGCCTTCTTGGCTGCGGTCTTCTTGGCCGGAGCCTTCTTCGCTGCGGTCTTCTTGGCCGGAGCCTTCTTCGCTGCAGTCTTCTTGGCCGGAGCCTTCTTGGCTGCAGTCTTCTTGGCCGGAGCCTTCTTCGCTGCGGTCTTCTTGGCCGGAGCCTTCTTGGCCGCCGCCTTCTTCGCACCACGGGTTGCCCCACCGCGGCCGCGCAGTGCGACGCCGGCTTCCGCCAGAACGCCGTGCACGAAACCGAATGAACGTCCGGAGTCCTCGGCGATCTTACGGATGCTCTCGCCAGCCCCGTAACGCTTGGCGAACTGGGATGCG
>DATCVL010000144.1:0-1617 GCA_036566865.1 Microlunatus sp.
CGCCCGCGAGGCCGGCGACCAAGAACGCGTGACGCAGGCCGAGGATGTGCTCCACCAGGCTGGGGACTGGCCGATGGACCAGGTGCTCGACGGCAACGACACCGGCGACCTCCTGGATCAGGCATCGAGCGCTCTCGACGATCCCGAGCGCTTCCGCTGCGACTGATCAGTCCCGAAGCGGCTCATGCGCACGTTCCTCGGTAGCAGGTTGCTCGACGCGTTGCAGCCTAGCCACGGAAGGCACCGCAACCGTGGCAAGACAGATCAAGACACAGAGAACACCGCTCGCCAGGAACACCGGTCGTGTCCCGAAAGACTCCCCCAACGGCCCGTACATCAGCTGTCCGATCGGCATCGCGATGTAGGACCCGAGCATGTCGTACGACCACGCCCGCGACTGCATCTCCTCGGGCACGTTCTCCATCATCGCGAGGTTCCAGCCGAGGCTGAAGATCTCGATCCCGGCGCCGGCGACGGCCATCGCGATGACGAAAGGCACGGTCTCCGGCCACAGACCGAGCGCGATGAACGGCAGCCCCATCAGCGTGACGCCGAGCATCCCGGCACGCAGCGGATACCGGAGGGTCAGCCGCATCAGCACGAACGTCATGACCAGGATCCCGATGGCCTGGGCCGAGTTGCCCAGCCCCCAGCCCTGGACCCCCAGCGAAGAGGATTTGGCGTACGCCGGCCCCAGCACCTGCATCCCGCCCGACCACATCGTGTTGATCACCATGAAGGCGAGCACGACGACCCACAGCCAGGTGGTGGAACGGACGTAAGTCCAGCCCTCGACCAGGTCGGCGAAGGCCGACGTCTTCGGGCCCGTCTTGTCGCGGCGCGGGATCCGGACCGGAAGCAGGAAGATCGCGGCGAGGAGCCAGGTCAGCGCATCGATCGCCAGCGCCCAGCCGGCACCGACCCCGACGACCAGGACGGCCGCGGTCGACGGCCCGAGGATCGTCAGCGCGCCTCGCGACATCGACAGCAGCAGGTTGGCCGGCTGCAGGTCCTTCTTCGCCACCAGCTGAGGCACCATGCCCTGCATCGCCGGGTACGCCATCGCCGACATGGTGCCGTTGACCGCTTCGAGGACGATCAGCATCCAGATCTCGGCGCTGCCGGTGATGATCAGCCCGGCGGCCACAGCCTGGGTGAGCGCCGAGGACAGGTTCGAGATCTGCAGGACCAGCCGCCGCGGGAACCGGTCTGCGATCACGCCTCCGACCAGCAGGAAGATGACCATCGGGATGGTGTGTGCCGCCACGACGGCACCCAGCGCCGACGCCGAGTCGGTGACCTCCAGCACCGCGAAGGCCAGCGCGATGTGCGACATCGAGGTGCCGGCCATGTTCACGAACCGCGACGCGAAGAACCACCCGAAGTCGCGGTCCTTGAGGACGAAGAGGCTCTCCTTGATGCTCACTGACCCTCACCCATCACGAAGGCGGAAGCGGTCAGGTTCACGTGGATCGTGCCCTCCGTACGCGGCGGACGAGCGTTGTCGTGAAGCAGACCGCTCGCCTCCCGGACGAGGTCGTGGACCCGCTGCCAGACATCGGGGTCGACCCACATCTCCGCGTCCGAGACGATGGCCGGTCCGTCGGCGCGCAAGCG
>DATCVL010000145.1:0-4286 GCA_036566865.1 Microlunatus sp.
TCGGCAGGGTGATGGTGCGGAGATTCCCGCCGATCACGCCGATCAACAAGGTCAACACCAGGGCCCACAGCCACGGGTTGTCGGTCTGGGTGAAGGCGCCGTCGGGTGCCAGTAGATAGATCACGAAGGCCAGCACATACATCCCCAGCGAGAACAACGCCGAGACCTGCATGATCAACTTCTTGCTGTGATGATCGACCAGGCTGCCGAACCAGATGCCGGTCGATGCGACTGCCAGCAAGAAGATGCCGGACAGCATGCCGGTCGCCAGCACCGAACGGGTTTGCAGGTAGACGAAGAACGTGATCGCGAACCAGACCGTGAAGTTGACCACCGCGACGACGACGGTGCTGACCAACACGTGCAGGAAGGTACGCCCGTGGCCGGTGCGCAGTGCGGGCCACAAGCCTTCATTGGACGTCACGCCTTCATTGGACCTCACGGCGGCACCTCTCCATGGCTGATCGTCGCGGTCTGCACCACTGTTCGACCTCGACCCTGCTTGAGGTCAAGGGAGTTGAGGAAGCTCTGACGACAGTAGGGCACGCGGGTGACAGTCGCCGGCCGCTGATTAATCTGACCCCATGAGTACGCCGCCGCGCCCGTTCGTGATTCCCGACGATCCCGCCGATCGACTCTGGCGGCGGCGTACCGCATCTCGGGTGATCATCGCCGATCCGGACGATCGGATCCTGTTGTTCTGCGACACCGATCCGGGATTCCCGGACCTGCGCTGGTGGGTGACGCCCGGCGGGGGCATCGACCCCGGCGAGAGCGAGCGGCAAGCGGCGGTCCGTGAGTTGGCCGAGGAAACCGGACTGCAGATCACCGAGCCCCGGCTGATCGGGCCGGTTGCCCGGCGGCGGGTCCAGCACGGCTACTCCGATCAGGTGTTGGACCAGGACGAGGCCTTCTTCGTGCTGCGGGCCGAGCCTTTCGTCGTGGACAGCTCCGCCTTCACCGAGGAGGAGAAGATCACCATGGTCGAGCATCGTTGGTGGACCCCCGAGGATCTCACCGCCAGCCGCGAATGGATCTGGCCGAAGCAACTGCTGCAGTTGCTGGCGCTGGCAGATGACGCCGAAAGTTGGCCAGTTGATCTTGGTCTGGTCACCGAGGAGTCGACTCGGCCGGTGTGAGCTGAGCCTGGATCGGCTGGGCAGTTTCGGCCCGATGTCCCTGCGCGACCGACGCCGCGGTCCGGGAGACCGACGCCGAGCAGAGGCTGATCGAGCCCGCCCCGGCCGGACCGGCTTGATCACAGCTTGGAATCGGCCGTGTCGTCGTCCCTCGCCTGCGTGGCCTATGTGCCTAAAGTTTCGCCTGTGACTCCTGTGATTGAGGTGGCGTGATGCCCGGCGCCGCCAATCCGCTCCTGGACCGGGTGCTCCACCGTCGGCGGCTTCGTCGGCGCGCCCGGCTCGCTGCCACCTGCTGGGTCTTCTTCGGCGGTCTGCACATCGCCGTCTGGTGGGCCGCCTTCGAACAGAACCGCGCTGGCTGGCCGACCGGAATCCTCGGTGCCGCGGTCTGGCCGCTGCTGTTCGCCGCGACGATCAGCTTTGTCGTCTTCGCCTACTACACCGGCCGTTGGTTCCTCGCCTCCAGCAGCCCGAAGAACTACGACTGGCTGGAGCCGACTCCCGCGGTCGAGCTGCTGTCCGCCGATGTCGACGAGGACACCGAACCCACCATCATCCGCCGCACCCGGCTGGCGTCCTGACCTCCGGCGGGATGCCGGCGCCGGGGCGCCGGGCCGTTACAGTGACCGCGTGATTCGGCCCCCGCGGACCGCAGCCCTGGTCATGATCGCCGCCGTTGCCCTCACCGGGTGCAGCTCCGGCGGTCCGGCCCAGCAGTCGCCGACCCCGGACAGCCCGGGACCGTCGGGCCCGGCGCGGACGAGCCCGGCACCGTCGAGCTCCGCGCCGAGCGCGACTCCATCCCGCGCCGTGCCCGGTGACGTACGGATCGGCGAGGTCGATCTCGCCAACTTCCGTTACCTCGGTGGCTGCGGTTGGGAACTGCCGGCCGCTCCGGTCCAGCTGAAGAACGGCAAACAGGCGAATCAGACCCCGGCGTTCGACGGCGATCACAGCACGGCGAAGCTGACCGGCAACCGCGAGATCACCCTGGCCGGGAAGCAGTACGCAGTGGCCGAATTCTCCTGCACGGTGGGCAAGGACAAGATCGTCGCCGCCCATTTGATCGGCGCCGTCGACGGCAAACCGGCCGACCTGGGCATCGTCGCCACCGGCAGCAAGATCAGTACCAGTGCCGACCATGATCAACTTCGGTTCCAGACCAGGTATCGGACCGTCAAGGACGACCAGGGATCGGCGTCAGGCAAGGCGTCGTACGAGATCACCATGGCCGGCAACACTCCGGTCCGGCTCTTTGCCGGCGAGGATTCGAGCAAGATCGACTCCGCCGTGGCCAAGCTGCCGGCCCACGGGTACGACGCCGGACTGGTCGGCATCAACGGCTACGTGGACGACCCGAGTGAGACGAGCTGGGTGGTCGGGTTGCTGGACAAACCGGACCGGGCGCTGACCGCCGAGTCGCTGGGCGGTGGCTACGATTCGGGCATCTGCTGGAAGCCGACGACGTACACCCAGGCCGGCGAGAGACTCGGTCACACAGAGCTTGCCTACAACGGCGAGGACAACGGCACCGGCACCGCGATCGGCCTGGCCAAGGCGAGCAAGGCAACCGTCGGTGTACGCGGCAAGATCGGCTTCCCGATCGCCGAGGACACCCGAGGATTACTGATCCCCGCCAACGGTGTGGTGCCTGCGCTGGCGACCGCGACCACCGACACCGCGGCCAACGGCCAGGGCGACGCGCTGGTCACCACCAAGGCCCCGGCGGACGCTCTGCTGGACATCGACCGGTTCGGCGCGGCATCGGGGAGTGAGTATCCGTTGCCGATCGGCGCCTTCGGGACCGGAGGCAGGATCGCGATGACCGGCGCCTGGTACAACGCACCGGTCAGCCAGAGCGACGCCGCATCCGGCATGCGCCCGATCGTGGATCCGGCGGATCTGGGCGAGCAGACCTGCGGCTGACGGCGGCGTCAGCGGCTCCTGGGCTGCAGGTCCTGGTCTGCCCAGAGCAGAAATGCGCTTGCTTACAGATGGATAGCCGGGTTAATCAGGTTGTCGCGATCCTCGAACCGACACCGATGAAACCCATGCGGGGCGATCATGATCAAGACCATCTTCGACAGCGACGACTTCTCTGCAGGCGACCGACTGGCCCGGTTCGACGGACTGCAGGCGACCAGCGCCCACCCGATGCGGGTGCACGCAGCACGTCCGAATTCGTTCCGCGCCACGGCCAGATGTCTGGACCTCGGGACGGTGGAACTGGTCGAGCTGACCTCCTCTCCGGCTCGCATCGTCCGGAACCGCAAGTTGATCATGGAGAGCGATCCCGAGCTGTCGGCCGTGCTGTTGCCGATACGCGGCCGAGTTGATCTTGCTCAGCAGGGGCGCAGGACGTCGCTCGGGCCGGGTGAACTCGCGCTCTACGACAGCTCGCACCCGTTCGACGTACGACTCGACGAGCCGACGACCCTGTTGCGTGCGCAGCTGCCCTCGGCGATGCTTCCGCCGGCCGCCCGGATCGAGCCGGTGCTCGGAGTTCGGATCTCCGGGCGGGCCGGGATCTCCGGTCTGCTGGTGGAAACGTTGACCCGGCTGATGACCGATGCCGCGTCCTATCGGCTCTCGGACCTGACCAGGTTGGGTCCGGTGATCACCGACCTGATGGCGGCGACGTTGGCGAGCCAACTTGATCATGAGCCGGACCTGCCAGGGGCGTCGGGCCGGCGGGGACTGCTGCTGGGTATCGAAGCGTTTGTGCAGCGACATCTGTCGGACCCGGACCTGTCTCCGAACATGATCGCTGCCGCACATCACATCTCCGTCAGCTATCTGCATCGTCTCTGCCAGGGGCAAGGCTGGACGCTCGCGGCGTCGATCCGGGAACGTCGGCTGGAGCGGATCCGTCGCGATCTCGCCGATCCGGCACTGCTGGACGTCCCGGTACATCGGATCGCTGCCCGCTGGGCTTTCGTGATCATGCCAGCTTCAGCCGCGCCTTTCGGGCCGCGTACAACGTCGCGCCCGGAGCCTACCGGCGAGGCAGTCAGCTGCCGCTGACGGCCTGAATCTGGTTGCCGCCGGGTCGGCGAGGGCCTGGTCTCCGCGTCCTCGACGACAGGTTCAGACCGCATCGGCGGCGTCGAGGATGCGGTAGGCGTAGCCCTGCTCGGCCAGGAA
>DATCVL010000146.1:0-12860 GCA_036566865.1 Microlunatus sp.
CGTACCACGCCAATTGCTGGCCGAAGCGCACCACGAGCTCCTCGCCACCGGCCCGGTACGCCCACGCCGACGACCAGGCGCCGCCGGTCAGCGGCTCGACGTCTGTCGGCTCGCCGGGTTGTCCGGCGAGGAATTCGACAACCTCTTCGTAGGTCAGCTGCTCGGCAGTCACTGGGTCAGTATCGGCTACGGCGGAAGCGGGCTGCCGGCCGCCCGGGTCAGCGGGCGAGCCAACCGCCGTCGACCGGGATGATCGCGCCGTGCAGGTAGTCACTGGCCGGAGAGGCCAGGAAGACGGCGGCGCCGGCCAGGTCGGCGGGTGTGCCCCAACGACCGGCCGGGATCCGGGCGGTGATCTCGCGGTTGCGCTGCTCGTCGGCGATCAGGGCGGTGTTCATCTCGGTGTCCATGTAGCCCGGAGCGATCGCGTTCACATTCACCCCGCCGGCCGCCCATTCGTTGCAACAGGCCTTGGTCAGTTGAGCGATCGCGCCCTTGCTGGCGGCATAGGCCGGCACCCGGTAGCCACCGGAGAAGCTGACCATCGAAGCGATGTTGATGATCTTGCCGTGGCCGCGCTCGAGCATCGGACGGGCGACCAGCTGGCTGAGCTGGAACGCGGCCCGGAGATTTACGTCGAGCACCCGATCGAACGCCTCCAACGAGAAGTCGACGGCATCCTCGCGATACTGCAGTCCGGCGTTGTTGATCAAGATGTCCACCCGCTGCCCGGCCAGCACGCTGCCGATCCGCTCCGGCAGAAGCTCGCGATCACCGAGGTCGGCGGTCACGGTCGACAGCGTGCGCCCGAGCTCGCTCGCGTGCTGCCGTAGGTCGTCCGGTACGTCCCCGCGCTGGACTGTGATCACGTCGGCGCCGGCGCCCAGCAGCCCTTCGGTCATGCCGCGGCCCAGTCCGCGGCCGCCGCCGGTGATCATTGCGGTCCGTCCGGTCAGGTCGAACAGATGTGAAACAGCCACGTCAATCCTTCGCGGTCGGCCGACCATGTCGCTCGATATTGTCCAGCAGTGACTCCCAGTAGCGGGAGACGGTCTCCAACTCGGCGCCGCTGAAGCCGCGATCGGTCCGTCGGAAGGCGTCGGCGTACAGGTCGAAATGCTCGCCGATCACCCGGGCCGTGGCAGTCGAGTCGATCAACGCTCGTCGCCCGTCTCCGGGCACTGTGGTGCGAGACAGGTAGCCGTCGTCCTCCAGTCGGGCCAGCACCCTGGCGATGGTGCTGCGTGGCAGACCACTCTGCTCGCTGAGCTCGGTTGGCGAGATCGGACCGTCGTGCGGATCGATCAGGTGCAATGCCTGTAACGCCACTGCGGACCGGCCGACCTCCCTGGCGACCTGTTCGTGCAACAAGGTCATCTGCGGCGCAAGGTGTTGGAATCGGTCCCGAATGGCTTTCCTGGCTTGCGATCGTGCACTCATCGTGTCTCCTGGCAGTCCGCGCAACCCGAAGGATCCGATGTCTGCCCGAAGGATGCGATGTCTGCCCGAAGGATGCGATGGTTACAACGATGTACTAGCGTGTCCCGGGCAGCTGGCGGGATGCTCTCCTGGACGACCCGATCCCGGTTGCCGACGATTCGGACAAGAGGAGCAGAGATGGCGCGCGCACGCATGGCGATCGATCCCGCATTCGAGGTCGGTGAAGTCGACCGCCGCTTGTTCGGTTCCTTCGTCGAGCATCTCGGCCGCTGTGTGTACGACGGCATCTACGAGCCGGGCCACCCACACGCCGACGCCGACGGCTTCCGGGCCGACGTACTTGATCTTGTCCGTGAGCTCGGCGTGAGCACGATCCGCTATCCCGGCGGCAACTTCGTCTCGGGCTATCGCTGGGAGGACGGCGTCGGTCCGCGCGATCAGCGGCCGACCCGACTTGATCTTGCCTGGCACTCGACCGAGACCAACGAGGTCGGGCTGCATGAATTCGCCGCCTGGGCGAAGCAGGCCGGGGTCGAGCCGATGCTGGCGATCAATCTCGGCACCCGGGGTGTGTTGGAGGCGCTGGACCTGCTCGAGTACAGCAACGTGTCGTCCGGATCTGCGCTGGCCGATCAGCGGATCGCCAACGGGGCAACGGATCCGTTCAAGATCACGATGTGGTGCCTGGGCAACGAGATGGACGGACCGTGGCAGCTCGGCCACCGCAGCGCCGACGACTACGGCAAGCTCGCCTCCCAGACCGCCAAGGCCATGCGCCAACTGGATCCGTCGGTGGAGCTGGTCGCCTGTGGCAGTTCCAGCCGGGCGATGCCGACCTTCGGGTCCTGGGAGCACACCGTGCTCCGGCACACCTACGACGACGTCGACTTCATCTCCTGCCACGCCTACTACGAGGAGGGCGCGGATGATCTTGACAGCTTCCTGGCCTCGGGCGTCGACATGGATCGCTTCATCGAGTCGGTGATCGCGGTTGCCGACGGTGTCGGCGCGGAGTTGAAGAACGACAAGAAGATCAACATCTCCTTCGACGAGTGGAATGTCTGGTACCTGCGCCGGGATGCGGAGAAGAACGCCATTCGGGGCATCGACAACTGGCCGAAGGCGCCGCGGATCCTGGAGGATGTCTACAACGTCACCGATGCGGTGGTCGTCGGCAACCTGCTGATCTCGTTGCTCAACCACGCCGATCGGGTCAAGGCCGCCAGTCTTGCCCAACTGGTGAACGTGATCGCGCCGATCATGACCGAGCCCGGCGGTGACGTGTGGCGGCAGACCACTTTCTTCCCGTTTGCCGAGACGGCCCGGCGGGCGACCGGATCCGCGCTGCGGGTGCGGATCGATTCCGACACCCACCAGACCGCCAAGTACGGTGCGGTCAACAGCATCGACGCCGCCGCCACCCATGATCAGGACACCGGCTCCACCAGCGTCTTCCTGGTCAATCGTGATCATGAAGGTCCGAGCACGGTGGAGATCGATCTTGCCGGGCGCTCGGGTGTGAGTGTCCAGGATGCCCGGGTGCTGGCCGATTCCGACCGGTTGGCCGCCAACACCAAGGATGATCAAGAACGAGTCGGCCTGCGCGAGCTGACCTCGTACAAGATCAACAACGGCACCCTGAGCGTCGAGCTGCCGCCGCTGTCCTGGGCCACGCTCACCCTCGCCTGACCTGTCGGGAGCTGCGGGCCGCGCCGGTGGAGTTGCGGATGATCAACTGCGCCGGTACGACCTGGGTCAGCCGTCGCGGAGCCTTGCCGGTACGGAGCCGCTCGACCAGGGCCCGGGTGGCGAGTTCGCCGGCCTGCTCGGCCGCCCCGGAGACGGTGGTCAGGGCGGGCTTGGTCAGGTCGGCTCCGAAGATGTCGTCGCAGCCGACGATGCTGACCTCCGCCGGTACCGAGACGCCGAGCTCTTCCAGGCCGTGCAGCAGACCGAGGGCCTGCAGATCGTTGTAGGTGATCACCGCGGTCTCCTGCGCCGCTGCCACCTCCTCGGCCGCCGCCTTGCCGGCCGCCCGGGTCGGCGGATGCGTACCCAATCGCCGGCAGGTCATTCCATGATCATCGGCTGCTGCCTGGATCGCCTGCCAACGGCGGGAGTCGAACCATGCTGTCTCGGGGCCACCCAGGTAGGCGATCCGCCGATGTCCCAACCGGGCCAGCAGATCAACAGCCTCGGTCAGCGCCGGCAGGGTGTCGATCACCACACTCGGCACCCCCCGGGCCTGGCGATTCACCAACACCAGCGGAAATTTCGCGGCAAGCTCACCGAGCGCCGCGTTCGGCAGTCGGGAGCCGCCGAGCACTGCGCCGTCGGAGGCGTTGCGGGCGGCGACCAGGTGGCTGCGCTCTTGCTCCGCTGACTCCTCGGTGTCCACCAGCACCTGGGTGTAACCGGAACGGGCCGCTTCGTGCTGGGCGCCCCGGATCAGGTCGAAGAAGAACGGGTTGGTGATGTCGGGCAGCACCAACGTGAAGGCGTTCGACCGTCCGGTGAGCAGCCAGCGTGCCTGTGGGCTGGGGGAGTAGCCGAGCTCGTCGGCCGCCTGCCGGACGCGTTCGACGGTTGCCGCGGCCACCATCTGGGGACGGGACAACGCACGCGACACGGTGGCCGGGGACACCCCGACCGCAGCAGCGACGTCATGGATCGTCGCGTGTCCGCGTTCCATCACTCGCTCCTTCCTGGCTGCCTGCATCTCAACCAGCACCCTAGTCGCAAACGTTTGCAGTTGGATTCGATCTGGCAATACAGTGCAACCGGTAGGAACCCGACGCAATCGTCGGCAGACTGGGCGCGCACGTCCGCGGGCTCCGCCCGCGTCTGATCGGCGAACCGCCGTACACACTTGGTGAAAGGACGATGATGACCCCCCAGCCTGTCCGCTTTGCCGCGGTCGGACTTGATCACGCTCACATCTTCGGTCAGATCTCCGGCCTGCTCGATGCAGGTTGTGAACTGGTCGGCCTGGCTACCGATGATCCCGAAGCATCGGTCGCCCGCCAGGTCCGGGAGCGGTATCCGGATGCTCGCGTGTTCGAGAATCCCAACGACCTGATCGAGGCCGAGGGGATCGATCTGATCACCACCGCAGCCGTGCCGGATCGTCGCGGCCCGATCGCTGTCCAGGCGATGAAGGCGGGCAAGGATGTGGTCACCGACAAGCCCGGGTGCACCAGCCTTGATCAACTCGACGAGATCAAGAAGACGGTGGCCGAGACCGGTCGCTTCTGGTCAGTCACCTTCTCCGAGCGGTTCGGCGTCCGCTGCGTCTCCAAGGCCGGTGAACTGGTCCGCCAGGGCCGGATCGGCAAGGTGGTGCAGACGCTCGGGCTCGGTCCGCACCGGATCGGCGATCGTGCCCACCTGGCCGGCGGCGCCGGCCGACCGGAGTGGTTCTACGACAAGGCTCGCTACGGCGGCATCCTGGCCGACATCGCATCCCACCAGATCGATCAGTTCCTCTGGTTCACCGACTCGACCAAGGGCGAGGTGGTCAGCAGTACCGTCGGCAACTTCGCCAATCCGGACACTCCCGGATTGCAGGACTTCGGCGAGATCCTGCTCCGCAGCGACAACGCGCAGGGATACATCCGGGTCGACTGGTACACCCCGCAGGGGCTGCCGACCTGGGGTGACGGCCGGTTGATGATCTTGGGCACCGAGGGCTACATCGAGATGCGCAAGTACGTCGACATCGCCGGTCGCGAGGGCGGCAACCACCTTTTCCTCGTTGATCAAGAAGGCACCCAGTACATCGATTCCTCCGATGTCGAGCTGACCTATTACGCAGACGTGGCGAACGACGTCCGCGATCGCACCGAGACCGCTGCTCCGCAGGAGCACACCTTCGAGACCATGCGACTGGCACTGGTCGCCCAGCAGAACGCCACCCTGCGAGGTGCTGCTGAGTGACTCGCGGGCGTTCGCGAGTCAGCCGATGATCATCCGTCGGTAGCCTTCGGTGTGGAGTCAACCGACGGATGATCATCCGTCGGTTGACCGGGGATAGCCAACTGGCCACCCTGGCGATCGCGGATCGCAACGCGTTGCACCGGCAGTCCGTCGGGATTGTGTTCCCGCACCCACCGGACCAGGTCCTCCCGGATCATGCACTGCAGGTCGAACAGGTCGCCGGAGTCCCCGGCCGAGGCAACGATCCGTACGGTCAGCCGGTCGCCCGTGGAGTCGGTCACCAGCAATGATTTCGACCGGCCGTCCCACAGCGGAGTGTCGCGCAACAGCTCGTCGAGCCGTGCCCGCATCCCGTCGATGTCGACCCGCCAGTCGAGCTCGAAGAGCACCGTGCCGTTGATCTCGGTGCCGGTCCGGGTCGAATTCGTGAACGGTGTGGTGATGAAGTACGTGGACGGCAGGATCAGCCGCCGCTCATCCCAGATCCGCACCACAATGTAGGTCAGGGTGATGTCCTCGATCCGACCCGACTCGTCCTCGACGACCACCAGGTCGCCGAGCCGGATTGCGTCGGAGAACGCCAACTGGATCCCGGCGAAGACATTGCCCAGGCTGGACTGGGCGGCAATGCCGAAGACAACGCTCAACACGCCGGCCGAAGCCAGCACCCCGGCGCCGAGGACGTTCACCGCCGGGAAGGTCAGCAATACCATCCCGATCCCGACGATCACGAAGCCGACGGTGATCAACCGGCGAGTCAGCCGGAATCTGGTCTGTGCGCGGCGGCGGTCGCGGTCGACGCTGTACCGCTCGAGCAGCCGCATCTCGCTCAGCGTCAACGCGTACAGCACGATGGTTGCCGCGAGCCAGACCACGGCCGCGATCGCCAGCATCAGGGTGACCTGACGGACGAAGTCCTCCCAGTCACCCTTGGGCAGGGCGGTATGGACGATGATCCAGAGCAGCACCGAGCCGAGCGCCAGGCTGAACGGGCGGCGCAGCCGCGCCCAGCCGTGCCAGATCTCTGGCCATCGCTCCCGCCGGACCCGCAGGATCACATTGACCGCGGCCACGCCGAGCAGCGTGCCGGCAACAGCGATCGCAGCCAGAATCACCACGTTGAACAGAGCTGGGAACGACATGCCCCCATAACCTACCGACCGGGGTGCAGGAGCAGAGTCCTCGCGCGATCAGGCGGTCAGCCAGCAGGTTGGGCCGAGCCGCTCACCGATGAACGGTCGAGACGTTGTTGATCATGCGTAACGTCACTTGAGATTCTGCAGCGGATAGCCGTTGCGCTTGCAGCCGTCGATGATCATCTTCTTCGTCTGCTTCGACGCATCGCTGGGATGGTCGGTGTTCAGCAGATCAATGGCTGCATTCAACCAGCGCTTCGTCTCCTGGGACGGATGCGCACGATCACGGACCTCGCGCAGCGTCGACACCGCAACATCGTTGGCCACCGAACCGCTGGCTGCGGTGGCATCGATGGCCGGGCAACCGATCTTGTACGCGTCTTCGGTGGTCAAGCTGGTGTTGGAACAACCCGCCAGGCCGACCATGGCGGCCACTGCGGCCGAAGCCGACGCGATCTTGATCCCGAGCACGCCCGTCAGTGTAGGTGTGCTCGGGAGACGAACCAGGGCTCAGACTTCCAGGCCGGGATAAAGAGGGTGATTTCCCAGCAACTCTTCAGCCGCCTTGTGCGTCGCCTCCGCGACACCGTCGGAGATCGAGTACTTCGCCTTTCCCGGGGCGCCCGACTTGGTGGTGGTCGGAGTGGTCTTGCTGAGGACTCCGACGATCAGCTCGGCCACCCGGTCGAACTCGTCCGGGCCGAACCCGCGGGAGGTCAGGGCCGGGGTGCCGAGGCGGACCCCGGAGGTGTACCAGGCGCCGTTCGGATCGTTCGGCACGGCGTTCCGGTTGGTGACGATGCCGGAGTCGAGCAGCGCCGATTCGGCCTGCCGGCCGGTCAAGCCGTAACCGGAGACATCCAGCAACACGATGTGGTTGTCGGTGCCGCCGGTGACCAGCGTGGCACCGCGCTTGCCGAAGCCGTCGGCCAGTGCCTGGGCGTTGTCGGCGACGTTGCGCGCGTAGGTCTGGAATTCGGGTCGCCGTGCCTCGGCCAAAGCGACCGCCTTGGCTGCCATGACGTGCGAGAGCGGACCACCGAGGACCATCGGGCAGCCGCGGTCGACGTCGGCGGCGTACTCCTCCTTGGCCAGCACCAGCCCGCCGCGCGGACCACGCAGCGACTTGTGGGTGGTAGTGGTGACGATGTCTGCGTGCGGCACCGGATCCTCGTCGCCGGTGAAGACCTTGCCGGCCACCAGCCCGGCGAAATGGGCCATGTCGACCATCAGGGTCGCGCCGACCTCGTGCGCGATCTCGGCCATCTTGGCGAAGTTGATCCGCCGCGGGTAGGCGGAGTAGCCGGCGATCAGCACCAGCGGCTTGAACTCGCGGGCCATCCGGGCGACCTCGTCGTAATCCAGCAGCTGCGTCTGTGGATCGGTGCCGTAGGACCGCTGATGGAACATCTTGCCGGAGATGTTCGGCCGGAAACCGTGGGTGAGGTGACCGCCCGCATCCAGCGACATGCCGATCGCACGCTGCTCGCCGAAGCGCTTGCGCAGCGTCTCCCAGTCCTCCTCGGACAGGTCGTAGACACTCTTCACGCCGTGCTCGGCCAGCGCCGGTGTCTCGACCCGGTGGGCCAGGATCGACCAGAAGGCGACCAGGTTGGCGTCGATGCCGGAGTGCGGCTGGGCGTAGGCGTATTCGGCGCCGAAGAGCTCGCGGGCGTGCTCGGCGGCCACCGCCTCAACCGTGTCGACATTCTGACAACCGGCGTAGAACCGGTGGCCGATGGTGCCCTCGGCGTACTTGTCACTGAGCCAGTTCCCCATCGTCAACAGCACGGCGGGGGAGGCGTAGTTCTCGGAGGCGATCAACTTCAGCGAGTCCCGCTGATCGGCGAGCTCGGACCGGATCGCACCGGCAATCCGCGGCTCCACCGTCTCGATCACCGACAGCGCGGCGCGGTAGGACTCCGAAGCCTTGGCGGCAAGTGCCTCGGGGGTGGGATCGGACACGACAGACTCCAAGCTGTTCGGCGGCTGAGGGACGGCACAAATCTATCCGGCCGGCTGGGGGACAATCATCGGGTGTCCGCAATGCGTAGGTGCGGACGGACCCTCTTGACGGCAACGAAGGAGCAGTGTGAGCGGACCGGGCCTGACATCGGCGATCGTGACAGCGACGCTGCTGACAGCGGCGATGGTGGGGTTGATCGCGATCAGCCGCTTGCTGGCGAACGGGACCATCGGCCCGAACCCGATGATCGGCTTCCGGCTACGCCCACTGCTTCGCTCGGAGCAGGCCTGGCAGAGCGGTCATCGGGCCGCGGTCGGCCCGATGACGGTTGCCGGCGTCATCGGCATCGTGGCGTTGATCGCCTCGGTGCTGTTGTCCGGCAGCGTGATGCCGTATCTGGTGATGCTGGGGATCGCGGTTGTGTCGTTGGTTACCGGTGTGATCGTGGCGACCGTGCGAGCCGTCAGCGCGGCGCGGCGGGCGGGTTGACCGATCCGACTGCAACGGAATGTGCGGTCGTACTTCGCTGAAGGCCAGTTGACCCGCTAGGCTGGCCGTGCAACAACCCACGATATAGCGCTCACGGGTGCCGAGGACTGGGAATATGTCTATCCCGGAAGGCCGCTCGTGACTGAACTGCATCTCATCGATGCCGCACAACGCCGTCTTGCGAACCAGAAACTCACCAGCAGCTACACAGACCTGTCCCGCCGGGTGCGCGAACAGGGGCTGCTCGGGCGGACCCGGCGCTTCTACTACTTGGTCTTCGGGATGCTGATGGTCGCACTGTGCGGCGCCGTCACCGGTTTCTTCCTGCTCGGGCATTCGTGGCTGCAGTTGCTGATCGCCGGTGCGTTGGGCATCATCTTCACGCAGTTCGCCTTCCTGGCACATGAGGCGGCGCATCGGCAGATCTTCGCCAAGGGCACCACCAACGACCGGTACGGCCGGATCCTCGGCACGGCGTTCGTCGGCATCAGCTACTCCTGGTGGATGAACAAGCACAGCCGGCATCACGCCAACCCGAATCGGATCGGCAAGGATCCTGACATCGAGGGCGAGGCGCTGGCCTTCTACGAGGAGAAGGCTGCTCCGAGGACCGGACTGCGGGCGATGATCGCACGCAAGCAGGGTTACCTGTTCTTCCCGATGTTGATCTTGGAAGGGCTGAACCTGCACTTCGCCTCGGTCAAGTCGCTGGTCACCCGCGGTGAGAAGCCGACGAAGGGCCGCTTCGTCGAGATCGGCATGCTCGCCGGACGGTTCGCGCTCTACCTGGGCGCGGTGTTCTGGGTGCTGCCGGTCGGCATGGCGTTTGCGTTCCTCGGTGTCCAGCTGGCGATCTTCGGCCTCTACATGGGCGCCAGCTTCGCGCCGAACCACAAGGGCATGCCCATCATCCCGCGGGACGTCAAGATCGACTTCTTCAGTCGGCAGGTACGGACCTCGCGCAATATCGCCGGCCGGTTCTGGCCCACCGTGCTGATGGGCGGCCTGAACTATCAGGTCGAGCATCACCTCTTCCCGTCGATGCCGCGACCGCATCTGGCCAAGGCTCGGCTGCTGGTCCGCCAGCATTGTCAGGAACTTGATGTTCCATATACCGAGGTGTCACTGGCATCGTCGTACGGCAGTGTGGTGAGCTACCTGAACCGAGTCGGTCTGGCCGCACGCGATCCGTTCGCGTGTCCGGTCGCATCGCAGTTGGGCAGAAACTGACTGCCCACCCAACAGACTTGGCGCGTCCGGAATGCGCGTCGGGACCCGGTCCGAAGCACGGGCTGGGGAGCAACACAGAAGGAATGATCATGGCAACAGGAACCGTCAAGTGGTTCAACTCCGAAAAGGGCTACGGCTTCATTACTCCCGATGACGGGAGCAAGGACGTCTTCGCTCACTTCTCCGAGATTCAGGGCTCCGGCTTCAAGTCTCTCGAGGAGAACCAGCAGGTGGAGTTCGAGACCACCCAGGGTCCCAAGGGCCTGCAGGCCTCGAACATCCGCGCGATCTGAGCTTTTGGCTGACGATCTGATGCCGCGATTCTGAATCGCGGCCAACGTGCCCGGGTGATCCGCCCTGAACGGTGGATCACCCGGGCTCTGCTGTCTCTTGGCCCGGTTCGCGCGATAAGAATGCGACCGCAGTCGGAGTCGACTCGCCGCTACAGGCTGTTTCACCCCAACTGGGGCTGCATTCTTATCGGCCGGTAGCTTGATCCTTCTTGCAACCGGGTCGTCCGATGCCTGTTCGAAGGAGAACCGTGCCCGATTACCGAACTCTCGCAGCGGGGCAGCGGTCACAGGTCTGGATCGGTGGGCCCACGCTTGCTCAGCCGGAGCTCGTGTTCGATACCGACGAGATCTT
Source organism: Microlunatus sp. (assembly GCA_036566865.1). Classification (GTDB taxonomy): domain Bacteria; phylum Actinomycetota; class Actinomycetes; order Propionibacteriales; family Propionibacteriaceae; genus Microlunatus. Next base: position 10,843 of record DATCVL010000146.1, read on the forward strand.
GATCGAGGCGCCGAACTGGTCGCTGGACGGCCGTCGGCTGATCGTGAACGGCAACGGCACGGTCTGGACCCTGGCGCCGACCGGCGAGGGTGGACTCGTGCCGATCGACTTCTCAGGACTGCCGCCGGTCAACAATGATCACGTCCTCGATCCCGACGGCGAGCACGTCTACCTGTCGGCAAGCGACCGGCACATCTACCGCGGACGGCTCGACGGCGGGGCCGTCACCCGGATGACACCCGCGGACGGCAACTGGCACTTCCTGCACGGGGTGTCGCCGGACGGGACACGCCTTGCCTACGTCGAGATCGACGACTTCTCCCGGCCGGGTCGGCTGGCGATCCGGGAGCAGGACGGCCGGATCAGTCATCCGCCGGCCGGCGATCGGCATCTGGATGGTCCGGAGTGGTCACCCGACGGCCGATGGATCTACTTCAACACCGAGCTGTTCACCACGGCACCGGGGCATGCTCAGTTGGCGCGGCTGGCGGATCAGGGTGGCGAGGTCGAACAGTTGCTGGTCAGCGACGGAGTCGACTGGTTCCCGCACCTGTCGCCGGACGGCAACTGGGCCGCGTACATCTCGTTCCCGGCGGGGACGCTCGGTCACCCGGCCGACCTCGATGTCGAGGTCCGCCTGGTCGCGACCGATGACTGGACCGACACCCGACAGCGGTATCCGGTCTTCGGTGGTCAGGGAACCATCAATGTGAACAGTTGGTCGCCGGACAGCTCGCGATTCGCCTTCATCGCTTACCCGCAAGGCTGAACTCTCCACGCGTGCCCGTGCTCAGACCCGAGCGCGGGCACCTGACGGGTTGACATGCAAGCTTTGACTTGCCTATTGTTCGGGGTGATGGATGACGTGTTCCATGCCCTGTCCGCACCGGTACGTCGATTGATCATCGACGAGCTGCGTGATCGGGATGGTCAGACGTTGTTCGAGTTGTGCAGCCGGTTGACCATGCGGCATCAGGTCAACCTCAGCCGGCAAGCCGTGTCGCAGCACCTGGAGGTACTGGAAGCGGCAGGGCTGCTGCGTACCCGACGAGAGGGCCGATACAAGTACCACGATCTTGATCTTGAGCCGCTCCGGCAGGCGGTGGCCGGTTGGCTGGACGTCGCCGCGGACCAAGATCATGAGTGATCTCCCAGTGAGGAACCGATGAGGATCTACATCACTTCCGTATTCGTCGACGACCAGGCCAAGGCGTTGGCCTTCTACACCGAGAAGCTCGGCTTCGTGAAGAAGAACGACATCCCGCTGGGCGGGGCATCATGGCTGACCGTGGTGTCGGCCGAGGATCCGGACGGCACCGAACTGCTGCTGGAGCCGGACGGTCATCCGGCCGTCGGCCCGTACAAGAAGGCCCTGGTCGCCGACGGCATCCCGGCCGCATCCTTTGCCGTGAAGGACATTCAGGCCGAGTACGAGCGGCTGGTCGGCAACGGCGTGACCTTCACCCAGCCGCCGACCGAGATGGGTCCGGTGACCACCGCCGTCTTCGACGACAGCTGCGGCAACCTGATCCAGATCGTCACCCAGTAACGAGATCAGGCGTACTCGATCGGAGAACGGCCGCTGTACCAGGCCAGCTCGTTGTCCCGGACAAACGTGGACAGCGTCTGCTCCTCGGTCAGCGGCCAGGCGTGGAAGGACTCGACCAGCTCTCGGTACGCGGCCGCGGTGGCCATGCTCGGCTGCCGCAGCAATGCCCGGCTTGCCTCGGCGTAACCGGCCGGGACCTGATCGAGTTCGGCCAGGGTCTGGTCGAGATACTTCTGTCCCTGGAAGAGCGTCCGGTTCAGCGCCAGCAGGGCGCGGCCGCCGGCGCCGACCATGTGCACGGCCGCGTGATGCAACAGGAAGTCGTTGTCGTGCTCGACGGCCTGCTTGAGAAAGTAGCCGCCGTGTAGTCGCAGCTGAGCGATGAACGACGCCATCCGCTGCTCCCACATCTCGTCCGGGAGCTGGGCTATCGCCGCCACCAGTGCTTCAAGATCATCAACCCGGGACC
>DATCVL010000147.1:0-7269 GCA_036566865.1 Microlunatus sp.
TCCGGTGAGCAGTGGTGTTTCCTGCCGGCAACGGACCTGCTGGTCCTCGCTCAGCGTCTGGTAGAGCGGGCACCGGCTGACGAAGCGGCAACCCGGGGAGTCGTCGATCGGACTCGGAAGATCACCGCTGAGCAGGATCCGCTCACGGGTGCGTTCCTTGACCGGATCCGGCAACGGGATCGCCGACAACAAGGCTTGGGTGTAAGGGTGTTGAGGATTGTCGAAGACCGAGTCGATGTCGCCGTACTCGACGAACTTGCCGAGATACATGACGGCAACCCGGTCGGCGATGTGCCGCACCACCGACAGGTCGTGCGCGACGAACAGGAACGAGATGCCGAGCTTGGCCTTCAACTCGTCCAGCAAGTTGATCACGCCGGCCTGGATGGACACGTCCAGAGCCGACACCGGCTCGTCCAGCACGATCACCTTCGGATTGGTGGACAACGCCCGGGCGATGCCGATGCGCTGCCGCTGACCACCGGAGAACGCCGCCGGGAAGCGATCGCTGTGCTCCGGATTCAGCCCGACCAGATCCATCAACTGGTCGACCCGACTGTCCACCTCGGCCGCGCTGTGCCCGAATGCACGCATCGGCTCGGCGATGATGTCGAAGACGGTCAGCCGCGGATCCAGTGAGCCCATCGGATCCTGGAAGACGATCTGCAGATCGCGGCGAGCCGTACGGGTCTGCCGGCGATTGAGCTTGGCGACGCTTCGACCGTCGATCTGGATGTCGCCGCCGGCTTGCGGGGAGAGGTCCATGATCTCCAGCAGGGTGGTGGTCTTGCCACAACCCGACTCCCCCACGATGGCCATCGTCTCGCCCTCGCGGATGTCGAAGGAGATGCCGTTGACCGCATAGACGGTACCGACCCGGCGCTTGATCACCGCGCCCTTCAGCAACGGGAAGTCCTTGCTCAGGTTGTCCACCGCGAGCACGGCCGGCCGCTCGTCCCGCGGGATCTCGGCCAACTCCCCTTCGGGGATGTCCGGCACCGGGAACACCGGGGCGCCGTTGATCATCCCGCCGCCGTCGATCTCGTCGGACCGGATGCAGGCGGCCTGATGCGGCAGCCACAGTTGATCATGGTCGATGCCGGGATCGACCATCCCTTTTGAGGCAACGGGAAGAAGCTCCGGATCGATCGAGAGACAGGCGTCCACAACGATCGGGCAGCGGTCGGCAAAGCGGCAGCGCGCGGGCAGATCGATCAAGATCGGCGGATTGCCCTTGATCGGCACCAGCGGCTGCTTCTCGGCCTTGTCGGCCCGCGGGATCGCTGCCAGCAGACCGATCGTGTACGGCATCCGCGGCTCGGCGAAGGTCTCGTACACCGAGGCCTGTTCGACCGGCCGACCGGCGTACATCACCACCACGTCGTCGGCGGTGCCGGCCACCACACCCATGTCGTGGGTGATCATCACCACTGCGGCCCCGGTCTCCTCCTGGGCTCGCTTCAGCACCTGCAGGATCTGCGCCTGGATGGTCACGTCCAGTGCGGTGGTCGGCTCGTCGGCGATGATCACCTTCGGGTCGTTGGCCATCGCGATCGCGATCACCACCCGCTGCCGCATGCCGCCGGAGAATTCGTGCGGGAAGGACTTCATCCGCTGCTCCGGCTGCGGAATGCCGACCAGCCGGAGCAACTCCACGGCCCTGTTCACCGCGTCCCGGCGAGACATCGCGCCGTGGATGGTGAGCGCCTCGATCAGTTGATCACCGACGGTGAACACCGGGGTCAGCGAGCTCAACGGATCCTGGAAGATCATCGCGATGTCGCGACCGCGGATCTTGGACATCGCGTTGTCGTCCAGATCGAGCAGGTCGCGTCCGGCGAGCTTGATCGAACCGCGAATCTTGGCGGTCTCCGCCAGCAACCCCATGATCGCCAACGAGGTCACCGACTTGCCCGAGCCGGACTCGCCGACAATGCCCAGCGTGCGACCGGGCATCAGGTCGAAGGAAACGCCGTCCACGGCATCCACCCGGCCGGCTTCGGACGGGAAGCTGACCCGCAGATCGCGGACCGACAGTACGGGTTCGGTCATGCCTGTCCTCCCGCGGCCGAGGTCGGATCGAGCGCGTCCCGCAGACCGTCGGCCACCAACGCCATCGAAACGGTGAGCAGGGTCAACGCGGCTGCCGGGAAGTAGAACAACCACGGCGCGCTGCTGATGGTGTCGGCGCCACTGCCGATCAGCGCACCGAGGGACACGTCCGGCGCCTTAACGCCGAAGCCGATGAAGGACAGACTGGTCTCGGCCAGCACCGCGCCGACCACACCGAGGGTGAACTGGATGATCAACAACGAGCCGATGTTCGGCACGATGTGCCGCAACACCACCTTGAAGCCGCTGACCCCCATGTAGCGCGAGGCCCGGACGTAATCCCGTTCTCGGATCGACAGTGACAGCGTCCACACCGTACGAGCCGGGAAGAACCAGTTGATCAACAACAGGATGATCGCGATCACCATCCAGTTGCCCCCGGAGCTGTTGGAGAACAGCGCCAAGATCAAGAAGGTCGGGATCACCATCAGGAAGTGGATCACGGTCAGTACGGCGCGCTCGTAGAAGCCGCCGAAGTACGCAGCTGAAGCGCCCACCACCCCGGCGATGATGGTGCTGCCTGCGCCGACGATCAACGCGATGATCAAGGAACGCTGCAGACCGTGCACGGTCTGGGCGTAAAGATCATTTCCGGCGTCGTTGGTGCCGAACCAGTGATCGGCGGACGGGCCGGTGGACAGGTTCATGAAGTCGGTGGCCAGGTAGTCGTGCTTGGCCACCAGCCCACCGAAGACGGCGAACAGCACCAGCAGGACGAAGATCGCGACTCCGGCCACGGCAGGCCGGTTGCGGATGAAGCGCCGCGTGTACAGAGCCCGGCGGGACAACCGGCGGCGTCCGACCGCCGCCGGGATGACCTCCTCGACGTGCAGCTCGGGGTCCCGCATCGCCCCGCTCTCGACATCGGTCGTGCTCATCTCAGCTCACCCGCACTCTCGGATCCAGGGCGACCACCGCGATGTCGGCCAACAGCGCGCCGACCGCGGTCATCAGGGCACCGAAGGCCGCGACCGCGACGACACCGTTGACGTCCATCTTGCTGATGGTGTCGACGAAGTATTTGCCCATGCCTTCCCAGTTGAAGATCGTCTCGGTCAGGATCGCGCCGGTGAACAGCGCCGGGATCGAGAAGGCGACCTGGGTGGCAACGGGGATCAGCGACGGACGCAGCGCGTGCTTGCGGATCGCGTGCGACTTGGTCAAGCCCTTCGCGCGGGCCAACCGGACGTAATCGGCGGAGATGTTGTCCAACAGCAGTGAGCGTTGCAGCATCTGGGTGGACGCGTACTGGGTGATGATCAGCACGATCGTCGGCAACGCCAGATGTTGCAGGACGTCAGGGATGGACGCCAATCCGTGCACGTCCGATGATCTTGATCCGGTGACGTAGAAGACCCGGCTGCCGACGGCCTGGTTGAACTTGATCGCCAACAACACCACGCCGAGGCCGGCGACGATCACCGGGATGTTCAGAGTGATGATCGCCAGCGCCTGGTTGATCCGGTCGGCCGGCCGGTACTGCCGGGACGCGGCGTAGACGCCGAGCCCGATGCCGATCAGTGTGTAGATGATGAAGGCGCCGAGCATCAGTTCGGCACTGACCGGGATCCGGAAGGCGATCTGCTCGTTCACCGATCCGCCGGTAGGACTGTTTCCCCAGTCCCAGTGCAGAACGATGCCCTTGAGCCAGATCCACCACCGTTCGAAGATGCTGACCTTGTCATTCAGGTTGTTGGCGTCCAGCAGCGCGTCGATCTGCGATTCCGGCAGCGGAGGCCGCCGACCGGTGTACAACGAACGCGGGTGCAGGAAGAGATTCGCCAGGAAGTAGGTGATGTTGGTCGCGATGATGATCATCAGCAGCCAGCCACCGACTCTTCGCAGCAGGTACTTGACCACTTACTGAATCCTCCAGGATGTTTGCCGCGGCGACCCCTCACCGACGGCTACGGCCGAGCCCAGACACTCGTCCGCCGAAGGACGGTAACCCACCAACCCGCAACGCAACAAAACGCCCTCAGGACCCGATGCTCCTGAGGATGTGGTTTGAGGCGCACTCAATGCGCCAAAAGGTTGCGAATCCACCGCACGGTGCCTTCCAGATCTGGCTATCCCCGCGTGACTATAGACGCGGCTTTCGCCACGTTCACTCAGATCCGTTCGCCGGACGGTCACAGTGTCACAACAGTCCGGTCCGCCCAGGTTCGAGCAGCGTCCGGTCCTCAACGGGTGTCACCGGCCCGGAATCTGGCACGACTCAGGGCCCGCCCGGCAAGCGGACGAGCCCTGAGTGAAGGCTCTTCAGTTGTACGCGGCCGGTGTGCCGGCGGTCAGCTCAGGCCTCGGCCTGCTCGCCCTGCTCCGCCTTCATCTTCTCGACCTGGGCGTGAACTTCCTCCATGTCCAGCCCCTTGACCGCGGTGACGACTTCCTCCAGCGACTGCGGCGGCAGCGCGCCCGCCTGGTTGAAGACCAGGACGCCCTCACGGAAAGCCATCAGGGTCGGGATTCCCTGGATCCCCAGCGCGTCGCGCAGCTCGGCGTTGGCGTCGGTGTCGAGCTTGGCGTGCACCACGTCGTCGTGCTTGTCCGACGACTTGCTGAAGACCGGGCCGAACTGCCTGCAGGGACCACACCACTCAGCCCAGAAGTCGACCAGCACGATGTCGTTCTCGGTGATCGTCTTCTCGAACGTGTCGGCGCTGATGTCGACCGTTGCCATATCCAGACTCCTCCATCGTCGCCACGGGGCGACCTTCATGATTTGGGTGCCGCGATCGGGCGGCTTCGGTGTTTGCTTGTCGTCGTTCGATCTCGCGACACTATTGTCAACGCCACGGTAGTCGGGGCTATTCCGCCGGTCCGGGACCCCCGCGGCGTGATCCGGCACATACTGCGACGGGCTATTTGATCGCCACCAGGCGACGCATCGGGATGGCCAATTCGAACGGTCCGCGGCGCTCGACCCGGTCCTCCAGATGCTCGATCGCCGCCTCCACCCGGGACCAGCGGGTCTCCGGCAGGTAGAGCGCCGACATCACGGTCTCCGCATCGGCCCGGGAGGTTACCCAGAAGCCGAACCGTTCCCGGGCATCCTCCACCCGGCGCAGCCCACAGGCCGCCATGGTCTTGGTGAACCCGGCCATCTCCAAGGCTCCGGGGAACTGCGGTTTGGTGTGCAGTCGGGCGGTCACCCGACTCAGCACCCTGAGGTCCCGGAGCGCCAGTCCGCGCAACGCCGGAGCGATCGCGGCGAGCACGCCGCCGGGTTTGAGCACCCGGGCGACCTCGGCCAGTTCTTGATCGAGTTCGGGGACGACCACCAGTCCCAGTGACGCGGTCACCGCATCCACCGAGTTGTCCCGCAACGGCAGCTTCCGGACGTCACCGCGGATCCACGGACCGGGGCTGCGTTCGGAGGCCAGCCTCAGCTCGGCGGCGGAGTTGTCGATGCCGATCACCGTACGATCCGGGGACGCCAGCTCACGCGACATCGCGCCGGATCCGCAGGCCAGATCGAGCACCGTACGGACCGGCCCGGAGATCGCCCGAGCCAACCAGCGGTACGGGGTGTGGTCGCCCGCCGTCGCCTGCGACAGCACCGCCTCCACCGCGCCGGGACGCCGGGCGTGGAAGTCGGTCAGATAGCTTTCCCAGTCGACCTCGTCGTCGGCCATCACATGGCTCCTGGCTCTGCGGCCCGGGCCGCGCTCACGCCTTGCTGACGAACAGGTGGGCGGCCGAGGCGCGATCGACCTCGCAGGCGGCGCCTTCATCCGGCGTCAGCACCACTCCGAGCCCACCGCTGCCGGCCTTCACCTCGACACCGGGGCGAATGCCGGCGTCCCGCAGCGTCGCCATCAACTCGACGTCCTTCTGCAGTTCCTCGCCGATCCGCACCAACCGGGTCCTGACCTCGACGCCCGATTCGTCCACCGCATCGGCCAGCGGCTCGTTGCCCTCCCGGAACGATTCGATCTGCTCTGCCACCCCGAGCTCCTGCATGCCTGGGATCGGATTGCCGTACGGCGACAGCTTCGGTGCCTTGAGCAGCTGGATCAGGTGTTCCTCGACCTCCTCGGAGATCACGTGCTCCCAGCGGCAGGCCTCGTCGTGCACGAGCTCCCACTCCAGCCCGATCACGTCGGTCAGCAACCGCTCGGCCAGCCGGTGCTTGCGCATCACCCGGGTGGCCCGTTCGCGGCCGAGCTTGCTCAGCTCCAGATGGCGGTCGCCCTCGACGTGCAGCAACCCGTCCCGCTCCATCCGTGCCACCGTCTGGGAGACGGTCGGGCCGCTGTGATGCAACCGCTCGGCGATCCGGGCGCGCAACGGGACGATGCCCTCTTCCTCCAGCTCGAAGATGGTCTTCAGATACATCTCGGTGGTGTCGATGAGGTCTCGCACGTCGCCATCTCCTGATTGTTCGTTCGGGACTTCGGCCAACAACAACCGCTGGCCGGTCTGCCGAGCCGCTGACCGTACGGCAGATATCTGGAACGATGCAAGATTAGCCTGTCAGCGCGCCCCGAAGCACCCCCAGCAGGCGGGCCACTTCGGCGGCCACTGCGTCCCGAGCCGGGCCGAGATACTTGCGGCTGTCGACCAGCTTCGGGTCGCCCGAGAGCAGGGTCCGGACGGCGTCGGTGAAGACCACGTTGAGGTGGGTGGCGATGTTGACCTTGGTCATCCCGGCTCGGACGGCGCGGACGATCTCGTCGTCCGGCACACCCGAGGAACCGTGCAGCACCAGCGGCACGTCGACCGCCGACTTCAGCTCGGCGATCAGGTCCAGATCCAGCCGAGCCGTCCGACTGGTCATCGCATGGGAGGAGCCGACCGCGACCGCGAGCGCGTCCACGCCGGTTGCGTCGACGAAGGCCTTCGCCTCGGCCGGCTCGGTCCGGGCCCCGGGCGCGTGCACACCGTCCTTGCCGCCGACCTCTCCCAGTTCGGCCTCCGCGTCGATGCCGGCTGCATGGCATCGCCGGACCACGTCAGCGGTCGCGGCGACGTTGGTCCGGTAGTCCAGCCGGGAGCCGTCGTACATCACCGAACCGAAGCCGAGGGCGATCGCCTGGTCGACCAGTTCGTCGTCGTCCGCGTGGTCGAGATGAACGACCACCGGCACCGCTGCGGAGCGGGCGATCGAGAGCGTGGCCAGGGCGATGGGCTCCAGGGCGCGGTGGTACCTGA
>DATCVL010000148.1:0-1808 GCA_036566865.1 Microlunatus sp.
GGCGGTGACGGTACGCCGTGGCACCATCGAGGTGCCGGCGTTGTTGATCATGGCGTGCACCGGACCGCGTTGAAGTTGATCATCGGCGAAGGACCGGATCGAGTGCTGCTGAGCAAGATCAAGATCAGCGAGCTCCAGCCGCGCGTTCGGCACCGTCCGCTTGATCTGATCGACAGCGGCCGCGCCGCGATCAGGGTTGCGGACCGCGAGCACGACCTGCGCGCCTCGGGCGGCCAACTGCCCGGCGGACGCCAGCCCGAGCCCGGAGCTCGCCCCGGTGATCAAGATCCGTCGTCCGGCCAGGTCGGTTTTCATGGTGCCAACACTAGGGACCGTCCTGCCGTCAGCGAAACCGCAACTCAGGAACGCAGCCCGAGCGCTCGGACGGCCTGATCGGCGATCTGCTCGGTCGACTGATCGATGTCCACCAGCACACCCGGTTCCTCGGGCTGCAGCGGCTCCAGGGTGGCGAGCTGAGAATCCAGCAGCGCCGGCGGCATGAAGTGATCACGCCGTGCCGTCATCCGCCTCCTGATCACAGCCGGATCGCCGTCCAGGTGCAGGAACCTGACATCGGCGTCGGCGGTCCGCAACAGGTCCCGATAGCTGCGCTTGAGGGCCGAGCAGGTGATGATCACGCTGCCCGGGGCGGCACTGATCCAATCCCGGAGGGATTCCAACCAGGGCAGGCGATCCGCGTCGGTCAGCGGGATGCCGTCATGCATCTTGGCGACATTCGCCGGCGGATGGAAGTCGTCGGCCTCGGCCTCGGTCCAGCCGAGCCGGCGGGCCAGTAGTTCTGCCACCGTGGTCTTCCCCGACCCCGACACCCCCATCACCACCACCGCCGACTTGCCGGAACCCGAGGTCGTCGCGACCTCGGAATCCGGCAACCCGGGCGTTGGTGCGGCTATCACTGCTGGGTTTCGGAGCGATCCAGGCTCCACTCGGTGTGGAAGGTGCCGTCCTTGTCCACCCGGTGATAGGTGTGAGCACCGAAGTAGTCGCGCTGTGCCTGGATCAGGGCCGCCGGAAGCCGCTCGGCGCGGATGCCGTCGTAGTAGGCCAGCGAGGACGAGAAGGCCGCAGTCGGTACGCCGTTCTGGGCCGCGCCGGCGACGATCCGGCGCCAGGCCTCGAGGCCCGAGGTCACCGCGTCGGCGAAGTAGTCGTCGGCCAGCAGCAGCGGCAGCTCCGGATCCCGCTCGTAGGCCTCGGTGATGCGATTCAGGAACCGAGCCCGGATGATGCAGCCACCGCGCCAGATCCTGGCCATCGCGCCACGGTCGATATCCCAGCCGTACTCGGCACTGGCGGCCGCGATCTGGTCGAAGCCCTGCGAGTAGGCAACCACCTTGGACGCGTACAGCGCCTGCCGGACGTCCTCGATGAACGCGTCCCGGTCCTTGATCTCCCAGTTCGCCGTCTTGCCGACCAGCTTGGCCCGAGCAGCCTCACGCTGCGGCACCGAACCGGACAGTGCACGATCGAACGTGGCCTCGGCGATACCGGTGATCGGCACCCCGAGATCAAGAGCGTTCTGCACGGTCCAGCGGCCGGTGCCCTTCTGCTCGGCGCGGTCCAGGATGATGTCCACGAACGGCTTGCCGGTCTCGGCGTCGACGTGAGCCAGCACCTCGGCGGTGATCTCGATCAGGAACGATTCCAGGTCACCGGTGTTCCACTGTTTGAAGATCTCGGCGATCTCCTGCGCATCGGCGCCGAGCCCCTGGCGGAGCAGGTCGTAGGCCTCGGCGATCAGCTGCATGTCGGCGTACTCGATGCCGTTGTGCACCATCTTGACGAAG
>DATCVL010000149.1:0-13903 GCA_036566865.1 Microlunatus sp.
GGCAACGTACCTGCAGGACTGGAACGCCGGCGTACGCTACCTCGACGGCATCGACGATCTTCTTGATCAACTCAGTCGCCGTCATCGCCTGGCCGTGGTGTCGAACACCCACCATCTCGACCTCGTACCCGATCACCTGAAGGCGATGGGCGTCGCGCAGTACTTCGAGACCATCGTGCTGTCGATCGAGGTCGGTCACCGCAAGCCACACCCGGCGATCTACCAGGCGGCCCTCGACCGCCTTGTTGTCCCGGCAACCGACACCCTCTTCATCGGCGACACCTACCTGGCCGACTACGCAGGTCCGCGCAGGCAGGGCATCCCGTCCTTGCTGATCGATCCGGCCCGAAGTCAGGATGTCGTTGATCATGATCGGCTGGACAGCGTCCTCGACCTAGCGGATCGACTCGGACAGCTGCGCCCCTGACTCAAGAGATCAGAACCGGCCGGCGAAGGTCGGCCAGCAGGGAGCGCGATCGGCAGGACCGCGATCATCACGCTGAACAGGCGGCGCTGCGTCATCAACCAGACGAATTGCGCCGACGCTACGCCACATCGATCACAGCGACCACCTCGACGCCCACCGGATCTTCCCCGTCGGCGGTGGCGCAGCGTTCGACCTCGCTGCCTGCATCGACGCCCTGTTCAGCATCACCAAACACGACACAGCTCAGGCGGCCTGACAGCAGTCGGGCGTTCCCGCGGAAACGTATAGCCCGGCTCAGGGACCAAGGTCCTGACATTGAGCAAATTGCTTAAACTCCGCGGCCGGAGTCGGTACCTTCTGCGGTGGCCGAGGGCAGCACTTGTCGGGAGTGTCCTGCCCTCGGCAATCCATGTCCAGCTCTCCTGAACGGATCCACCATGCTCAAGCGCACCCTGCGCAAGATCGTCATCGGGCTGGGTACGGCGGCGGCCACCCTCAGCCTGGTGGCCGTCAATGTTCCCAGCTCCTCCGCGGCGACGACCTGCACCCTGCAAGGCAGTCTGCCCAGCAAGATCGTGATCAACAAGCGCGACGTCGTTGTGCACAGCAAGCTTTCCGGCAGCGGCAACTGCAAGCCCAAGGGTGGCGAGTTCTGGGGCGCGGACGCCAACCTCGACGGACCACAAGGGCTCGAGGATCTCGCCATGTGGGAGAAGATCGGCGAGCAGTACCGCTTCGATTTCTGGGCCTACTACGTCACGCCCGGCAGCTACAGCCTCCGCGACGGCGAGGCATTCATCATCGACGCCGACTACAACGACGTGCCGGTGAAGTGGAAGAACAGCTCCACCAAGATCAAGTTCGGCAGTCGGGTCGTCTCCACCAAGAGCAGCCGGAAGGGCAGCAAGGTGACGGTCTCGGCGACCTCCCAGCGCTACACCAGCGACGCGAAGTACAAGGCGTACAAGACCAAGGTCTACCTGCAGCGCAAGACCAAGAGCGCCAAGTCCTACTCGGCCTACAAGACGCTGACGTCGAAGTCGACCGGCAAGGTCAGCTACAGCTACAGCACCAAGAAGAAGTACAGCTTCCGGTTCGTGATCAAGGACGCCTCGTCGGTGTGGGGTTCGACGTCGGCCAGCAGCTACCGCTGACGCATCGGATCGAACAGTCCGATCGGGTGATCAGTACGCCCGTGTTGGGCGAGATCGGCCAGGATCTCGCCCAACACCGGCACGAATTTGAAGCCGTGCCCGGAGAAGCCGGCAGCGATCGCGACCTGATCATGTTCGGGATGCAGGCCGACCACGAAGTGCTCGTCCGGGGTCATCGTGTACATACAGGTCTTCGCGGCAAGGGGTTCGCCGGTGGCCGGAACCAGCCGCCTCATCCGGGACTGTACAGAGCGGATCTCGTCCGCGGTCACCGTGCGATCAAGATCATCTGCTGTGGTCTCCCGTAGGTCCGCAGCACGATGCACGCCGATCTTCATCCCGCCGTCCGGGCCCTGATGCATCGGGAAACCGTAGATCTGTTGATCATCGTGCCGCTCCTCGACGTAGATCGGATGATGATCATCGGTGTACGCCTGATACGGCAGCCGATCGGTGAAACGCGGTTCGAACCAGTACATCACCTGCCGCTGCACCACCAAGGACAGCCCGAGATCGGCCAGCAACACAGGCATCCAGGCACCTGCTGCCAGCACCAGCCGATCCGCAGTGTAGGTCTGGCGGCCGGTCGTCACCCGGACCCCGCCGCCGCGTTCGGCCGCCCAGTTGATCATCGGCTCGGCGAAGTGCAGTTCGGCGCCGCGGGATCGAGCCAGGTCGATGTTGGCGCGGATCGCCGCCTCGGGACGGACGAAGCCGGCGTTCTGCTCCCACACCGCCATCGCGTCCTCGGCCGGTGCGAAGGTCGGGTACCGCTGCCGGATTGCGGCGGCGTCCAGCACCTCGTGCGGCAACTCCCACTGCCGTGCCGCCTCCAGCGCCCCGGTGAAGATCGGCCCATCGGCATTGCCGATGTAGAGTCCGCCGCAGAGCGTGACCAAGTTGATCTTGGAGTCCTCCTGCAGCCGCTCCCAGCCCTGGTAGGCCGACCGCAACAACGGCACATACGCCGCGCCCTCGAAGTAGGACTGCCGGATGATCCGCGACGCCCCGTGCCCGGAACCTTGATCATGGGCCGGCCAGAACGACTCCAGCCCGAGCACCCGTACTCCACGCCCGGCCAGCTCGTTGGCGGCCGCGGAGCCCATCGAGCCGAGGCCGACGATGATCACGTCGTGGTCGGACATGCTGGACCCCGGCGTCAGGCGAAGACGGACCGGACGATGGCGTACGCCTGATCGAGCTTGCGCCACTCGTCCGGATCGGCACCGTCGTAAACCATCGCCAGCGGGCCCTCGTACCCGGCGTCGCGGAGGACACCCAGGCTGCGCCGGTAGTCGGCCTCGTCGATGACGCCGTCGGCGTCGGTGCTGACCTTGGCCTGGCAGCTCTCGGCCCGGCCGGCAACCGCGGCGAGCTCGCCGTACTTGCCGGATCCCTTCCAGTTGCCGAGATCGATCAGGAAGCCGATCCGCCCCTCGGTCCGGTCGAGGATCTCATTCACCGAGGCCGCGTCCGGCATCATCGCCAGCCAGTTCTCGATCATGATCCGGATGCCGTCGTGGCGGTCGGCCAGCTGGACCAACCGCCGGGCGCTGGCTTGCAGGCCCTGCGGGGTCGGCGGCTGCTTGCCGGCCGGCACCCGCACCCGGTTGACGCCGAACTGCTCGGCCGTCTCGATCCAGCTGGACAGCCACTCCCGCTGACCGTCCCCATCGGTCGGATGGGCCAGGTCACCCTCGTCGATCAACAGACACTCGACCTGGACGCCGGCCTCGTCGAAGGCCGACCGGAGCTCGCTCAGGTAGCCGATCTCCCTGCTGGGCAAGTAGAAATGGCACAGTTGAACGCTGCCGTAACCGTGCCGCGCCAGCTCGGCCGGCAGCTTCAGCAGGTCCAGTCCGTCCCCGCCTCCCTCGGGCAGCTGGCCGGACGGCATCGAGCCCGGCGCGACGAATCTGCCGAGGGTGCGGAACAACGACCAGGAGTGCGTCGCCTTCACCGAGGTCGCCCGGACGGTGGTGTCTGTTGCGCTCATCACTGATTCCTCGCTGAGTCTGGGGTGAACATCACCCGGCACGCTACTCCGCCGGTAGTCCCGACCCGCGTCGTGCATAGAGCTCCAGCACCAGATCCCGCGGGATCACCCCGCAGCGTTCGGCCCACTCCTGATAGGCAGTGATCAACTCCGCGACCAGCTCCGGATGCTCGGCGGATACGTCGGTCAGCTCGGTACGGTCGCGGACCAGGTCGTACAGCTCCCAGTCCTGACCGTACTTGCGGACCAACTTCCACTGGCCGCGGCGAGCTCCGCAGTTGCCCTCGTGCTCCCAGTAGAGCACCCGCTGTTGATCATGATCGTCGTTCACCAGGGTCGGCAGCATGCTGACACCCTCGGCCGGGAGGACCTGGTGACCGTCGTACCGATCGGGGTAGTCCGTACCGGACGCCTCCAGCAGGGTGGCCATCACGTCGGTCAGCTGATGTGGTTGATCACGGATCACACCATGATCAAGTCTGCCCGGCCAGGACACGATGAACGGGGCCGCGATGCCACCCTCGTGGATCCAGTGCTTGTACTCACGGAACGGCGTGTTCGACAGATTCGCCCAGGGCCGCCCGTAGGTGGTGTACGTGTCCTCGTCGCCGGGCACGATCGACGGGTCGTTGCCGGGCCGCACCGGACGGCCGTCGCGGGTGACGTCGTCGTAGGTGACGTAGGTCCTGACGAACTCCTTCGCGGTCTCGATCGGCATCTCCTCGGCACAACCACCGTTGTCGGACAGGAAGATCACGATGGTGTCCTCGGCGATCCCCTGCCGCTCCAGCTCGCCGATGATCTTGCCGATCCCCTGGTCCATCCGATCGATCTGGGCGGCGTAGACCTCCATCCGGGACGCCTCCCATTGCGGGTCGGCAACATCGGACCAGGCCGGCACTCGCGGATCCCGATCCGACAGCGGCCAGTCGGCAGAAATGATCTTGTCGTCGATCATCCGCTGCAGCCGCTCCTCCCGCAGCCGATCCCAGCCGGCATCGAACCGGCCGCGGTACTTCGCGATGTCCTCCGGCCGGGCGTGCAGCGGCCAGTGCGGTGCGGTGTAGCCGACGTACAGGAAGAACGGATCGTCGGTGTGCTGCTCGCCATGATCACGAAGGAAGCCGACCGCGTTGTCCGAGATCGCGTCGGTGTAGTAGAAATCCGGGTCGTCGGCCTCGGCCTCGACTCCTGTCTCATCCCGAGTCAGGGTCCGCGGCTGGAAGTAGCTGCCGGCCCCTTCCAGGGTGCCGAAGAATCGATCGAAACCGCGACGGGTCGGCCAGCTGTCGCTGGGATGGTGGATGTCGCTGGCCATATGCCACTTGCCCGAGATGTAGCTGCGGTAGCCGGCCGGTCGGAGCGCCTCGGCGATGGTCACGCAGGAGCGATTCAGTGTCCCGGGGTAACCGTCCGGTGCGTCGTCGTAGTTGAGGATGCCGATGCCGGTCTGATGCGGGTGCAGGCCGGTCATCAGGGACGCTCGGCTCGGGCTGCATCGGGCCGTGTTGTAGAACTGGCTGAGCCGGACACCGTCGCGGGCCAACGCGTCGAGATTCGGGGTCTCGACCTCGCCGCCGTAGCAGCCGATATCCGAGAAACCCATGTCGTCGGCGAGGATGATCACCACGTTCGGCTTGACCGGGGTGTCCGGCCTGGTGTCATCGGCTGCTGCGCTCTGCATCTGCGGTCCACCGCTCCTTTCGTTGCCTGCTTGAATCATCGAGTACGTGTCTGCGCGGCCGCCGCTGCGGACAGCAGGTCGGCGTCGATGTCGTCCTTGGCCGTCTCCTTGGCGAACGCGAGGGCGACCAGGGCGATCGCGGCGGCGACCATCACGTAGATCGCCACCGGCCAGGAACCGCCGAACTTCTCCACCAGCAAGATCGACAGCGCCGGCGCGATCGCCCCGGAGGGCAGCACGCCCAGCTGATAGACCACCGACATGCCGGTGTAGCGCACCCGCGCCGGGAACAACTCGGCGAAGAAGGCCGCCTCCGGACCGAACATGGTGCAGGCACCGAGCGTCCAGCCGAGCACGATCGCCACCCAGACCAAGATCATGATCTTGCTGTCCAGCAGGGCGAAGACCGGGAACGCTGTCACCAAAGCGATTCCGGCGCCGATGGCGAAGACCGGTCGACGGCCGATCCGGTCCGACAGCCGGCCGGCGAACGGGATCACGATGAAGCCGAGGACGGAGGCGATCAGCAGACCGTTCAAGGCATACGACTTCGGCAGCCCCAGGATCGTCGTGGTGTAGGTCAGCAGGAAGGCGTTGTAGACATTGAAGGTGATGCTCTCGCTGAATCGCGCGCCGGCACCGATCAAGAGCTGTTTGGGATAGTGCCGGAACACCTCGATCAGCGGCACCCGGGCCCGCTGGTTCGCGGCGACCAAGGCGGTGAAGTTGGCCGGCTCGGCAACCCGCAGCCGAAGGAACAGCCCGATGGCAACCAGCACAGCACTGAACAGGAACGGGATCCGCCAGGCCCAGGCGGTCAGGGTCTCGTCGCCGCCGGCCGAGGCCAGGTTCACCGCGACCGTCGACATCAGCAGGCCCAACGGCACGCCGGTCTGCGGCCAACTGCTCAGCCGGCCGCGCTGCCCGTTCGGCGCGTGCTCGAAGGTCAGGATCGCCGCTCCGCCCCACTCGCCGCCGAGTCCGATCCCCTGCAGCATCCGGAGCAGCAGCAACAACACCGGCGCGGCCGTGCCGATGGCGGCGTAGGTCGGCAGCAGACCCATCAGGAAGGAGGACCCGCCCATGATCAACATGGTCAAGATCAAGATCTTCTTGCGGCCGAGCCGATCACCGAAGTGGCCGAAGATCAGTCCGCCGATCGGCCGGGTGATGAAGCCGGCGGCAAAGGTGGCGAACGCGATCAGGCTGCCGACCAGTGGATCGAACTTCGGGAAGAACTCCTGATTGAAGACCAGGGCCGCCATGGTCGCGTACAGGAAGAAGTCGTACCACTCGACGACGGATCCGATCACGCTGGCCAGCACGGTCTTCTTGATGCTGCCCTCGTCGGCCGCAGCTCGTACGTCGCTTTCGGACACCCGCCACCTCGCAGAATCTGTCCCGTATTACGGGACATTGTCCCATTTGGTCCCGCCGACGATCTCACGTCCGTTCGCCAAGATCAAGGCCCGGGCGGAACGGCGATCAGAATCCGCCGCGCCCGAGCCCGGCGGCGATCCGGTCGGCGGCGTCAGCCAATTCCCGGCGGATCTCCTCCATCCGCTCGTCGGTGATCCGCGAGGTCGGACCGCTGACCGACAGGGCACCGGCCAACCTGCCGATCCGGTCCAGCACCGGGACCGCCACCGAGCTGATGTTCTCGATGGTCTCGTTGCGCGCGGTGGCATAGCCGTCCCGTCGGGCCGCCTGCAGCAGCCTCTCCCGTTCGTCCCGATCAACGGCCCGGAAGACCGACGACACGTGTGCTTGATCATCGAGGACCGCGGCCACCTCCGACTCGGTCAATGCGGTCATCAGGATCCGACCGCTGGCGCCGGACCAGAGTGGGTATTGGCGGCCGAGCTCGGAGGCGAAGCGCAGCTGTTGTCGGCTCTGCTCCTCCTCGATGAAGACCCGGGCGTCACCGACCCGGACCGACAGTCCGACGGTCTCGCCGGTGCTGTCCCGCACCCGCAGCATGTGTGGCCGGGCCACCGAAACAAGATCAAGTCCCTGCTGGTAGCCGAGTCCGATCAGCAACGCCTGCGGGCCGATCTGGTAGCGCTGATGATCAGCGCCCTGGACCACCATGCCGGAGCCGGCCAGCGTGGTCAGGATGCGCTGCACCGTGCTCCGCGGAAGATCGACGACCGTTGCCAGCTGCCGGGCACTGGCACCCTCCGGCAGCCGCCGCAGTGCCTGCAGTACGGTGATCGCCTTCGCGACCGCGTTGACCGGCTCGCTCTCCACGGTGCACAGGCTAGTGGTCATCCCGCCGAGAGTTTGGCCGGCGGCGGGTCGAAGTCCTGCACCGGCAGGGATTTCAGGTAGTGGTCCATGGTCGGCCGCCACAGGTCGTGACCGGCGTCGCCGCCGCCGGAACCGCTCAGCACGACGCCGGTGGACGGCACCGGGTAGCCCTTCAGGCCGGTACTGCGATAGCTGGCCGGCCGATCACTGCGGAACGGTTCACGGGTGGTGTCCTCGCTGATCATGGACACCGCTTCGGCATTCGGTGTGTAGCCGTTGAACCAGACCGCGGCGTTGCTGTCGATGGTGCCGGTCTTGCCGGCCTGCGGCCGTTGATCCGCGGTCTGCGCCGGGTTGCCGGTGCCGTCAGCGATCACGTGCGAGAGAAGCTCATTGACCGAATTCGCCACGTCCGCACTGATCACCCGCCGGCAGTTCGCATCCGGCGGTGTCAGGTTCTTGCCATCGGCGGTGGTGATCCGGTCCACGATCACCGGTGTGCAATGAATCCCGCCGGCGGCGAAGGTCGCGTACGCCCCCGCCATCGACAGCGGATTCACCTCGGCGGTGCCGAGGGTGAACGACGGCTTGTCGTCGTAGGACGTGATCGGCGCACCCTGGGTGTTGCTCGTGACGCCAAGCCGGTCGGCCATCTTGACCACATTGCACATGCCGGCATCGAGCTCCAGCTGGACGAAGTAGTTGTTCACCGAATACTCCGCTGCCTTGATCATGTTCATGTTGCCGTTCACGCCGGTGGAGTTGCTGACCGTCCAGTCGCCGATCACCGACGTGCCGTCGCAGGTGTCGAAGCGCGTCCCGCTGTAGTTGCGGGTCGCGGCCGCGTTGTAGCGAGTGGACAGCCCCATCCCCTGCTCCAGCGCCGCGGCTGCGGTGATCGCCTTGAAGGTCGAGCCGGCCTGGAAGCCGGATGAGCCGCCGAGATCGGACGGGGCCGAGTAGTTGTAGTACGTCCGACCCTTCTGATTCCCCATCTTTGAACGGTTCTGTGCCATCGCGGTGATTCTGCCGGTGCCCGGCTCCACGACGTCGGTGACCGCGATCAACGGATCGGAGCCGCTGATCACCTTGTCGATCGCCTGCTGGGCGGCGTTCTGGGCGTCGACATCGATGGTGGTTCTGATCGTCAGCCCGCCACGATCCAGGGTCTGTTGCCGCTGCTTGGTGGTACTGCCCAGGCTGGACTGTTGCAGCAGCGACCGTTCGGCGTAGTCGCAGACGAAGGGATACTTCGAGGACGAACAGCCGCTGACGATGTCGACGACCTTGTCCTGATCGAAGCCGGTCCGCTGCGCAGCCTTGTTCGCCTTCGCGGTGATCATCTTCAGCTCCGCCATCCGGCTGAGCACGTAGTCCCGCCGATCGATCCCGGCCTGCTGGTGCTGCACCGGGTCGTACGCGTCCGGGCTCTGCACCAGCCCGGCCAACATGGCCGCCTGCGGCAGCGTCAGATCGGCGGCTGTGGTGCCGAAGTAGTGTTCGGCGGCGGCCTCCACGCCATACGCCCCGTCGCCGAAGTAGGCGATGTTCAGGTATCGCTCGAGAATCTGATCCTTGGACAACTGCTGCTCGATCGAGAGCGCGTACCGCAGCTCGGTGATCTTGCGCTGATAGCTGTCGTCGGTGGCCTCCTCGACCGCTCCTTGATCACCGGACAGGGCCGCATCGTTGACCAGCACCTGCTTGACGTACTGCTGGGTCAGGGTCGATCCGCCCTGCACGGTGGAGCCGCTGGCCAGGTTGGCCAGCAGTGCGCGCAGAGTGCCCTTCAAGTCGATCGCGCCGTGCGAGTAGAACTTGTTGTCCTCGGCCGCCAGGATGGCCCGCCGCATCACCGGAGCGATCTTGTCCAACGACACATAGCTGCGGTTCTGATCGTAGAAGTAGCCGATCACCTCACCATTGGCGGCGAGCAAGGTCGACCGTTGCGCCTGGGTGGTGTTGGTGAGCTGGGTCGGCAGGTCGGACAGCCCATCCTCCGCGGCCTTGCTGCCGGCACCGGCCAGCGCGAGCACCGGCACCGACAGACCCGCCACCAGGCAGCCCGCCAGGACCGAGACCAGGATGAACAACAGTGCGCTGCGTGTCCGCCGACCAGCTCCAGATGCCACGCCTTCTGAGATTAGACGGGCCGGGCTATGACCTGGCTGTGATCAGCGTCGGTGACCGCGCCGGTCAGCGGGTTGGTGATCACTGCCGGCCGGTTTGCTTCCATGATCATCGGGCTTCTTCTCAGGCCCGGTTGAGAAAACGGCTGTCACGGTGCCGTACTGGGCGATCTTGCCGCTGCTCGGCGAGATGCCGATCAGCTTGCCCTTCGGCACCGTGTCGCTGGGCTTGCTCTCCCGGACCACGGTGAGGCCGATGTCCTTGAGTCTCTTGATCGCCTGCTGATCATTCAGTCCGGTCAGATCCGGCATCTCGATCTGCTTGCCGTGCACCAGGCTGTCGGGCACCTTGCCGAACGCGGTGCCCGGTTTGTCGGCCAGGTATTCGCTCACCGCAGGCTTCCAGATTCCCGGCCCGACGTCGCCGCCACCGGAGCCGTTCAGGAAGACGTCAGTGGACGGCACCCGATAGCCCTCAACGCCCATCCTGCGATAGCCCGGCTTGGCCTTGTTGAACGGCGCTCGGGTGCTGTCGATGGAGATCATCGCCGAGGCGGCGATCTCCGGCGTGTAGCCGATGAACCAGATCGCGTTGTGGCTGTCGCTGGTGCCGGTCTTACCAGCCTGCGCCCGGTGGTCGTCCAGCCTGGCTCCCGGCGCCGAACCGCCGTTGACCACGCCGCTGAGCACCTTGTTCACCGCACCGGCGACCTCGGGCGACAGCACCCGTTTGCAGTTCGCACTCGGTGCCGGGATCTCCTTCCCGGACGGCGCGGTGATCTTGGAGATGATGATCGGATCACAGTGGATGCCGCCGGAGGCGAAGGTGGCGTACGCCTCCGCCATCGACATCGGGCTGACCTCGACGGTGCCCAGGGTGAAGGAGGGTTTGTCGTCATAGGAGTTGATCGGCGCGCTCTGCACGCTGCTCTCGGCTCCGACCTTGGTCGCCATCCTGGTCACGTCGCACATGCCGGTGGCCAGCTCGAGTTGGACGAAGTACGTGTTCACCGACCAGGCCGCTCCCTTGGCCATGTCCATCACACCGTTGACCCCGGTGGAGTTCTTGACCTTCCAGTCGCCGGTGACGGCGGTCCGGCGTTCGCAGGAGTCGAATTTCGCGCCGCCGAAGTCCATCGACGGCTTGGCGTTGAACTTCTTCGCGATCGGGATGCCCTTCTCCAACGCCGCGGCCGTCGTGAATGCCTTGAAGGTCGACCCGGCCTGGAAGCCCTGGCCGCCGCCCATCGCCTGCGAGGCGGAGTAGTTGAAGTAGGTCTGGCCCTTCTTCGCGTCCTCGCCCATCACCGGTCGGCTCTGCGCCATCGCCACGATCAGCCCGGTGCCCGGCTGGATCATGTCCATGGTCGAGATCAGCGGATCGGTGGCACCGATCATCTTGGTCACCGAACGCTGCGCCATGTCCTGGGTCTTCGGATCGATCGCGGTCTGCACCGTCAGCCCGCCCCGGTCGATCACCTTCTCCCGGTCCTGCACGGTGTCGCCCAGATGCGAATCGGCCAGCAGCGACCGTCGTACGTAGTCACACAGGAACGGGTATCGGGTGTCTATGCAGCCACTGCGGACCTGGTGCACCGCGCCCTTGTCGAAGCCCGCCTTCGCCGTCGTCTGGGCCTGCTTCGGGGTGATCTCGCCGAGCTCGGCCATCCGGCTCAGCACCTGGTTCCGCCGGTCCAGTCCGGCCTGCGGATGCAGCACCGGGTTGTCCGAGTCCGGGCTCTGCACCAGGCCGGCCAACATCGCAGCCTGCGGCAGGGTCAGCTTGGCCGCGGTGGTGTCGAAGTAGTGCCGGGCCGCCGCCTCCACGCCGTAGGCGCCGTCGCCGAAGTAGGCCAGGTTGAGGTAGCGCTCCAGGATCTGGTCCTTGGACAGCTTCTGCTCCAGCGCGATCGCGTACCGCAGCTCGGTGATCTTGCGTTCGTACGAGGTTTCCTGGGCGTTCTTCACGGCCTCTTCGTCGCCGGCCAGGGTTGCCTCGTTGACCAACACCATCTTCACGTACTGCTGGGTGATGCTCGACCCACCCTGGACGGTGCCGCCGACGGCTTGGTTGGTGACGAAGGCGCGCAGGGTGCCCTTCGGGTCGAAGGCGCCGTGCTGGTAGAAGCGAAGGTCCTCGATCGACAGCAAGGCCGACCGCATCACCGGGGCGATCCTGGACAGCGGGACGTAGATCCGGTTCTCGTCGTAGAAGTAGGCGAGCACGTCGCCGTTCACGTCCAGCACCTTGGAACGCTGGGCCTGCGGCGGCGTGGTGAGGTTGGTGGGGATCTTCGTCAGCTGGCTGTTCGCCGCCCGGGCGCCCATGCCGGACGCGGCCGCGAACGGGATCGCGAGCCCGGCCACCAGCAGTCCGCAGAGCGCGCTGATGACCACGAACACGGCAGCGGCACCGGAGACGGCGCCGACTCGCTTCAGTCCGCTAGGCATAGCGGCGAGACTACGTGAAACCGTTCACGTAGTCATCGCACGACCGGCCCCTTGAGCGATTGCTCAGCCGAAATGGAGCCCAACCGCAATGCTCCTTAACGGATGTGCAGGTTGCGCATCGCCCGCAGCCCACCCAGCAGCAGGTCGACGAATTGCTCCCGGCTGATACCGGCCACCGGGTCGAAGCCGATCAGGTGGTGCTGGCTGGAGACGGTCTGCGGCTCGGTGTATTCCATCAGCCCCTGGATGCCGTGCCGGCGGCCCAGCCCCGACTGCTTTCGGCCGCCGACCGGTGCGGCCGATGCGTAGGCCGAGGCGTACCCCTCGTTGATGTTGACCATGCCGGCTTCGATCCGCTCGGCAATCGATCGGGCCCGTGCCGGGTTGCTTCCGAAGACCGCGGCGTTCAGGCCGTACCGGCTGTCGTTGGCCAGCCGGATCGCCTCCGCGTCGTTGCCGAAGCCGGTCACCGTGACCACCGGTCCGAACACCTCCTCGGTGCTGACCTCGGCGTCGGCGGCGACGCCGGTGAGGATGGTCGGTTCATAGAAGTACGGTCCGATGTCCGGCCGAGCGCGTCCACCGGTCGCCACCCGGGCGCCCGCCTGAACCGCCCGGTCGACCATCCCGGACACCCGATCCAGCTGGGCCTGGGAGATCAGCGAGCCGACGTCTGCGGTGTAGTCCAGGCCGCGGCCCAGCCGGAGCATCTTGGTTGCGGTCACCATCCGGCGCAGGAATTCGCCCTGGATGCTGCGGTCGACGTAGATCCGTTCGATCCCGATGCAGAGCTGACCGGCGTTCCCGAAACAGGCCCGCAGGGCCGCCGTGACGGCCCGGTCCAGATCGGCGTCGTCGAGCACGATCATCGGATTCTTGCCGCCGAGCTCGAGGCTGCAGCCGATCAGTCGCTGGGCGCAGCGCTCGGCGATCGCCCGACCCGCCCGGGTCGATCCGGTGAAGGAGACGTAGTCCGCGCCATCGATCAGGGCGTCGCCGATTTCGGCAGGCTCGCCGAGCACGACCTGCCAGACCTCCGGCCCCAGCCCGGCCTGGATCGCGTAGTCCCTCAGCAGCAACGACGACCGAGGAGTCTTGCTGTCCGGTTTGTGTACGACGGTGTTGCCGGCCAGCAACGCCGGGACCACGTCTGCGGCCAGCGCGAAGGGATAGTTCCAGGGCGTGATCACGGCGACCACACCCCGCGGCCGGGCGTACTCATAGGTCTTGGTCAGCACCGGCATCGCGCCGGGCCGCCGTCGGGGCCGCAGCAGGGCCGGCGCCTTGCGGGCGTAGAACAAGATCGAATTCGCCGCGTCCATGAATTCCTCGGCGGCATTGCCGCGGGCCTTACCGGTCTCGTCCTGGATCACGTCCAGGATCTCCTCGCGGTGATCCAGCAACAGCCGGTGCAGGGTCAGGAACGGCTCGGCTCGGCGCTTCGGATCGGTCGCCGCCCAACCGGCCCGAGCCTGGCGTGCCGCGGCGAACGCCCGCTCCACTGCGGCCGTCGTTTCGGTCTCGATCATGACCCGAACGTAGTTCGCCACAGCCAGGGCGGACAATACGGGGGTGAGAGTCGCCATGATCAGCATGCACACCTCACCCCTGGACACGCCCGGAGTCGGCGACGCCGGCGGGTTGAATGTGTACGTCGCCGAGCTCGCCCACCGACTCGGCTCCCGTGGCGTCGAGGTGGATGTGTTCACCCGGCGACGCGACACCGAGACCCCCGAACAGATCCAGGTGACCGACGAGGTGAGGGTCGTCCAGGTGCCGGCGGGTCCGGCGGACGCGGTCCCCAAGGAGGAG
>DATCVL010000150.1:0-4481 GCA_036566865.1 Microlunatus sp.
AGACGCGCTGGCTTCAGGTGCCAGTGCCCGAAAGGGTGTGAGGGTTCAAATCCCTCCTCGCGCACCAACGGATCTTCTCGATCGGGCCCGGACTCTCTGTACGAGGGTTCGGGCCTTTCTTATGTTGCGGCTGAGCGAGCCGGGCCCGGTCGGACGGGTGCTGTCGGGCGACGCAGCGGCACTGGCAGGATTGGCCGCCAAGACCAGACCGATGGCTCGCCCGTTGCTGGGCGGTGCAGCGACAGCGAAGGGCGTGGTTGTGGCAGAGATCGACTTCTTGGACGAGGTACGCGCCATCCACCCGGATCTGATCACGCTGCGGCGCTGGCTGCACCAACACCCCGAACGAGGCAACCAACTGCCGCAGACCCAGGCCGCGGTGTTGCAGGCCCTGGCCGAGCTGCCGCTGGAGGTGATGACCGGGACGTCGCTGACCTCGATCGTCGCGGTGCTGCGCGGCAGCGCACCGGTGTCCGGAGATCGGCCGACGGTGCTGCTCCGGGCGGACATGGACGGGCTCCCGGTGCTCGAGGAGACCGGCCTGCCGTACGCCTCCACCAACGGTTCGATGCATGCCTGTGGACACGACCTGCACACCTCGGGCCTGGTCGGGGCGGCTCGGCTGCTCTGCGCCCATCAGGATCAGATCGCCGGCGACGTGATCTTCATGTTCCAGCCCGGCGAGGAGGATCCGGGCGGTGCCGAACCGATGATCGCCGAAGGAGTGCTGACGGTCACCGGCCGGATGCCCGACGCCGCGTACGGCATCCACGTCTTCACCGCCGAGCCGGCCGGGCTCTGGCAGATCCGGCCGAACACCCTGATGGCTGGCTGTCTGGAGCTGGCGGTCACGGTGCACGGGCGCGGCGGTCACGGGTCGACCCCGTACGCCAGCGTCGATCCGGTGCCGGTGGCGGCCGAGATCGTGCTGGCGTTGCAGAGCTACGTGACCCGCCGGGTGAACGTGTTCGACCCGGTGGTGATCACCGTCGGCGAGATCCATGCCGGTACGGCGATGAACATCATCCCCGACCTGGCCACGTTGAAGGGTTCGGTCCGGGTGCTGTCGAAGGAGTCGGCGGCCCAACTGCACAAGGATCTGCCGCGGCTGGCCGAGGGCATCGCCAGCGCCCATGGCTGCACCGCCGAGGCCACCCTGACCACGCTCTACCCGGTCACCGTCAACGACCCGGCTGAGACCACGTTCGTCGTTGATCAACTCGTCGGCCTGCATGGTGTCGATCAGGTGCGGATCATGCCCGAGCCGCGGATGGGGTCGGAGGACTTCTCCTTCGTCCTGGACGAGGTGCCGGGTGCCTACTTCTTCCTCGGTGCCCATCCCGAACCCTTCCCGGAGGTGCCGCCGACGAACCACTCGGCCCGGGCGCTCTTCGACGACAGCGTGCTGGCCGAACAGGCAGCGACGCTGGCGCAGCTGGCGTACACCAAGATCAACTTGCTGGCGGGGACCCAGGTCGTCTGACTCGACCGCACCCGCACCATCAATCAAGATCATCAGGAGGCAGATGTGGCGACGGCCGCCATCTTCACCGGTGCAAAGGTCTTCGACGGTGAGCAGTTCGTCAACGGACCGGTCGACGTCGTCGTGCTGGGTGACCGGTTCGCCGAGATCGGGCCGGGGTTGGCCGGGCAGGAACGCTTTGCCGGTGCAACCGTGCACGATCTCACCGGCAAGACCCTGCTGCCCGGACTGTTCGACTGCCACGTGCATGTGATGATCTCGACGGCAGGTGCCACCGATCAGTTCACCAAGCCCTACTCGCTGCCGTACTACGAATCTGTCAACAACCTGACAGCGACGTTGGCGGCCGGGATCACCACCGTACGCGACGCCAGCGGCGCCGACCTCGGCACCAGGACGGCGCTGGAGGATGGGCTGATCGCCGGACCGCGGATGAAGATCGCGATCTCAATGCTGTCCCAGACCGGCGGGCACGGCGACGGCTACCTGCCGTCGGGTCTGCATGCCGATCTGTTCGCGATCACCCCGGGCCGCCCGTCGGGGATCTGCGACGGCGTCGAAGAAGTGCGCAAGACCGTGCGTACGGTGCTGCGGGCCGGAGCCGATCAGATCAAGATCTCCTCCACCGGAGGCGTACTGTCTCACGCCGACGATCCGCGACACACCCAGTTCACCGTGGACGAGATCAAGGTGATCGTGGACGAGGCGGAGCATCGCGGTTCGTACGTGATGGCGCATGCGCAGGGAACCGCCGGGATCAAGAACGCGCTCCAGGCGGGCGTCCGGTCGATCGAACACGGCATCTTCCTGGACGACGAGTGCATCGAGTTGATGCTGAACCGCGGTGCCTATCTGGTGCCGACACTGGCGGCTCCGCTCGCGGTGATCCGCAACGCCGAGAACGGTGCGCCGATCCCGCCGGTCCTGGTGGACAAGGCTCGGCGGGTTGCCGAGGAACATCACAGGTCCGTGCAGCGAGCGGCCGAGGCCGGGGTCAAGATCGCCATGGGCACCGACTCCGGCGTCGGCCGGCACGGCGAGAATCTCGAGGAGCTGGCCCTGATGGCCGACGTCGGGCTCGGACTGGAGGAGGTGCTGTCGGCCAGCACTTCGGTGCCGGCGGAGCTGATGCGGCTGGATGACTCGCTGGGCAAGATCGCCGCCGGTTGGGTCGCCGACTTCGTCATCCTGGACCAGCCGTTGGAAACCGCCGGGCAGCTGCGCGACCTGCAGCAGATGATCACCGAGGTGTGGCAGTCCGGCGTTCGAAGCCTGTGACAACCCGGTCTGATCGCCGGTGCACTGCCACCGGGCCGGACCGGCTCGGCATATTTCCTGCTACCGCGGCGGGGAATATGGCGACTGCGGGCGACGGAGGCTAGCCTGAGGCAGTCGAAGCCACCCGAAGAGAGACTTCCCCATGCCCCGCATCTTGATCCGCTCCGCCAAGGACCCGTTCCTGGCGCTGTCGCCGGAAGCATCGCTTGCTCGCAACGTCTTCTCCAGCAACTCGGGCAACATGCTGTTCGGCGAGGCGGTGCACAAGATGCTGTCGGTGCCCGGCACCGAGGTGGTTTCCAGCGGGTACGTCACCGATCGGGTCGAGCTGTCCCGACTGCCGGAGACGATCGAGAAGATCAACTCCGAATTCGACGCGTTCGTGATCCCGTTGGCCAACGCCTTCCGGCCCTCCTTCCGCAGCCAGTTGCGCAGGCTGACCCGGTTGATCCGACGGTTGGACATGCCGGTCGTCGTGGTCGGTGTCGGTGCACAGACGGCCGCCGGTGCGATGGAGCTGCCGGAGGCCGAGCGTGACGTCGCCTCGAAGTTCCTGTCGGCGGTCCTCGACCGGTCGGCCAAGGTCGGCGTCCGCGGTGAAATCACCCGGCGTTGCCTTGCTGCCTTGGGATTCGGCGATGAGCACATCGAAGTGATCGGCTGCCCGTCGCTGTACGCCCATGGCCGGGAACTGACCGTGATCAAGAACGCATCCGGCCTCACCCCCGACAGTCCGATCGCCGCCAACCTGACCCTGTCCCAGGTGAATGCGGCCAAGATCATCAACCGTGCCGCTGAGCGGTATCCGAATCTGGTCTACGTCCCGCAGACGATCGACGAGCTGCGGATGCTGCTGTGGGGAGTGCCGCACAGCAAGCCGCTGGATCCCGAGATCCCGGTCCGTCTTGATCATCCGCTGTACCGGCAGAACCGGATGCGCTTCTTCCTCGATCCGATCGTCTGGCATCAATTCCTGGCCGACCGTGAGTTCGCCTTCGGCACCCGCATCCACGGCAACATCGCCGCGCTGTCGGTCGGCACGCCGGCCCATCTGCTCGCCTTCGACTCGCGGACCACCGAGCTGGCCGACTACCACGCGATCCCGTACGCCTCGGCCCGGACGATCTCGCCCGACACGGATCCCGCCGAGCTCTACGATCGGGCCGACTTCGACGCGTTCAACGCGCGTCAGCCGGAGGCTTTTGACCACTACCTGCGGTTCCTGGAGAAGAACGACCTGTCGCACATTCACCAGCCCGGTAACGAGAATCCGGGCTTCACCGAGCGACTGCGGGAGATCAACTTCCCGGCCGGCGTCGGCAGCCCGTACGTCACCGGTGCGGAGCAGACCGAGCAGTTGCTCAGCCGGCTGCGCTGGCTCTATCAGGGCCCGGACATCGACCGCGAGCGCAGTTTCGGTGGCTACCTGCCGGAGCCCTTCGGACCCTTGCCGGATCCCGAAACGGTGGCTGCGTATCGGCAGCCCCCAGTGAAACAGCCGCCGACGAAGGCCGCCGTCGGACTCCGCGGCCGGGTCAGGCGCAAGGTGCGCCGGACCGCCCGCCGGCTGCTGGCCTGACCCGGGTGCCGGCAAATTCCGGCTGAGTCGAAATCGGGTTGCTCACCGAGGCAGAATCTTGAGTGTGAGTACGTATCGCCGTTATGTGGCGATCGGGGACTCAGCTACCGAAGGTCTCCAGGACTTCGACCAGAACGGGGC
>DATCVL010000151.1:0-1851 GCA_036566865.1 Microlunatus sp.
CAGGCTCTGTGGAATGCCGGCTATGTCGATGGTCTTGATCAATTGGAGGGTACGGCGATCGACAGCCCGCCGCCGGAGCTGCCGGGGATGAGCATCACCGAGCTCACCCTGGCCGATCTGTGGGCGACCAAGATCTCGCCCGATGATCATCCGATCGGACATCTGCGCCAGGAGTTGGATGCCCTCGGGGTGATCGCGATCAAGGACCTCGGCGGGCAGCATGATGCTCGTCGGGTGAAGGTCGCCGGCATGGTCACGCATCGACAGCGTCCGAGCACCGCCGGCGGGGTCACCTTCCTCAATCTGGAGGACGAGACCGGGATGCTCAACATCATCTGTACCGAGGCGCTGTGGAAGCGATACCGCCGGATCGCCAGGAACACCGCGGGCATGATCATCCGCGGCACCATCGAGCACTCCAACGGTGTCACCAACCTGTCCGCCGATCGGCTGGAACGGCTGGTGCAGGTGATCCCGCGGGCCGCCCGGGTGATTCCACGCAAGCATCTGTCCCGTGACTTTCACTGATCCGGCCGGAGCGAAACCCACTCGAAGGCTTCGACGGCGTGGATTAGCGTCGGCGGCAACGAGTTACCAGGACCGAGGAGTGCCCGGATGCGGAGAAATGCCCGGATGCTGACGATTGCCCGGATGCTGACGAATGCCCGGATACCGAGAAGTGCCTGGATAGTGAGAAGTGCCCGGATACCGAGGAGCGCAGGATGCTGAATGGGCGCAAGGCCGTGGTCACCGGCGGTTCCCGCGGCATCGGTCGTGCCATCGTCGAACGCCTGGTGGCCGACGGTGCCGAGGTGATCTTCAGCTACCGGTCGCGGGACGAGGCCGCGGACGAGGTGCTCGACGTCTGCAACGGACAGGCGAGGGCCATCCGCCAGGACCTGGCCGAGCCCGACGGTGCGACCCGGCTGATGCAGCAGGCCCATGATCAACTCGGCGGTCTGGACATCTTGATCAACAACGCCGCCTCGTCGTTCGCCCCGGCACCGCTGGCTGAGCTCGACGTCAGCATCTACGACGAGACGATGGCGGTCGGTGCCCGGGCCGCCTACCTCACCCTGCAGTTCGCCGCCCGGTCGATGTCCGACGACGGCCGGATCGTCAACATCTCCACCTTGAACACGGTCAGACCAGCACCCGGCATCGCACCGTACGCGGCCAGCAAGGGAGCCCTGGAGCAACTCACCGCGATTGCCGCGCACGAGTTGGGACCCCGCGGGATCACCGTGAACACCGTCTCACCCGGCGCCACCGACACCGAGTTGCTGCGGTCGAGCAATCCGGAGGAGGCGCTGGCGATGATCGCGCAGATGACACCGCTGGGCCGGCTCGGCCGACCGGACGATGTCGCCGACGTGGTGGCGATGCTGGTCGGTCCGGACGCGCACTGGATCACCGGCCAGAACCTCCGCGCCACCGGCGGCATCTGAACGGCCGTCTGCCCGGGACTTCCTTTTTGTTGCAAGCCATCCACAACACCGCCTCAGAGCGGGATCAGGATCTCGCCGCCGACATCGACTCGACCCGCCCGCAGGGCGGCGGTGTAGGCGGTCACGTTGTCGGCATGGATGGTGCCGATCAGAAGTTGATCATCGTCGACCGGCAGCGCCCGCGCCAGCAGCTGACTGAGCTGGCTGCCGTAACCACGACCGCGGAATCGCTGATCAAGGACGAGCTCCTGCACCACCATGCCGCGCATGCCGTGCAGCGGATCCGACTCGGCAGCGACCGCACCGGCCCATTGATCATCAACGAGGACGTCGAACCACATCCCCTGCTCGCTGAGTCGGGCCAGGTCACTCCGGTCCTCGGTTCGCGCCCAGCGACGGCGGT
>DATCVL010000152.1:0-10881 GCA_036566865.1 Microlunatus sp.
CGGTCGGCATCCCGGTTGCCGCCGAGTTCGACGGTTACCTGGTCGACGTCGCCGCCAAGATGCGCAAGGCCGGGATCCGGGTGGAGGTCGACACCAGCGACGACCGGATGCAGAAGAAGATCCGCAACTGGACCAAGCAGAAGGTGCCGTACCAACTGATCGCGGGCGGTCAGGATGCCGAGGCCGGAGCGGTCTCGTTCCGGTTCCGCGACGGCACCCAGAAGAACGGCGTACCGGTGGACGAGGCGATCGCCGAGATCACCGCCGCGATCGCCGATCGTCGACAGGTCTGAGCTGAGGGAGCCGGGTTCCGGCGAACAAGATCGTCCGCTGATCAGCGCCACCGAGCCGAAACACGTCGGTGCAGCCGATCAGCGGACGATTCTGTTCACCGCCGCCGGCTGAAACCGCAATGAAACTGCGGTGAAAGCGCTGGTTGGTGTCCTGTGGTTCGACGCGCGGTGAGGTGCCGCGCCGAATCACGAGGAGACAAACATGTCTGAACAGAATCGCCGCTCCTGGAAGAGCCGGGTGCTGGCCGGGGCCACCGCTGCGACCTTCGCCGTCGCCGGACTGGCGTCGCTGGGGGCGACACCGGCGGAGGCTGCCGGCAAGACGACCAAGGGCACCCAGGTCGAAACCTCGCGGTCCGACAACTGCAAGTCGTACGGAGATCGAACGGCCAAGCGACTCGGCAACGGAACGTGCTTCCTCGACGATGACGCCGACGACACCTATTTCCAGGTGGACTCGGGTGGCAAGGCTGCAAAGCTGGAGATCTTCAAGGGGTCAACACTGGTCGGCAAGGTCGAGTTCCACCCCGCAGGCGAGCACCTGTGGGTGTACGACACCGCCAATGACCACGACACGATCTACGTGCAGCGGGACGGCGGCAAGGAGATCTACCAACCGCCGCAGACGTCGAGGAAGTGGGACTACAAGGACTTCGACCTGAGCGGCGCCGAGGGCAAGTCCTACAAGTACAACGTCTACGACCGCAAGGACGGGCAGAAGCTGAGTGGGTTCATCGGTTCGCTGAAGGGTGTCGCCTGATCGGACCGCTCTGCGCGGGCGACCTGGTTCGTACGGTGTCGCCCGCGGAGGTCGTCTCGAGGCCGGCGGACTCGCGCTGATCAGGGGTCACGGCTCCCTCCCCGTGCGTATGACGCAGTCATCCAGGTTGCATGATGCGAACGAGGGTCGGGAGTTGGTGGAGATGAGCGGGTTCGTCGGCTTCGGCCATGATGATCTTGATTCCGCTGCTGCCCTACTGACCCAGAGCACGGAGCGGGCTCGGCGCAGCGCGAGTGCTTTGGGTGCTGCGTTCCGGACGGCCCAGGTGGAATCGTCGGCGCAGCCGGCACGTTCGGTGCAGGCCGAGCAGAACCTCCATCGAGACATCGAGGACGAGTTCGGGCTGCTCTCGAGCGTGCCGGTCGCGGACCGGATGGGGTCCCGTGCCGGGTCGGGGCGACGCAACGCTGCCGACCACCGCCCGCCGCGATGGCCGGCTGCTGGCGATCCACCGCGGCCACTACCTGAACCGGCCGGCACCACCTCCGTCTCCGGATCGAAGGAAGCCGGCGGCGGCGGGACCGTCACCACGTGTGTTCGCGACGCGGTAGAGCCGGGCGATCGGCCGACAGCTTCAATCCCGGATTCGGGACACCGACCCGGTTCGCCTTCTTCGGCCAGCCGCCGGTTCCGTTGCTGTCCGCGGCCGACACCGAGCAAGCGGCGCTGGCCGAGTCCCTGCTGCAGGACATATCGGCGACCGGGCCGCGGATGCCAGCCGTCTGGACCCGACGTTCGCCCGGGTATTCCAAGCAGGGCAGGGATTCGACTGGTTGGTCGACATCTGCGCACCGCTTCAGGTCGAGGTCCTGCCTCCGCCGCATCGTTGAACCTCGATGCGCCGGGATCGACTCGCCGGACGATGGGACGTGCGCCCAGCTCGGATTCGCTCGACGACATCCGGCATGCTTGGTCCCGACATGAATGACGAGATCACCGACCGGCCGGACGAGTTCGCCGGCGTCCCCGACCCGTTCGAACGGTTGTGGACTCCGCACCGGATGGTCTACATCGAGGGCGAGAACAAGCCGCCGCACGGCAACGCCGACACCTGCCCGTTCTGTCGGATCCCGCAGGGCGAGGACGAGTCCGGCCTGATCGTCCATCGCGATGAGCTGGCCTACGCGGTGCTCAATCTCTACCCGTACTCGCCGGGGCATCTGCTGATCTGCCCCTATCGGCACGTCGCCGACTACACCGATCTCACCGCCGCGGAGCGGGACGCGGTCGGCCGGCTGACCGTCGACGCGATGACGGTGATCCGGGCCACCAGCTCCCCGCACGGCTTCAATCTCGGCATCAACCAGGGCTCGGTGGCCGGGGCCGGGATTGCCGCGCATCTGCATCAACACGTGGTGCCGCGCTGGGCGGGCGATGCGAACTTCCTGCCGGTGATCGGCCAGACCAAGTCCATGCCGCAGCTCCTGGGCGACACCTGGAAGCTGTTGCACGAGACCTGGCAGCAACACGCTCAACAGCAGCACGGGACGAAGGGGAACGGCTGATGCTCGAACGCTTTCGCGCCGCGTGGACCAAGGTGATCGCACCGATCGCCGCATTCTTCGTCCGGCACAACGTCTCCCCGGACGTGATCACCGTCGTCGGCACGCTCGGCGTGGTCGCCGGTGCGGTGGTCTGCTATCCGCAGGGCTGGCTGTGGCAGGGCACGGTGATCATCTTCCTGTTCGTGTTCGCCGACATGGTGGACGGTCAGATGGCCCGCAGCACCGGCCGGTCGAGCAAGTGGGGTGCCTTCCTGGACTCCAGCCTGGATCGGCTCGGCGACGGCGCGGTCTTCGGCGGCATCACGCTCTACTTCGTGCACGGCGCCGCGGTCTACGGCCGCGATGTCGCGTTCGGTCTGGACACCATCTGGGCCTCGGTCACCCTGTGGGCACTGGTGATGGGCCAGCTCACCTCGTACGTGAAGGCGCGCGCGGAGAGCCTCGGTTTCCAAGCGGGTGGAGGATTGGCTGCCCGGGCCGACCGGTTGTTGATCATCCTGATGGGGGCATGGCTGGCCGGCCTCGGTGTGCCGTACGTGTTGGAGCTCGCGGTCACCGCGCTGGCGGTGATGAGCACGCTGACGGTGTTCCAGCGCATCCTCAAGGTACGCAACCAGGCCAAGGAGCAGGACCCCCATGGCGCCGGAACCTGACCGGCGGACTGGTTTGATGCCCGCCGCGTTCGGGCTCCGATTGCTGTACGGGTTGGGCTGGCGGGTCGGACCCAGACTGCCGAACTCGGTTCGGCAGTTGATCATGAAACAGGGCGCCCGGATCGCGATCTCTCGCGGCGGGCCGCATCTTGATCATTACCGGGACAACCTGCGAGCGCTGCTCGGCCACGAACCCGATGATCAACTTCTGCGCGCCGGGGTCGCCTCCTATCTGCGGAACTGGATCGAGGTGTTCTCGCTACCGGGCTGGTCGACCGCCCGGATCGTCGGTACGGTCTCGAGCACCGGCGAGGCCGAGCTGCGGCGGGCTCTGCGGGAGGAGGGTGCGGTGGTCGCACTGCCGCACAGCGGCAACTGGGACCTGGCCGGTGCCTGGGCCTGCGTGACCGGGATGCCGGTGACCACGGTGGCCGAACAACTCGACGACCCGGAGTACGCCGCCTTCACGAGGTTTCGCGAACGGCTCGGGATGGAGGTCATCTCCAACCAGGACCCGGCCGCGTTGTCGCGGCTGATGGCCGCGGTCCGACAGCATCGGGTGGCCTGCCTGGTCGCCGACCGGGATCTGCTCGGCAGTGGGTTGCCGGTCAGCTGGGCCGGACATCCGGTGACCATGCCGGCCGGGCCGGCGGTGGTGGCCCGGCGCACCGGCGCGTCCCTGTTCCCGATGGTGTGCCGCTTCACCGAAGACGGTCTCAGGCTGGACATCGGTACGCCGATCGCCCACCGTCCTGGCCGGGCCGGACTGGTCGCGATGGTGCAGGACGAAGCCGACTACTTCGCCGAACACATCGCCCGGGCGCCGCAGGACTGGCACCTGATGCAGCCGTTCTTCGCCGCCGGACACGAACCGACGGGCCGGGCCGATCGGACCGGCGACGATGTTGATCATGGTGTCGAAGAGAGCGGTCGGGACCGATGACCGAGCTGCTGCGACCAGGCGATCCGGCCCTGGAGACTCGGAGCGGAGCGTTACGGGTCGGCCTGGTCTGTCCGTACTCGCTGACCACGCCCGGTGGCGTACAGAGTCACGTGCTCGGGCTGGCCGGCTATCTGAGCTCGATCGGCGACCGGGTGCAGATCCTCGCCCCGGGCGAACTGGACCCGGTACGCGCCCGGCAGTACGGCATCAGCCCGGAACAGTTCACCTCGGTCGGCCCGGCCCTGCCGGTGCCGTACAACGGATCAGTCGCCCGGATCACTTTCGGCCCGATCGTCGCCGGCCGGGTCCGGCGCTGGCTGGACAGCCACCGGTTGGACCTGCTGCACATCCATGAACCGCTGTCTCCCAGTGCTTCCATGCTCAGCCTGATCTCTGCCGCAGTACCGGTCGTCGCGACCTTCCACACTGCGACGCCCAGGTCACGGTTGATGCGGATCGCCGGTGGCTGCCTGCGGACCGCGGTGGACAAGATCGAGGCCGGGATCGCGGTGTCCGAGTCGGCCCGGCAGGTCGTAGTCGATCATCTCGGCCGGCATCCCGAGGTGATCCCGAACGGGATCCGGTCGGCCGACTTCGGTCAGCCCGACCAAGATCAGCTTCGGTGGATCGCCGATCATCCCGCAGCTGATCAGGAGTTCGCTGCCGGTGTTGGAATCGATGTTGATCATGGCACCGGGATCGGCCGCCGGCGCGGCGCTTGGCGGGGAGGTGATCATCCGCGGCTGGTCTTCCTGGGACGGCTGGACGAACCGCGGAAGGGCCTGGAGGTCCTGCTCCAAGCGCTGCCGATGATCAAGCAGTTGCACCCAGATCTCGACGTGGTGATCGCGGGTCGGGGCAAGCTGTCCCGGATCGAACGGCGGCTACCGGCCGGTTGCGTGGCCGTCGGCGAAGTGGACGATGCAACCCGATCGGCGTTGCTGCGCAGCGCTGACCTGTTCGTTGCCCCGCACGTCTCCCGGGAGAGCTTCGGGATCGTGTTGATCGAAGCGATCAGCGCCGGCGCGAGCGTGGTCGCCTCCGACCTGCCGGCCTTCTCCGACCTGCTGACCGACGGTGATGATCGTCTCGGCTTCATCTTCCCCGCCGGCGATGCCGCCGCGCTGGCGGCCTGCGTCGACCGTGCCCTGACCGCTGACCGGCGCCGGCTGAACGCCCGTGCCCTGGCCTCGGTGGAGCGATTCGATTGGTCCCGGGTCGGGCCGAGCATCCGTCAGGTGTACGCCCGACTGCTCCCGGTCTGACCGACGACGCCATCGGCCTGCACGAATCCAGTGCGTGCGCAGACGGAGTAGCCTGCGTCGACCGCAGGGGGTCGGGCCCGATCGCTGCCGCGCGGATCGTCGCCGCCATCAGCCGTGTGACGGTGCGTCTGTACGCCCGGGGTCGTCACCCGACCCGTGCTGGATCTGGTCCGGCACAAAGTCCAACTCCCCTCAGCAGGGCACGAATTCGGCGATGATCAGAGGTGGCACCCCGACCGGGCCGGGCACTGCCGGGACCGCCGCCGACAAACGACGGACCCGGACTGGCCAACCCGCACTCGGGGCGCGCGGGGCGCGGTCCGATCACCAGCTCGCGTTCGATCCCTGATCGGTCTGGGTTCTGGGCGTCGGCTCCGGCCGATGGACATCGCGCAGGTAGATTCACCGCGAAAGTCGACACGATCGCGATCATGCCGAGAGGAGGTCAGATGGCTGCTCACCAACCCGCCGGGCCGGTGCGCCGGATGCCGGACGCCAGCATGGATCTGCTCAAGCAGATCATCGAGCAGCCGGTCGACCCCGATTACGCGCGGGTCGCAGCCCGGGATGCGGGGCGTGCGAAGCGGTCGACCCCGTCGCGCAGGTTGGCGTTCGGTCTGGTCGCGCTGCTGATCGGTGCGTTGTTCGCTGTGGCCGCCCTGCAGACCACCCGGACTCAACCCGCGATCCAGCACGAACGCAACCAACTGGTCGGCCAGATCAAGGGCGCCCAGGCGAACCGCGACCAGCTGAAGGAGCGAGCCGATGATCTCGCCGCCGAGAATGCCCGGCTGCGTACCTCGGGACTCGGCGACGACGCCGAGGACCGCAGCCTGCGGTCGCAACTGACGAAGCTGGACGCGATCACCGGTGCCACCGCCGTGACCGGACCCGGGATCAAGATCACCGTCGACGACGGCAGCGGCGGGACCGGTCAGAACCGAGTGCTGGATGTCGACCTTCAGGTGCTCGTCAACGGGCTCTGGCAGTCCGGTGCGGAAGCGATCACGATCAACGGCCAGCGAATCACCAATCTGACCGCGATCCGTGAGGCGGGGCAGGCGATCACGGTGAACTACCGTTCGCTGACACCGCCGTACGAGGTGCAGGCGATCGGCGATTCCGCGGCGCTGCAGACCCGGTTGTTGGATACCTCGGCCGGCGCATGGTGGAATGCCCTGAAGCAAAATCAAGGAATGCGCTACGACGTCAGCTCGGCCGACGAACTCAAGCTCGATGGCGTACCAGGACTGACCGTACGCACCGGAAGGACGCGATGATCCCGATCCTTGGCCTCATCGCCGGCATCATCGTCGGTCTGCTGCTCGAGCCGAGCGTGCCGACATTTCTGCAGCCCTATCTGCCGATCGCCATCGTGGCCGCGATGGATGCCTTGTTCGGTGCGTTCCGGGCCTATCTGGAGGGCACCTTCACCGACAAGGTCTTCGTGGTCTCGTTCATCTCCAATGTGCTGATTGCCGCCGCGATCGTCTACATCGGTGATCAGATCGGTGTCGGCTCGCAGCTGTCCACCGGTGTCGTGGTCGTCCTCGGCATCCGGATCTTCACCAACGCCGCCGCCATCCGCAGGGCACTGTTCCATGCCTGACACCCCCAACTCGATGCCAGACGCTCCCGACTCCAGGCCCGACACAGCCGACCCGGGCCGGGAATCCAGCCAGCCTGCAGAGCCGATCGAAGGCTCCAAGAGCGCAGGCGGTTCACCACGGAGCCGGTTGGTGCGACTGATCACCAAGCCCGGCCGCGGCCAACTGATCGCCGGCGTGCTGGTGTTCCTGGTCGCCGTCGGGGGAGTGACCCAGGTCCGTACCCATTCGACCGATCAGGCGTACAGCAATGCCCGGCAGGACGACCTGGTGCAGATCCTGGACGGACTGAACAGCGAGTCGCGCCGGTTGCAGGGCGAGATCGAGGACCTCGAACAGACGCGGCAGAGCCTGCGCTCGGGTGCCGACCGGGAACGCGTCGCCCGGAGCGAGACCCAGCGTCGGGTCTCAGAGCTCGGCATCCTGGCCGGCACCGTTGCGGCCGAGGGCGAGGGGGTACGGATCACGGTCACCGATCCTGAGTCCAAACTCAGCCCGGAACTGATGCTGGAGGGGATCGAAGAGCTCCGTGACGCCGGCGCGGAGGCGATCGAGATCAACGACAGGGTTCGGGTGGTCGCGTCGACCTCGTTCGGCGGATCACCGGGCGACCTGACGGTGGACGGAGTCAAGATCAACACCCCGGTGGTGATCGACGCCATCGGTGGCTCGGACAGCCTGTCGTCGGGGGCCACCTTCCGCGGTGGATTCGCCGATCAGGTCAGCGGCAACGCCCAGGGCGAGGTCCGGATCAGTAAACAGGCCAACGTGACGATCAACTCCTTGCACGAGGCCAGGGACAATCAGTACGCTCACCCCGCGTCGTCGCCCTCGGGTCGGCGCTGAAACAATGCAGCCTGCCAGTACGGAGTGCAACCGTTGGGGAGTTCTGCCGGACCGAACCGGTAGCGTCTCCATCGAACCGATCCGCTGACATCGTCCACCCGCAGGGCCAGCCCGGACACGCGACCACCGGGCCAACTGAACCATCGAGGAGAACCGTCGTGCCCGACTTCCCTGAGGACCTCAAGTACACGACAGAACACGAGTGGGTACGCGAGGGAAATGAGTCGACCGTCCGGATCGGCGTCACCGACTACGCGGCCGAGCAGCTCGGCGACATCGTCTTCGTTTCGCTGCCCGCAGTCGGTGACGAGGTGACCGCCGGCGACTCCTGCGGGGAGCTCGAGTCGACCAAGTCGGTCTCCGACCTGTTCAGCCCGGTGTCGGGTGTGGTCAGCGCGATCAATGATCAGCTGGACGACAGCCCCGAGTCGGTGAACTCCGATCCCTACGGTGACGGCTGGCTGTTCGAGGTCGACACTGCCGACGGCACCGACCTGGACACGCTGCTGGACGCGGACGCCTACGCTGACCATGTGGAGAGCCCGACCTGATGACCTATTGCACCAACTGCGGCCACCAGAACCCGGACGTCGCCAACTTCTGTAGCCAGTGCGGCTCGGCGTTGGAGAAGCCGAGTCAGCGTCCGGCCGAGGAGACCCGTAGCGGCGACACCACCCGCACGATGCCGGCGATGTCGGAGGAGCGCGAGGGTTCGGGGCTCAGCGACGACGAGGAAGAAGCGGTCAGCGCGCTTCCCGCGGGCTCGGCCCTGCTGATCGTCCGTCGTGGCGCGGAGGCCGGTAGCCGGTTCCTGCTGGACACCGAGGTCAGCACGGTCGGCCGCAGCCAGGACGCAGACATCCTGCTGGACGACATCTCGGTCTCTCGTCGACACGCAACCTTCACCCGTACGGATGAGGGTGTGGTCGTGCGCGATGTCGGCAGCCTGAACGGCACCTATGTCAATCGGCAGATGGTGGACGAGCAGTTGCTGCAGCCCGGTGACGAGGTGCAGGTCGGGAAGTTCCGGCTGGTCTTCTACGCTGCTCGCAGCTGACCGATCCGGTGAGCGTCTTCGGCTCACCGATCGCTCCCGGTGCGCAGTGCGGTGTGCCGTTCGCCAGCCCGGAACGTGCCTTTCGAGTACGGCTGACGACACCTGGCTGTGCTGACCAGCAGCACGGGTCGCTGTGCGCCGGTACGCGTCCCGACGGTTAGGCTGACCGAGATCACCGGGTGAGTCCTGCCCGGGAGAAGCGATGACCGGGAGGGGGCACCGAAACCCGCATGGGCGCAAATTCGACCGAGCGAAGTATCGGTCAGGTGCTTGCCTCGTTGAAGGGCGAGTTCCCCGACATCTCCATCTCCAAGATCAGGTTCCTGGAGAGCGTCGGGCTGGTATCGCCGCAACGTTCGCCGTCATCGGGTTACCGGCGCTACAACCAAGCCGATGTCGATCGGCTGCGCTACATCCTGCGGGTGCAGAAGTCGCACTACCTGCCGCTGAAGGTGATCCGTGAGCACCTAGAACTGATGGATCGCGGCCTGGAGCCGCCACAGCTGGAATCGCTGCGGCCGCAAGCACCGGTCGAGGCAGAGGAGAGCGAAGCACCGTCGCCCAGCGCCAATGGTGCCGCGCCTCAGCCGACCAACGGCGCCGTCGCCCCGTCCGCGCCGCCGGACGCATCGGCAGCGGCCGAGAGCAAACCGAATGCCCCGAACGGACGACCGCGCCAACCGAGCAAGCCGATCCGGTTGTCCCGCGACGACCTGCTGGAAGCCAGCGGGCTGACCGAGTC
Organism: Microlunatus sp.; assembly: GCA_036566865.1. Classification (GTDB taxonomy): domain Bacteria; phylum Actinomycetota; class Actinomycetes; order Propionibacteriales; family Propionibacteriaceae; genus Microlunatus. The sequence goes on from DATCVL010000152.1 coordinate 9,693, forward strand.
CGCGCTGGCCGAGTTGGAGTCGATCCAGGTGATCGTTCCGCGCCGCGGCACCCGCTACTACGGACGTGAGGCGCTGGCCATCGCCGTTGCCGCCCGCCGGCTGGCGGTCTACGGCATCGACAGCCGCCACCTGCGCGCCTTCAAGCTCGCCGCCGACCGCGAGATCGGTCTGGTGGAACAAGCCATCGCCCCTCACGTACGCCGTAGCCAACGCGACGGTCGCGGCGACGTCTCTGCCGAGGTCACCCAACTGGTGATCGGTGTCCACGCCGCCCTGATCCGTACCGGCATGGAGCGCTGACAGCTTCCCCAGGGGCGGCCTGCGGTCAGCACGGCGGGGAGTGCGACGTCGACCTCGGCGACGCGAGCTGGCGGCGAAAATCGCGGCCACGGTGCGGTGTCGACTGCGTGATCAAGACGCGTAGGGTGGTGGCATGCGGGAACTCGATGTGGTCGGTGTGCGGGTCGAGATGCCATCGAACTCGCCGATGGTGCTGCTGCGTGAGGTCGGTGGGTCTCGTTACCTGCCGATCTGGATCGGAGCCGGCGAGGCCTCGGCCATCGCCAATGCCCAGGAGGGGATCGTGCCACCGCGTCCCCTCACCCACGACCTGATCGTCGACGTGCTGTCGGGTCTGAACCATGCGCTGACCGAGGTGCACATCACCGAACTGGACGGCGGCACGTTCTACGCGGTCCTGGTGATCGACGGGATCGAGATCAGCTCTCGGCCGTCGGATGCGATCGCGATCGCGCTCCGGGTCGGCTGCGACATCTACTGCGCCGAGGATGTGCTGGACGAGGCAGGCATCCCGATGCCCGAGGATGCCGACGCCGAATCGGACGAGCCGCTGGACTCCGACACCGAGGTGGCGAAGTTCCGCGAGTTCCTCGACCAGGTCAATCCGGACGACTTCGTGACCGGCGAGGAACCCCGTCCGGATCACTGATCGGCGGCCACCGCGCGTCCCTCAAGTTGGAGTTGAGGGACGCGCCTTTGTGATCACGCGCTCCGGCGTGTCGTTGACCCTCGCCGATGACGAGCCGTAGGTTCGTTCAGGTAATCCCGGCGATGGAATTACCCCGATGGCAATCGACGCTGAAGCAAGATCGGCGGGCTCAGATGCCTGGCACGGGGACGGCGTAGTTGGAGGCATCCGGTGAGCAGCAAGGGACAACCTGTCGAGCA
>DATCVL010000153.1:0-3284 GCA_036566865.1 Microlunatus sp.
CGCCGCCGTCAGCGTCTTCGCCGAACGCGGCATCATCGGCGCGAGCGTTGAGGAGATCAGCGAGCACGCCGGATTCACCCGCGGCGCCTTCTACTCCAATTACGCCGACAAGGACGAGCTGGTGCTGGCCATGCTGCGGCACTACTCCGAACGCGATCTGCAGATGGTGCAGGAGATCTCCGGGGCGCTGGCGAACCGTGCCGAGCTGGCCGGCAATCCACCCGGCACCTTGATCAACATCGCACTCACCCGGCTGTTCGGCGATGCGGCCCATGACCGGGACGCGATCCTGGCCCGGAACGAGATGAACCTGTACGCGCTGCGCCGGCCGGAGTTGCGCGAGGCCTATCGCGCCTATCTCGATCAGCTGTACGACCGGATCGGGGACCTGGTGAACGGTGCCCTGCGGGCGATCGGGATCGAATTCAGCGTCGAGTACGGGGTGGCCATTCCGATGCTGCACGCGTGCTCGTCTCAGATCGAGATGGCTGCCCTGCTGGGTGATCGTCCGGCCGACACGGCGCCGATGGAAGCGTTGATCAAGGCCATCAGTCGGCCGATCCGCGACGGCGCCGCGCCCTGCTGAACGCAAATCTCCGGGGCGGTCAGGCAAGATGGGGCCCAATACCGCGGTAGCGATGGTGGCGTTCCAGGTTCGACAACGGGAGTCAGATGTCAGACATGCACGTTCTGGTGGTGGACGACGATCAGGCGGTCAGGGACTCGCTGCGTCGTTCGCTCGCCTACAACGGCTATCAGGTGAGCACCGCCGGCGACGGGCTGGAGGCACTGGCCAGACTGGGTGCGGTTCGGCCGGACGCGGTGATCATGGACGTGATGATGCCCAAGCTGGACGGCCTGGAAGCCACCCGGATGCTGCGCTCGGCGGGCAACGACGTACCGATCCTGGTGCTGACCGCGCGGGACGCGGTGGGCGACCGGGTGGACGGGCTGGATGCCGGCGCCGACGACTACCTGGTCAAGCCGTTCTCGCTGGACGAACTGCTGGCCCGGCTGCGGGCCTTGGTCCGACGGGCCGGCACCGTGGCCGACTCCAGCGATCCGTCCGCGCACGCCATCAGCTTCAGCGATCTGGCCCTGAACACGCACACCCGCGAAGTGGTCCGCGGCGGTCGTTCGATGACCCTGACCCGGACAGAATTCGCGCTGCTGCAGGCCTTCATGGAACATCCGCGCCGGGTGCTGGAGCGATCCTGGCTGCTGAACGAGGTCTGGGGCTTCGACTTCCCCACCACCGCGAACTCACTCGAGGTCTACATCGGCTACCTGCGACGCAAGACCGAGGCCGAGGGCGAGCCGCGACTGATCCACACCGTGCGAGGCGTGGGTTACGTGCTTCGCGAGACTCCGCCGTGATCTGTGGATCGTGAGCCGCAGTGGCCGATCGAAGTCTCGACAACACCCCACCGACACCCGAGGACCATGATCAACATCTTGTTGATCATGAGCTGAGCTCGGCGGCTGATCATGCGGAACCGGCTGATCATGGCCGATCGGATGATCATGGTGAGCAGGGAGCCTGGGGACCTCCGGAGCCGAGGGTGCTGCGGATCCGCGGCACCCAGCTGGTCATCCCCGGTTCGCTGATCCTGCGCTTCCGGGCATTTCTGCGGACCTTCTCACTGCAGACCCGGGTCACGGTGCTGACCGCGGTGGCAGTGGCGATGGCGGTCGCGGTGACCGGTGCGGCGGCGTACCTGACCACCCAGGTGGCGCTCTACCAACAGCTGGACTCCCAGCTGCTGGATCTGGCCACCACGGTGGCGACGCCGATCGGCAACGACTCGCAGAATCTCACCGAGCTGAACGCGAACGCGCTGCAGTCGGCCAACGTCAGCGCGGCTGTGATCAGCGCCGGCGGGGAGGTGTACCAGTTCCCGCGGGCCCAGGTCGACCTGACCCCCGGCGCCGAGGAGTTCGCGGTCGCCCGGCTGGGTAACAGCCGTTCGGTGCGGACAGCACTGGCCTCCAACGGCGAGCCGTACCGGGTGGTCGCCGTTCCGGTGCCGAATTCTGATCGTGCTCTGGTGCTCGGCCGACCACTGCGGCAGACGAATTTGATCTTGAGTTCGCTATGGCTGGTGCTGGTGATCTTCGGTGCCGCCGGAGTGGTCTGGGCCTCGATCGCCGGCTCAGCGGTGGCCCGCTCCGGCCTGCGTCCGGTCCGCCGATTGACCGCGGCCCTGGAGCACGTGGCCGACACCGATGATCTTGCTCCGATCGCGGTCACCGGTAACGACGAGCTGTCCCGACTGGCCGACTCGTTCAACCAGATGTTGCGCTCGCTGACGCTGTCCCGGGAGCGCCAGAAGCAACTGATCGCCGACACCGGGCATGAGTTGCGGACGCCGCTGACCAGCCTGCGGACCAACATCGAACTGCTGGTCGCCGACGAGAAGCAGGGCAATCTGCCGGCCGCCGCGCGGGAGGAGATCCTGGGCGACGTGTCAGCGCAACTGGCCGAATTCACCAGCCTGATCGGCGACCTGGTGCAACTGGCCCGCGATGATCAAGTCACCCCGGCGCCGGAACCGATCGACTTCCGCAACGTGGTGCACGCCGCGCTGGAACGGGCCCGACGTCGCGGACCGGGCCTGGATTTCGATGTCGAGCTGAACCCGTTCTACGTGGTCGGCGAAGCCGACACCCTGGAGCGGGCGATCACCAACCTGCTGGACAACGCGGTCAAGTGGAGCCCGCCCGGCGGCACCATCCGGGTGCAGTTGGAGGGTGATCGGCTCCGCGTGGCCGACGAGGGTCCGGGCATCGCGGAGAAGGATCTGCCCTACATCTTCGATCGGTTCTACCGCGCAGACACCTCGCGCAACACCCCCGGCACCGGACTCGGACTGTCCATCGTGGCCCAGACCGTCGCCCGGCACGGCGGCACGGTGCAGGCCGGCCGGTCCGCGCAGGGCGGCGCCGAATTCACCGTCCGACTGCCCGGATCGACCACCTTCGAGGGCCTGGAGGCCTGATCGCAGGGTGATGCGGTCGGCCCGTTCTGTGGATCCCGACTTCAGTCGGCGATCATCCGTGCCTCACGCAGCCGGCGCATCATCTGCTCGGCCTTGTTCTCATGCGGGAACGGCTCATCCGGAACCGGCAGCTCGAGCGCCGCACAGAGCGGCTGCCAACCGTCGCTCGGCTGCCACTCGATCAGCCGGTCGGGCGGGATCGTCGCCCGCACCTCGTCCAGATGCCGTTCGTAGTCGGCCATCACGGCCGCCGCGTCGTCGGGATCAGGGATGGTCGCGAACATC
>DATCVL010000154.1:0-2910 GCA_036566865.1 Microlunatus sp.
TCTCGAAGCGTTGGCCGAGGCCGCACGGTAGGCCGGAGCGTCCGGATCACGTATTCTCGTGGTTGGACCGGACCGGACGGGACCTTTGCAGTCCGACTGCCTGATCCGATGTGTCCGACCCCTGACAGAGCTGGAGCCGCAGGAATGATGCCCGTACATCTACGCGACAGCGTGATTCCGAAGCACGAGCAACTCCGTGCCATCCTGCTGCACAAGTGCACCAAGGAACTTCAGCCCGGCGACCTGATGACGAGTGAACGAAAACTGATGCAGGACTACGGCGTCAGTCGCATCACGGTTCGTGAGGCGATCGGGCAGCTCGTCAACGAGGGTCACCTGGTGCGGGTGCGTGGCAAGGGCACGTTCGTCGCGCATCGTCCGGTGCAGTCGAAACTCCACCTGGCCTCGTTCACGGAGGAGATGCGGGCGCAGGGGCACAAGCCGACGACGGTGGTGCTCCAGAGCGAGGAGGACGCGGCGCCGGAGGCCACCGCGAAGGCGCTGCGCATTGCGCCGGACACCAGCGCCTATCACGTCAAACGGCTGCGGCTGGCGGACGGCGAACCGGTCAGCGTCGACGACGGCTGGTTCAACGCCGCGCTGCTTCCCGGCCTGCTGGACCTCGACCTCACCGGCTCGATCTACCGGGCGACCGCCGACAAGTACGGCATGCCGATCGACCGGGCGGAGCAGACCGTGAGCGCCGACGGGGCGAGCCAGGAGATCGCGACCCTGCTCGGCATCAAGAAGGGCGCCCCGGTGATGTACTTCGACCGGGTGTCCTTCAGCGGTCCCACACCGGTCGAGCACACCCGCAGCTGGTACCGGTCCGATCGCTACCAGCTGCAGATGGAAGTTCAGGGGGAGCGGGCTCAGCGCAGCGTCTGAGCCCGGCCGCCCTTCCGTTCTACGGCGCCGTCCAGTCGAACAGGGCGTCGCCGGTGGTCACGTCGGATCCGATGGTGTCGGTGGACACCGAATCCGGCTTGGAGTCCATGACGACGATCGGGCAGATGGCGGAGTGTCCGGTGCCGTCGATCTCGGTCGGATCGAATCGCACCACGGGATCACCCGCGTCGACGTCGTCGCCTTCCGCTGCCAGCAGGGTGAACCCGTCGCCCTTCAGCTTCACGGTGTCGATTCCCAGGTGTACCAGCACACCGCCGCCCGCCGAGCCCAGGATGACGAACGCGTGCGGGTGCAGTTTGAGGATCTTGCCCGAGATCGGCGCGAGCACGTCGAGGGCGCCACGGTCGCGCGCCGGTTCGATCGCGACTCCGGAACCCACCATCTGGCCGGCGAATACGGGGTCGGGCACGTCGGCCAGGGCAAGCACGCGGCCGGGCAGTGGAGCCTGCACGGACAGGCTCACAGGATGTCCTCGATGTCCTCGGCCAGCGTGTCCGCCTCGGGGCCGACGATGACCTGCACGACGCTGCCCGCCTTCAGGACACCGTGGGCGCCTGCTGCCTTGAGCGCGGCCTCGTCGACCTTGGCGCCGTCCTTGACCTCGGTGCGCAGCCGGGTGATGCAGGCCTCGATCTCGACGATGTTGTCGGCACCGCCGAGGCCGCTGATGATTGCGTCCGCTTTGGACATCGGTTCTCCCTCGTAGTTCGTGTTCGAGCTGCAGGTGATGGTGCCGGATGGGTTAGCTGGATCACATTTGCCTGTTGACATCCTGTGCTCACCTGGTCAAACTAGCAACTGGTTATGACCGGACAGTACCCGTTGGGGGTGCTGGTCCACAATAGTTTTCCCGAAGCCGTACGACGCGCTCGCCGCCACCGGTTTCGGGACTCGCCAGACGCCGATTCGGCGACCGAAGCGCACACAGAGAAGGCCGATATGACTGTCGTAGACAGCCCGAAAAAGGAATCAGCGGTGTTTGCCGGGTTACAGCGCCTCGGGCGCAGCCTGATGCTGCCGATCGCGGTACTTCCCGCGGCCGGCATCTTGCTGCGGCTCGGCCAGGACGACCTCCTCGGCCGATTCGACTCGATGCACACCGCCGCGTCCGTCATCTCCGCAGCCGGCCAGGCCGTGTTCACCTGGCTGCCCCTCATCTTCGCGGTGGGCATCGCCATCGGATGGGCCAAGAAGGCCGACGGTTCCACCGCCCTGGCCGCCGTGGTCGGATACATGGTCATCAACGGCGTGTTCGAGGCCATGTCGCCGGTCGTCCTCGAAGGCAAGACCGATCCGAACGGCGACCAGGCGCTGATCAACTACGGTGTGCTCGCGGGCATCGTGATGGGTCTGCTGTCCGCCATTCTGTGGCAGCGGTTCTACCGCACCAAACTGCCCGACTACCTCGGATTCTTCAACGGGCGCAGGCTCGTTCCCATTCTCACCGCCCTCACCGGTCTCGTCGTCGGCGTCCTGATGGCCTTCCTGTACCCGGCATTCAACTCCGCCCTCACGTGGGTCGGCGAGACCGTCGCCGAGAACTCGGTGATCGGTGGCGGCGTCTACGGCATGGCCAACCGCCTGCTCATCCCGACCGGACTGCACCACATCCTGAACTCCACCGTGTGGTTCCTCGTCGGCGACTACCAGAACGCGAGCGGGGAACTCGTCCGCGGCGACCTCAACCGGTTCTTCGCCGGCGACCCGAGCGCAGGCATCTTCATGACCGGCTTCTTCCCGATCATGATGTTCGCCCTTCCCGCTGCCGCACTGGCGATCTGGCGCAACGCCCGGCCGTCGCAGAAGAAGGTCGTGGGTGGGATCATGCTTTCCACCGCGCTGACGGCGTTCCTCACCGGCATCACCGAGCCCCTCGAATTCGCGTTCATGTTCGTGGCCTGGCCGCTGTACCTGATCCACGCGTTCCTCACCGGCACCTCGATGGCGCTCGTCAACGCGCTCGGCATCCACGACGGATTCACGTTCTCCGCAGGCTTCTTC
>DATCVL010000155.1:0-8537 GCA_036566865.1 Microlunatus sp.
GCCGGCGGCGAGCTCACGGTGGCCGGCCTGGAGTGGATGGGCGCTCGTGCCTACGACCCGAGCACCCGCGGATTCCTGTCGACGGACCCGTTGGCCGCGATTCCGGGCGCCGGCTGGGCCGCGAACCCGTACTCCTATGCCGGCAACGATCCGCTGCATGCGCTGGACCCGACCGGGCTCCGGCCGGCGACCGACGCCGACCTGCAGGCGTACCGGGATGCCCACAACGGCATCGGCGACGAGATCGGCAACTGGGTCTCCAACAACTGGGAGTACCTGGCCGGCGGCGCGATGGTGATCGGCGGCGGGATCCTGATGGCCACCGGCGTCGGTGGTCCGGTGGGCATGGCGCTGGTGTCGGCCGGTGCGGACACGATCATCCAGAAGGCGACCACCGGACAGGTGAACTGGGGACAGGTCGCTGTCTCCGGGGTCGCCGGCGGAATCGGATTCGGTGTCGGCGGCGCGCTGGCCAAGGCGGGCGTGACCGGCGTGAGGGCGGCCGTCACCACCGGTGCGGTTGAGGGTGCAACCGGCGGACTGGGTACGTACGCGGTGACCACGCCGTCGGGTCAGCTCACCCCCGGCGGCGCGCTGCAGGCGATGACCGGCGGAGCGGTGTTCGGTGCGGCCGGCGGCGCCGCCGGATTCGGATTGACCCGGGCTCGAGGCGCCTTGGGTGCCGCGAAGCCGACGCCGGAGCCGTTCATGCCGCCGAACACCGGCGGCTTGTCCGACGACATGGCGCAGACGTTCAGCGGCGGCCGCTACACGCCGGGAACGCTGCCGGAGGACACGATCCTCTACCGCGCCGGCAAACCTGACGCGCCGCTCGGCCAGTTCTTCTCCCGCGAACGCCCCGTCGGGGTCACCCAGACCCGCATCGACAAGGCGATTCCGGAGGTCTGGCCGGACGGCAATCCGGCACCGCTGGAGACCGGCTACGCGATCAAGCTTCCGGCCGGCACACCGACCTACACCGGTGAGGTGGCCAACCAGGGTGGCCTATACATGGGTGGGACAGAACAGATCGTCGTGCAACGACCCTGGGAGATCCCGGGGGTGGAGGTGGTGGACTCGTGGCCGCTTCACTGAGGCCGGACCGGCTGGCGGAACTGGTCGGTGAGATCCGGGAGCTGCTGGCGACAGCCGGCGAAACCGGTTGGAGCCGCACCTTCGCCCAGATCGCCCTTCAACTGGAACAGGCCGGCCAACTGGAACAGGCCGGGCAACTGGGACAGGCCGCCTCCAGTGCCCGCCAGGAGGTCGTGCGCGGCATCCTGCACAACTACGGCGGCATGGGCAGCTTCAACGACGTCGTCCTGCAGAACAGCAGCGGAGTTCTGCCGGAGCAGCGACGTCTCGACCAGTTGCGGAGCGAGTTGTATCAGCAGGCCGTCGGCGAACTCGCCTAGCGGTTCGCCGACGGTCGGCTCGGGGGATCAACGCTGGATGTCGATGCTGACCTGCTGCTGCTGCACCGATCCACCCACATCCGAAGTGACCACCTTGGTGATCTTGGAAGCAAGATCATTTCCGGTCTGCTGTGGGTCCACTCCGCGGGCCTGCGGTTGAGCAGTCTGTCGGAGCATCTGTTCGGCCGTGGTCTTCAGCTCATCCAATTGCTCGCGGGTCTTGGCGGACGGCTCCCGGCGGGCTCCGACGATCACCACTTGGACCGCCAGCGCCGCGCTGTTGCAGCCGGTGCAGTTCACCGTGCTGGCGCTGGCGTGGTTGTTGGCGACCACCGTCCGCGCCCGCCGGGCCAGCACGACCTGGATCGACAGGGCGTCGGCATCGGCACTGGCACCGGTGGCCTGCGCTTCGGCGACGTTGTCGCTGTGCACCGTACGACCCCAATCGACGGTGATCAGATGAACAGCCTCGGCGTTGGCATTGCAGCCGTCACAGCCGGCGGTGCCGACGGCCGCCGTGTTGATGGTCACCGGACGCAGGCCCCAGCTACGGCCGCGAGCGTTGGTCACCGAATCGGTGACGTTCGGGTCGGCCGAGCTGGGCAGCGCCACCGCCAGCAGTTCCAGACGATCGGGGGAGTGCGACCCGCCGGTCCCCCGGGGCGGCGGCCCGGGGGAGACCGGCGGTCGCTCGGGGGAGACCGGGTGGCGTGAGGGGAACGTGAAGGACGCGCCGGTGACCCCGAGCACGAGGCTGGTCGCGGCTGCGATCAGGATACGACCGATCTGGATGGGCGAGTTGTGCATGATTCCTCCGGCAATCGTTGTGACGATGAAGAGCTAGAGAGATTCCTGACCGGCGGCATGACCCGGCGCTCCGGTCGTGCTGCTGCCGAGCGCCCAGCGGACCAGCGATCGGCCCATCCGCCAGAACAGCACGACGATTCCGAGCAAGGGCAGCAGCAGCAGCAACACTGACACCCCGGACAAGATGATCAAGCTGATCTGCATTTGTTCGGCGGCCACCTGGATCTGCTCGACCTGGGTGCCGATCGCCTGCACCGTGGTGCTGATGATCACCGGCAGGTTCCACAGCAGCCAACCGAAGCTGAAGGCGAGCACCGGCACCACGATCAGCACCCAGGCAGTGACGAAGCGGCGTGCGGCCGGTTTCAGGTCCGATGCCGGATGATCTTGACGGTGGCCCGGCTTCAGACCCAACAACACCGGCCGGATCCGGGCGAACGGGTTCGGTACACCCGTCAGGTCGGCGAGGATGTAGTAGCCGTCGAAGCGCACCAGCGGCAGCAGCTGCTGAACCATCTCGATCTGTAGCAAGATCAACACCAGCAGGAAGAATCCGTGCCCGGTGGTCAGGTAGGCGATCGCCATCCCGATCACGGTGATCGCGTTGAAGTAGAGGCCACCAAGATCAGTACGGAGCCGGCCGGAGCGGCTGAGCCGGTAGGAATCGGTGACATCGGTGTAGAAGGCCAGGAAGACGATGTAGAGACCGAAGCCGATCCGGCCGGGTCGGCCGCCGCCGTAGCGACAGGCGGTCGCGTGCCCGAGCTCGTGGAACAGCGAGGTCAGCGTCATCGTCACGTAGAGAGCGAGCAGCAGTACCGGTGTCGTCAGCACCTCGGTGATCGCTGCAGTCAGTCCGGACCGTCCGGCGGTGATCAAGGTGATCAGGTCGAAGGCGACCAGACCGATCAATACGACCCAAACCAGCGGCGGCCAGTAGGTCGGTCGGAGCACCGACGCCAGCCGGCGGGTGACGGACGGCGGCACCAGAGTGCCGCGGAAACTCAACGACAGAATGGGAGCTGCCTTCGGCAACTCAGTCGGCGCTGCCTCCATCTGTGCCGAGTCGGAGTTCGTCTCCGCGTCCGCCGCCCCGCCGACCGGGCTCACCAACCCCAGCCGGGACAACGCATTGGTCAACAGATGCTGCAAGCCGTCCGGCGTCAGCTCCCGCTGATAGTCCTCACTGACCGCGGCGGCCACTTGGCTCAACGTGCGGTCCGGGGCGAGTTGCTGCAGTACGAGTTCGATCAGAGCCGACACCTGCATGACCTGACCGTCGGTCCGGCGGACCAGGTAGGTGGGCGCCTGCAGACCGGAGTCCTGCACCGGCCCGAGCAGCTCCAGACCGGGCGCTGTACGCCAACGGTCGGCGTCGTGCAACGACTCCATCGTTCCCCCGTGGATGTCTTGTCTGGTAGGGATTCGGTGTACGCCGCCGAGGATCATCGGGTGCCGGCGACTGCCGGATCGTGATCAACTTTCGCCATCTCCGACGTGGCGGCGATCGATCGGATGAGTGGCAGGCGGTGCCGGCGGGGCAGTGTGCCGGCCGGGGCACCGCCTGCAAGTCTTGGAATGTTCCTTGGTGCGACAACTAGCGCGAATGACGGGCGGTGGCCGACACCGTTATCGGCCGCCCGCCCGTCACGCAGACCGACAGGTCACCGCTGCCAGGCGCTGAGTTGCTGCCATGCGTATGCAGTTGCGATGGAATTGATCGTTGCTGCATTGACCGCGATGGCCAGGTTCACCCCGACCACCGTGGCGACGTTGACGCACCCGATGGTGCACATCGTCTCTCGCGCGGGCAACAGGCTTACTGTCTGGGAGTCGAGCTCTGCAGTTCCCAGGGCTGGTTGCGTTTGCATTCAAATTCACCTCCCCCATAAGCCGACCGGCGCCGTTGCCGATCACCGGTATCACCGCCTGGCAGCGGATTCCGATCAGCCCTGCTGTACTGCCACCGTCTGAACGGCGGCGCTGTTGGCGCTGGCAAGCAGGCTGCCGGCGTTGAGCGCGATGGACGAGTTCGAGGCGTAGACATTTGCCCAGTTGAAGTTGAAGAACAGGGTCTCCCGCTCCGGCAGCAGCTCGACGTACTCGGCGTCCAACTCAATGGTGCTGATTTCCTTGCGCATGATGATCACCCCCTCCTCTGCGCTGCGATCTGCGACCACTCTGGTCAGCCGGCGTCACAACAGCGTTACTGGTCACGGATGTTGGAGAACAGCGGGTCATGGACCTGCTTGGGACTAGAATCCCGTGCAAGGTTTCTCGTCTCACGAGGCCTGAAGCGCCGAAATCTGATCAAGTATTCGCGAGGGGATGAGCACCATCGTTGTCGCGAACGAACCCTCAGCCGCGACTTCGCCATCCAGCGGAGTCCTGGTGATCAACGTCCGACCCCGCAGTAGCGACCAGGCCGGCTGGCTGATCCGCCTGAGCAGTGCACTGGACGACGCCGAGCCCGAGGTGACTGTGGTCACCGATACCGACGACGTGCAAGCCGCGGTGGCCGCCTTTCTGGGGCGCTTTTCGGGACCAAAGTCCTGACCTGCCGCCGAATCCTGCTCGGTGCCACCTGCGGGGACAATCATGGCTCGCGGGGGACATGGTGCTTGGACAACGGGGGACCCACGTCACAGGCAGTTCGGCGGCGCTGACGCTGCTGGGCCGATGGCGGCTGCGGGTCGGTGATCAGGAAATACTGCTGGGTCGGCGGGAACGCCGGCTGCTGGCCTGTCTGGCCATCAGCGGTGCGCACTCTCGAGACTGGTTGGCCGCAACGCTGTGGCCCGATGCCGACTCGGAACGGGCCACGGCCTGCCTGCGGACAACGCTGTGGAGTCTGCGGCGGGAGGTCCCGGGTCTGACCTGTGTCACCGGCCGATTGTTGAAGCTGGCCACGGATGTCGAATCTGATCTTGAACATTTGCAACACTCCATCAGCAAGATCATTTCCGGAAGGCAGAGCACGCCGGCTGTCGATGAGGCCATGCGAGCGGTGCCGTCGCTGCTTGCCGATGAACTGCTTCCCGGCTGGTACGAGGATTGGGTGCTGCTGGAGCGAGAACGCCTGCGCAACCGCCAGTTGGAGGCGTTGAAGGCGATGGCGCGGCAGGCGCTGGACGCCGGCCGGCCACGACCAGCGATCCAATACGCCAGGGCGGCGATCGAGATCGAGCCACACGACGACGACAACGTGCTCCTGCTGATCACCGCACAACTTGATCTTGGGCACATTGCGGACGCGCTCCGCGCGTTCCACCAGTACCGTACTCGGCTCGGCTGGGAGCTCGGTGCGGACCCGTCGCCACGGGTGCGCGGCGTCGTCGAACGCGCCCTCGCATCCTCGACCAGTGGGGTATCACGCCCACCGAACAGGTCCGAGCGCAGACCGGATCGGACCCGTACCGCAGCTCCGCCGAAGTCAGTCGTACGACTTTGACGCGGCCGGGTCGTCGGGAACACATATTGATCAACATCGCGGAGTGGGGGAACCGCATGAGATCACGTCAGCCGAGTCCGGCATGTCGTACACAGGCAGGGGTGTGGTCGCAGCCTCGGCCGTCGGGGAGACCGGAGTCGCGGTTCCCTGCTCAGCATCCATGCCCAGCGCCGAACCGTGGACCTGGGAGATGCCGTGGCGGAATCGCTTCCTGATCAGCACCCGGGAGCGGTCGGACCCCGACTCCGACTGGAGGTGCTCGGCCACTGGGAGCTGACGGCTGACGGCCGGCGAATTGGACTGGGGCAGCGGGAGCAGCGTTTGTTGGGTCTGCTCACGGTGCGGCACAGCGGTTCGCGCAGCCTCGTCGCCGGCACCCTCTGGCCGGACTCGTCCGAGGCACTCGCCTTGGCGAATCTGCGGTCGGCGGTTTGGAAGGTGCAACACCAGCTGCCAGGGATCATCGACTCCGGTCGGGTCGAGCTCGCACTCCATCCGATGGTGCGGTGCGATGTCACCGCGTTGCGGACCATGATCAAGACCTGTCAGTCCGATCCCGCCAAGATCACCGTCGACGACCTCGCGATGCTCGCCGCGCCACCCTTGTTGCCCGGCTGGAAGGACGAGTGGGTGCTGCTGGAGCGTGAGCGGATCCGCAACCGACAACTCGCAGCGCTGCAGCTGGTCGCACGTGAACGCGCCGCTGCCGCGAGCTTCGGCATCGCGGAGATGGCGGCCGAGGCGGCAACCCGACTGGAGCCGCTCAGCGAGGACACGGTGGAGTTGTTGATCACTGCCCGGGATGCGCTGGGTGATACGGCCGGCGCGTTGCAGGCGTACCGGCAATGGGAGCGGCGACTCCGACAGGACCTCGGGCTGGACCCGACTCCACAGATGCGGGCGCTGGTGCCGCCGGTGGCCCTCGATCCGCCGACTACGGACCGTTGATCACCGGTGTTGATCACCGGTGTTGATCACCGCGTTGATCGGTTGAGGTGCCAGGGGTTGTTGGCGGTGAGGTGGAGGTGTTGGTCGGGTTGGTTGGGTTGGCGGAGCCAGATGTGTTGGGTGCTGGTGGGTGTGATGGTGAGTTGGGTGATGGTGTGGTTGGTCCAGGCGAGGTCGATGGTGTTGCCGCCGCGGGTTCGGGCGCCGTGGAGGTGGCCGTTGGGCCATTGGGTGGGTAGGCAGGGGAGTAGGTCGATGATGCGGTCGCCGTTGTGGTGTCCGTGGGATTGGATGAGCATTTCGATGATGCCGGCGGTGGAGCCGAAGTTGCCGTCGATTTGGAAGGGTGGGTGGGCGCAGAAGAGGTTACGGTAGACGCCGCCGGCTTGTGCCATTTTGGGTCCGTCGGCTGCGGTCTCGTCCGGTACCGGTGTCAGCGCGTACTGCAGGCTCTGCAGAGCAAGATCAGGATGATGCATGCGGGCGTGCAGGGCGATGCGCCAGGCCAGCGACCAGCCGGTGGAGTACGCCCCACGCAACCGCAGCGTCTCCGCCATGGCCGCGATCCGGTCGGCGTGCTCCGGCGTGTAGACGTCGATGGCATCGCCGGGGTAGAGATCGTAGAGGTGGGACTGGTGGCGATGGGTCGGTTCTGCCTCAACAAGATCATCTCGCCACTCCGGGTAGCTGCCTCGATCGGTCGGCTCGGGCAGCGGCAACCCTGCCAGCGCGGTGTCGACAGTGCTGGCGCGATCTTCGTCGATCTTGCCGCCGCGTTCGGCGACGATCCGGGCCGCCTGCTGCCAGGTCCGCAGCGCCTCACGTAGCAGTGCGATGTCCATGGTGGAGGAGATGGTCACCGCGGCCGGGCTGCCGTCCTCGGTGAGGTAGCTGTTCTCCGGCGAGGTGGACGGGGCGACGCCGAGGGAGCCGTCCGGCAAGTTGATCAAGGTCGCCAGGCCGAAGGCGACGGCGCCGTCCAGCAGGGGCCAGAGCCGGTGCTCGAGGAAGTCCCGGTCCTCGGTGAACTGGTAGTGCTCCCAGAAATGCCGCAGCAGCCAGAAACCCGCCATCGGCCAGGCGGCCCAGGCGGGTTTCGCCTCGCCCTGGCCGACCGGCATCGTGAAACCCCACAGGTCCGAGTTGTGGTGTGCGGTCCAGCCCGGGCGATCGTAGACCCGGCGGGCGGTGTCCGCTCCGGTGGCCGCCATCGTTTCCACCAGGTCGTACAGCGGTTCGGCGCATTCGAGCAGGTTGCCGACGGTGGCCGGCCAGTAGTTCATCTCGGTGTTGATGTTGACCGTGTAGTTGCTGCTCCACGGCGGTTGGAAGTAGGGATTCCAGATCCCTTGCAGGTTGATCGCCCGGGAGCCGGGCCGGCTGGAACTGATCATCAGATACCGGCCGTACTGCACCGACAGCGCGACCAGACCGGGATCAAGATCGCCGCCGGCGGAGCGTTCCAGCAAGGCGTCGGTGTCGGACTGCTCGGCGGTCTCGTCGCCGAGGCGGAGGTCAAAACGGTCGAACCAGGAACGGTACTCGGTGACGTGCGCATCGATCAGTTGATCAAGATCGGCCGCAGCCGCAGAGCGGGCGTTGGCCCCGGCGGCCATGATCAACTTCTCCGTGTCGCCATCGGGCACGGTCTGCGGATCGACGAAGTCGGTGGCGGTGCTGACGGCGATCTGCAGCCAGTGGGCGTCCCGGACGCTGATCGTGTCCTCCGCGATCGTGACCTCGCCGTCGCTGCGGACGGAGACGGCCAGCACCGCAGTGACCGCATGACCCGGGGTGTCGTCGTAGCGCACCGGCTCCTCGGGACGCTCGCGCGGTGGCGCGACGTCGCTCGGCATCCGGCTGATCATGATCAGTCCGTGATCTTGATCGGCGGTAGCGGTCGGGCCGGCTGGTCG
>DATCVL010000156.1:0-1922 GCA_036566865.1 Microlunatus sp.
CCTAGAGTCCCATGTCAGCGCTCTCCGCGAACCGAATATGGCGAAGTTCTGAGCCCAAGCTGACCAGAGCGCAACACCGGCCGCGGGACGTCGGCTCGCGCAGATCAGGGCCGGGCGCTCACAGACAGCCCCAACGGCGTGCCGACCCTCGCTCCGTGGTGCCGATGGGCGGAACCGCCGCGGGGTCCGTCGTGCGGTGAACGGCAGGTTGCCGGCCGCCCTCAGATTGCCGCAACCCTGCACCGGTCACCCGACGGGGCGCCAATAGGCGCAGAAATCCAGCCGATCCTTCGGCACCCCGGCGGCCTTGATCATGTTCCGGGCGGCCAGCATGAAGGACGCCTCGCCGACAACGTAGCCGTAGCAGTCGGCCGAGATCGTTGTCGCCGCGAGCCGCTCCAGCAGTTGAACACCGGGCATCCTCGACGGGTCGCGGACCAGCCAATCGGCGGTGGCGGCCAGATCGCGTACATCGTCGGCGTGCGGAACCTCGAGCAGGTACGTCGCCGGCCGCCCGGCCAGCGATCGGGCGATGCCCTCGACCCCGGGCACGCCGGATTCGTCAGCGATGATCAGGATCGGCCGGCCGTCGTCCCCCGGGTCGAAGATCCTGCCCTGGTCCAGCAGCGACACTCGGTCCCCCGGCCGGGCACCGTGGGCCCAGTTGGCCGCGATCCCTTCCACAGCACCGGATTCTGACCCGTGCACGACGAAGTCGATGTCCAGATCCCATCCGCCGTCGACCCGACGCGCGTCCCGGATGGTGTAGTTGCGGATCACCGAGCGGCGCTCTGGGTCGGCGTCGGTCCAGCGGCGATACCAGCCTTCGAGACCGCCGTACGGAGGCTCCAGGATGCCGCGCTCGTTGGGCAGGAAGAGCCGCACCCATTGATCGAAGCCGAGGTAGGCGAAGTCCTCGGTGAAACGGGGATCGCGGCAGGCAATCGTCAACCGGACGAAGCCGGACGACACCCGCGAGGTGGCGATGACGGTGGCATCGGTGACCGAGCCCGCGGCCGGTTTGACCGAACGATCCGAGGTCAGGCTCTCAGCCATCGTGCCGCTCCTGCTTGCTCATCTGGTCCCTTTCGGATTCTGCGGTCTGGGGTGAAATTCATCGTGGGTCAGGACTTCAGTGCCTTCGCCAGCTTCGGCGTCACGTGGTTCAGGGCGTACTGGATCGACAACACCGAGTTGACCGAGTAGGCCTTGGAGATGATCGGGTCGTCCAAGATCACGTAGTGACCCTGGCGGACCGCGGGAAGCTCGGCGAAGAGCTTGTTCTTCTCGATCTGCTGCGCCTTGGTGCCGATCGGCATCACCACCAGCAGGTCGGCGTCCAGCAGGTCGAGCCGCTCATCCGAGACCGGCACGCTGAAGCCGTCCGGCTCGGCTGCATCCACCTGTGGGTTGTTCTTCAGGCCGAAATCGGTCATGAAGCGCACCCGGTCGGTGTCGGCGATGTACGCGCCCCAGCCGTTGGTCGTGTTCGCGGCGACGGTGACCGTCTTGCCGTCGAACTGCGGGTGTTCGGCTGCTGCGGCGGCGAATTGATCATGAGCCCGGCGGAGCATCTCGGCCGCCTTGTCGGGCACGCCGAGCGCGTCACCGATCATGGTCACCTGCTGATCCATGGTGGTGAGGTAATTCTGGGCACCCGCCGGAATCCCGATCGTCGGCGCGATCTTGGTCAGCTGTCGGTAGCGTTTCTGGTCACCGGAGGACTTGGTGTCCAGGATCAGATCCGGATGCAGCGCCGCGATCTCCTCGAAGGACGGGTCAAGGGTGTTGATGATCTTGGGCGAGTTGTCGTACAGCCCCTTCGCCCACGGCCCGACGCCCTCGCCGCCGAACGCCAGCCAGTCCGATGCGCCCACCGGTTGCACGCCCAGGGCGAGGGCGGTCTCGGCGTCGCCCCAGCC
>DATCVL010000157.1:0-20580 GCA_036566865.1 Microlunatus sp.
GCGACCTCCGCAGGGCGGCGGCCGCGGCCCCTCGTGTTGGCGGCCATGATCGCCGGCGCGGTGGCGATCATCGCCCTGGCCGCGGTGCTGATCCTGCAGGCGGTCCAAGCCGGCAACGGACCCCGGGTCGCGCCGCCGGTGACACCCGCGGTCACCGTCTCACCACAGCGTTCGGAATCGGCCGGCCCGAGCCCCAGTCCGTCGGGCACGCCGACCCCGAGCCCGACACCGCCGCCCGACTTCGACGCCATCGCCGACGCGGTGAAGTCCGGGGTTGTTCGGGTGTTCGCCACCGGGTGCAGCGACGGGACCCGGATCGGCAGCGCGTTCCTGGTCGGGAAGGACACCGCGGTCACGTCCTACGCCGCCGTCGCCGGTGCCAAGGCGATCGCGATCACGGCCGGTGACGAGACCATCTCGGCCACCGTACGGTCGGCCGATCCCGAACACGGCGTGGTCGTCCTCGATCTCGGCGACTCGGTCGGCGGACACGTCTTCGACCTGTCCGGGGAACCGTTGGAGAAGGCCGGTCCGACGGCGGTGCTCGGGGTGCCGGTGGACGGTTCGGCGCCGAGCGTGACAGCGGGCGAGATCGCCGACACCGACCAGACCGCAGAGGTGGCCGGCACCTCGGTCTCGGGACTCGCCACCACCAGCACCCATTACGACGACGGCTGGGCCGGCGCGCCGACCCTGGCCGCGGACGGGTCGGCCAGCGGGATGGTGGTCGCCGGGCCGCAGCACCCGAGCGTCGTTCCGGCGGCGTCGGTCAAGGCCGCATTGGGCGGTCACCAGGACCTGCCGGAGACCAAGTGTTCTCGGGTCCTCGGTCCGGACCTGACCCGGATCGGCGGACACCCGACCGACCCGGTGGAGCAACTGCTCAGCACCTACTTCGGTGGCATCAACACCGGCGACTACGCGACCGCGTACGCCCAGCTTGGCCCGGGCAGCCGGCCGGCCGGCACCAGCCGGGAGGACTTCTACCAGGGCTGGACCAGCTCGTACGACTTCAACATCACGGTGCACTCCGGCGACAACGACGGCGCGCACGTCAGCTTCGATTCGATCTTCGAACCCGGTCGCGGCCCGTCGCCCTCGATCAGCTGTGCTCGTTGGGATATCGACTACGAATTCATCAGCGACAACGGTCGGTTGTTGATCAACAAGTCCCAGCCGCACTCCGGCCGGATCTGGCACAACTGCTGATCGCCTGGCGGCTCCGACACCGACAGCCGCACTTGGACTGCAGGGTGGCTGAGGTAGCCGGGACGATCAGACCTCTTCGATCCGGTCCACCGTTGCGGTGGTCAGCCGGAGCTCGACCGGCAGCTCCTGGCCGACCTGCGGCGGCACTTGCGACTTGGGCAGGAAGATCATCGACGCCTGCATGTGCGGGGGCTCGCAGAACCAGCGCTTCTTCCCTGCGATGGTGTACGGGCTGAGCGCGAGACCGGCGGCCTCGAGGGTGCCGTTGGCGGCAGAGATCGCTCGCTGCCGCAGGGACGCGGCGGGGGTCGGGGCTTCCAGCCCGATCCCGTGCGAGGTGCCGCCGGCCATGATCACCACCCAGCCGTCGAAGGTCGCGGGCCGCTGTCGGTAGCCGATGCGTTCGCCGCGGCGGACCGGATGGACATCGAGCACGGTGGCCACGGTGCTGCGGCTGCCCTCGTCTCCCAACCACAGCCGGGTACCGACCCGGAGCCGGATCGGAGCCGGATCGCCCGGCCCGCCGAGCTGTCGGCTCAGCCCGGTCGCCTCATCGGCGGGCAGGTGGGAGAGCCACAGAGTGCCGCGGCGGGCGGCGAGTGCGGCCCGGGAGAGTCGCTCGGCCTCGGCGTACTGACCCCCCGGCGACAACGGCAGATGGATCGTCCAACCCTCGAACCGAAGATCGCCGAGCTCGGCGACGGCGTCTGCCAGGTCCTCCGCAGCGATGCCGTGCCGCCGCATCGAGGTCAGCACCTCGATCAGCACCCGGGCCTTGCTGCCCGCGGCGGCCAGCGCCTTGAGGTCGGAGATCCGGGAGACCGTGATGATCACTCGATCGTCTGCTGCCAGTTCGTCCGCCAGTGCGTCGCCGGGCCGCCAGGCCTGCAGGATGACCACCGCGCCGGCGAACCGTTCGCGGACCCGCGCCACCTCGGCCGGGACACCGACGGCAACCACGTCCGCATTCAGCCGGGTGGCCTCGTCGGCCAGCCGCTGGTGGCCGTAGCCGTACCCGTTGCCCTTGATCACCGGCACCAGACCGGGCGTCGCCCCGGCCACCACCCGCAGGTGCTCGCGCCAGCGATCGATGTCCAGCCGCAGCGTCACTCCAGTCACAGGTGCGAGCTTAGGGGGTTCTGTGGCCGATCACATTTGCCTACGCTGTTGCCCTCCGAGACAGATCTCGGCCCCCGAAGGCGACAGCGTAGGCAAATCGCATCGGGTCCGGACGCTCAGGGTCAGCCGCGGCGGGACATGTAGACGTCGAACGCCTTGTACAGCAGCCGATTCAGCGGCAGGTCCCATTCGCCGAGGTATTCGACGGCCTCGCCACCGGTTCCGGTCTTGAACTGGATCAGGCCGAGGTGTGGGTCGTCGGAGTCGACGGTGTCGGTGATCCCCCGCAGGTCGTAGACGGTTGCGCCGGCCGCGAGGGCGTCCTTGATCATCTGCCATTGCACCGCATTGGAGCCGCGGACCTCACGCTTGGCCGCGGTGGAGGCTCCGTAGCTGTACCAGGCGTGCTGGCCGACCCGGACCCAGGTGGTGGCCGCGACCAGATCACCCTCGTGGTGGGCCAGGTAGAGCCGGATCCGGTCCGGGTCCTCGGCCAGCAGCGCGCGGAACATGGTCTGGAAATACTCCAGCGGGCGCGGCGTGAAGTGATCACGCTCGGCGGTTTCGCGATAGATCCGATGGAAGTCCGGCAGGTCGTCGACATTGCCTTGGCGGACCTCGACGCCGGACTTCGCCGCCTTCTTGATGTTGCGCCGCCACAGCTGGTTCATGCCCTTGAGAAGTTGATCTTCGTCCTTGCCCTGCAGCGGCAGTTGGAAGACCCAGCGCGGCTGGCCCGCGGCAAAGCCGGTGTCGTCGACCTTCGGCGGCCGCCAGCCGAGATGCCGCAACTGCGCGTGCGCGCGGGTCGTGGCGGGGTTGATCTCGTCCGCCGTCACGTCGCTGAGCCGCTTCACGGCCGGATCGGCGATCGCCGCCTTGATCGTCGCACCGCTCCAGCGGCGGGCGACGGCCGGTGCCCCGATCCGTACGGCAAACGCGCCGCCCTTCTTCAGGTGCTCCGTCATCGGATGCAGCCAGGCCGCCAGATCGTTGGACGCCCAGTCGATCGACGGCCCCTCGGGCAGGTAGGCCAGGGTCTTGTTGATCTTGGGCAGGCTGCGGTGCAGCACCAGCCCGGCACCGACCAGCTCACCGGCGTCGTCGAACCAGCCCAGCGACTCCCTGCGCCACTCGCTCTTGACCTCACCCCATGCCGGTGTCTGCAGGAAGCTCACGCTCGCCTGGGTCGCGTTGAACGCGACGTGTTCCGCCGCCGTGATCGTCCGTACCCGAAATGCCACGGCCCGCAATCTACCTGTCCGCCGCCGCCACCCCCGACTCGTCAGAATGCGAGCCCGCTGCAGTGACTGCGGATTTCCACCAGTCGGTCAGGTCAGTTCGGCTCGGCGGCGGGTCAGATGGTCGCGTTCGGCCTGGTTCGCGGCCAGCTCGATGGCTTGGTCGTACGCCCGCCGCGACTCCTCGGTACGGCCGAGTCGGCGCAGCAGGTCCGCCCGGACGGCATGGAAGAGGTGGGTCTGGGCGAGCGAGCCCTGCTCCATCCGGCGGCTGATCGGCCGGTCGCCGATCTCCTCGACCAGCTCCAGGGCGACCTGCGGGCCGTCGGTCTCGGCGATGGCGATGGCGCGGTTGAGTCCCACCATCGGAGTCGGGTTGATGGCGTAGAGCTGGTCGTAGAGCCGGCGGATCTGCGACCAGTCGGTGTCGGTGACCCGGTCGGCGTCGCTGTGTACGGCGTTGATCGCCGCCTGCAGTTGGTACGGTCCCGGCTGGTTGCGCCGGATGCAGTCCTGCACCAGCCGTTGACCTTCGACAATCGAGGCACGGTCCCACCGGCTGCGGTCCTGTTCGGCCAACGGCACCAACTCTCCGTTCGGTCCGATCCGGGCCGGCCGGCGGGACTGGGTGAGCAGCATCAGGGCCAGCAGGCCGCGTACCTCCGGCTCGTCGGGCATCAGCTGCAGCAGCAGCCGACCGAGCCGGATCGCTTCCTGGGCAAGATCATCGCGGACCAGTTGATCACCGGAGCTGGCGGTGTAGCCCTCGTTGAAGATCAAGTAGATCACCGCCAGGACGGCCCGCAGCCGATCCGGCAGGTCGGCATCGGACGGGATCCGGTACGGGATCCGGGCGCCCTTGATCTTGCCCTTGGCTCGGACGATGCGCTGCGCCATGGTGGCTTCCGGCACCAGGAACGCGCGCGCGATCTCCGGTGTGCTCAGACCGCCGAGCAACCGCAGCGTGAGCGCGACCTGAGCCGGCGCCCCCAGCGCCGGGTGGCAGCAGGTGAAGATCAACCGCAGACGATCATCGGACACCGGACCCTCCTCCTGGGCCTCGTCCTGGACTGATGGAGCGGTCTGGGTCAACAGGTCGGTCGCCTGAGCGTGTTTGCTGTCCCGTTGCGCTTCCCGCCGCAGCCGATCGATGGCCCGATTCCGTGCGGTGGTGATGATCCAGCCGGCCGGACTCGGCGGCACGCCCTCGCTCGGCCACCGCTGGACCGCGGTCGCGAAGGCCTCCTGGACCGCATCCTCGGCCAGATCAAGATCGCCGAAGCTCCGGGTGAGTACGGACACGGCGCGCCCGTACTCCTCCCGGAAGATCCTGGCGATCTCGTCCTCGTCGGTCATCGGCCGCCCGAATCCGGCAAGCTCACTTGTACTCGTTGAAGAAGGGTCGGACCTCCAGCGGCAGCCCGATCACCTCGTGCAATCTGCGGGCCCAACCGAGGGCGGCATCGAGGTCCTCGACGTCGACGATGTCGAAGCCGCCGACGTACTCCTTCAGCTCGACATACGGTCCGTCGGTGAGCACCGGTTCGCCGTTGTTGGTGGTGACCACGGTCGCGGTGCTGGGGTAATCCAGCCCGCCCGCGAACACCCAGACGCCGGCCTCCTGCATCTGTTTGTTGATCACATCGAGGTCGGCCATGATCTGGTCCAGTTGCTCCTGCGGCGGCTGGGGCGCACCACTGGGCTGGTAGATGCTGATCAGGTAGAGCGACATCACGATCTCCTTCGACTCCGCGGGCCGGTGATTCCGGTCCGTCACCAGCTACACGAAGTCCGGACGGCCTCATCGACAGTCAATCGGAGAAGTTCGGGTTCCGCCAGTTGTGTGCGTCCCGCCAGCGACCGGCTCCGGGTCTGCCAGCTGCCGCCCAACAGGTGGGGATGAAGCAGCCCGGGCCGGTCGATCGGCTACGACCCGACCGGTTCGTCGGCCGTTGGCTTCTGCTCGGCTGGCAGGAATTCCGGCGCGATGGTGACCTTGGCCGGGCGGCTGGCGAAGAGCACGCCGCCGATCACGGCCGCACCGGCGATCAGCTCGACCAGCGAAATCCCTTCCCCGAAAGCGATCCAGGACGACAGCACGCCGATCACCGGCACCAGCATGGAGAACGGCGCCACCTGCGAGGACGGGTTGCGGGACAGCAGGGTGTTCCAGATCCCGTACCCGATCACGGCGGCGAAGACGGCGATGTAGAGCAGTGCCAGCACCGAGATCCAGGCCTTCGGGTCGGTCAGCGTTGTGAACGAGCGCGCGATCCGGTCCGGGCCGTCGAAGATCAGCGACAAGATCATCATCGGCACCGGCGGCACCACCGCCATCCACATCGTCAACTGCATCGGCTTGGGTGCGCGAGCCTGCCGGCTGCAGACGTTGCCGATTGCCCAGCCGAGCGCCCCGGCCAGGGTCAGGATCACCGGCAACAAGGCCGCTACCTGGGCCCGGTAGATCGCGATCGCGGCCAGTCCGAGGACCGCAACACAGATCCCGATCGCCTGCCGTCGGCTGATCCGCTCCCGCAGCAGGAACCCGGCCAGCAGCATGGTGAACGGGGCCGAGGCCTGCAACACCAGCGAGGCGAGACCACTCGGCATCCCGGCCGCCATCCCCGCGTACAGGAAGGCGAACTGCAGCAAACCGATGCCGGCGCCGGTGCCGAGCAACCAGCGCAACTTCACCTGCGGGCGGGGTACGAACAGGATCGCCGGGATCGCCAACAGGGTCCAGCGCAGCGCGACCAACAGCATCGGTGGGAAATGCTCCAGGGCGATCTCGGTAGCAGGAAAGTTGAGCCCCCAGAGCAGGACGACGAGGAGAGCGAGGAGGCGGTCACGTAACGGCACCCGACCATTGAACGCCGTCCTAACTGTCAAGGACAAGGACGTATCTCGTCCAGGATTGTGTAGCTTGACTTCATGGACGTCGCCCATCTCGCGCTGCTGCGCGAACTGGCCGATCGTGGCAGCGTGACCGAGGTCGCGCAGGCGACCGGCAAGACCACCTCTGCGGTCTCCCAGCAACTGCGGTTCCTGCAGCGGGAGGTGGGAGTCCCGCTGGTGGAGCGATCCGGTCGCGGCGTCCGGCTGACCGACGCCGGTCTGGCGCTCGCCGACACCGCGACTCGGGTGGCCGCTGCGATGGCCGAGGCCGAGGCGGAGTGGGACCGCTATCGCGGCCGCGCCGCCGGCACGGTACGGCTGGCCTTCTTCTTCTCCGCCGGCGAACTGCTGGTGCCGGGACTGTTGGGGCGGATGCAGGCCTACCCGGAGATCGAGTTGATCACCGAGGAGCGGGACGTCGGTGAGGCGGAGTTCGAGCCGCTGACCGCCGACTTCGACATCGTGGTGGCGCACAGTGCCGACGACGGGGTGAAGCCGATGCGCAAGGGCATCGAGGTGACGCGGCTGCTGCGGGAACCGGTCGATGTCGCGGTGCCGCTTGATCATCGGCTGGCCGGACGGGAGCAGGTCGGCGCCGACGAGGTGATCGACGAGCCGTGGGTCGGGGTGCCCCAGGACTACCCGCTGGACCGGGTGTTGAGTGCGGTCGCGATGCAGGCAGGGCGACCGGCCAAGATCATCTTCCGGTCGACCCACCTGCCCCTGATCGAGAACCTGGTCGCCGCGGGGCACGGCGTCGCCCTGCTGCCACGGCACAGCTCACTCGGTCGGGCAACCGGCCGGTTTGCCCTGCTGCCGTTGACCGGGCTTCACGCCGGCCGCCACCTGGAGATCCTGTCCCGCCCGGACCGCGCCGCCCGTCAGGCCGTACGGGTGGTACGCGATGCGCTGGTGGCCGAGGCGGCCGCGGCCTCGCAACGACGCGGCTGAGTCAACGCCATCAGGACGTACGGCGGCGGGGAAAGAGCCAGCTGCCCCAGACCGCGCTGGCGACCAAGATCAACAAACACCAGCCCAGCGCCAGCCAGCCGCTGTTACCCATCGGCGTACCCATCAACAGCGAGCGCACCGTCTCGATGATCGGAGTGATCGGCTGGTTCTCGGCGAACCATTGCAGCCAACCGGGCATCGTGTCGACCGGCACGAAGGCGCTGGACAGATAGGGCACGAAGGTGATCGCAAAACCGTAGTTGTTGGCGGCGGAGGTCGATCGAGCGAGGATGCCGAGCGCTGCGAACAGCGCAGTGATGGCGAGGATGTACAGGGCGATCATGCCGATGGCGCCGAGCCACTCGACCAGACCTGCGGTCGGTCGGAAGCCGATCAGCAGGGCGATCGCCACCACGCACCCGGTGGCGACCAGGTTGCGAGCCAGGCTCGCCACCACATGTCCGCCGATCACCATCTGGGCGTGCAACGGCATGGTCCGGAAGCGGTTGATCACCCCGTTGGTCAGGTCCTGGGTGACGGCGACCGCGGTGGTCGCCGCACCGAAGCCGGCACAGAGCAAGATCACCCCCGGAACGACGTAGTTGACGTAGTTGCCGTCCGACTGCAGCGCGCCGCCGAACACGTAGGTGAAGAGCAGCATCAGCAACACCGGCAGCACCACGGCCATGATCAACGCTTCCGGATCACGGATCGAATGCCGCAGGCTGCGGCCGATGAAGGTGAGCTGGGTGACCCAGGCCGACGGCCGGCCGGTCCGGACGGTCGGCCGGCGGGCGCCCGCACGGTTGACGGTGTCGATCGTGATCATGCCGCATCCTTCTGGTCGTCGTCGGACGTCGCCTCCGTCGGATGCCCGGTGAGCTGGAGGAAGACGTCATCCAGGCTCGGCCGCCGGACACTGACCCGGAGCTTTCGGCTGTCGGCATCGAGCTCCCGCAGGACTCGCTGCAGACCCTCGGCGGTGCCGTCGGTGCCGATCTCGGTGATCAGATGATCATCGGCGTCGCGTAGCTCCAGGACGTCGGTCCCGACTTGGTCCTTGAGCTCGCGGGCGGTGCCCTCGGCCACCACGATCCCGTTGTTGATCACCGCTACGCGGTCGGCGAGTTGGTCGGCTTCCTCCAGGTATTGCGTTGTCAGGAAGACGGTTGCGCCGGCCTCGGCCAACGAACCGATCACCTTCCAGAGTGCTTGCCTGCTACGGGTGTCCAGACCGGTGGTCGGCTCATCGAGGAAGATCACCGACGGGATCGTGATCAGCCCGAGTGCCAGGTCAAGGCGTCGGCGCATGCCGCCGGAGTAGCTCTTCACGGGCTTGTCCTGCGCATCGGCAAGATCGAATTGGTCCAGCAGTTCGGCAGTCCGTTGGCGCGCCTGGGCGCGGCTCAGGCCGGACAGTCTGCCCATCATGATCACGTTCTCGCGCCCGGTCAGGATCTCGTCCACGGCGGCGTACTGGCCGGTCATGCTGATCGCGGACTTGACCTGCTCCCGCTCGCGGACGACGTCGAAGCCGACAACCGCGGCGCTGCCGGCATCCGGCGGTAGCAGGGTGGACAGGATGTTGATCAAGGTCGTCTTGCCGGCGCCGTTGGGACCGAGCAGGGCGAAGATCCGGCCCGCCGGGACCCGGAGGTCGAGCGAGCACAACACCTGGTTGTCGCCGTACGACTTGCTCAGGCCGATGGTCTCAATGGCGTACGG
The DNA here is from genome assembly GCA_036566865.1 of Microlunatus sp. Taxonomy (GTDB): domain Bacteria; phylum Actinomycetota; class Actinomycetes; order Propionibacteriales; family Propionibacteriaceae; genus Microlunatus. The sequence goes on from DATCVL010000157.1 coordinate 9,141, forward strand.
GAAGGAGTCGGTTGGCATCGGGCCACCTTTCGAGAGTGCTGGTCAGCTGGCCGGTTCGGCCGAAACAGTGGGGCCGGTGGAGGCGAATTCGTAATGGGGAAGTTCGATCGCGTCCGCCTTGGTGAACTGGCTCGCCATCAGGGCACGCAGCGGCCAGTGGGTGGATGCGCGCATCGACGCCGTGCGCATGTTGATCATGAAGCGGCTGTTGGGCGCGAAGCCGGCCACGCCGCCGCCCGGGAGCTGTTGGGCCTGGGCGATGTAGGGGCGCATGATCTCGTCGTAACGAGGAAACGCGAGTCGATGATCAAGATCATGGCGAGCCAACTCACCGGCGAGGACGTACGCGCCCACGATGGCCAGGCTGGTGCCGAGCCCGGACAGCGGGCTGGGGCAGTAGCCGGCATCGCCGAGCAGCACGACCCGGTCCCGATGCCAACGCGGCAACTTGACCTGATCCATGGAGTCGAAGAAGAAGTCGTCAGCGACCTGCATCGCCTGCAGCAGCTGCGGGGTCTGCCAGCCGGCACCGGCGAAGCGCTGCGCCAGCAACTGGCGCTGGGCCGACAAATCGCGCCGGTCGTAGCTGAGCGGGCTGGACCGGAAGCTCAGTCCGACCTTCTGCTCACCGGGATGCCCCGGCCGCACCATCGCCACCAGTCCGCCGGGTGCGTTGTACATCTGCACCCAACCGTCGAGCTCGAGATCATCCGGGGTGCTGAACCAGGAGGTGTAGCAGCCCACCGGACGGGCGGCGGCCTGGTCGGCGAAGACAAGATCCCGGACGACCGAGTGGGAGCCGTCGGCGCCGATCACCAACCGGCACCGAAGCGAGTCACCGCTTTCCAGCTGCACCGTGATGCCGTCGGCATCATCGGTCAGGGCGGTGATCGAGTTGTCGAAGATGTAGGTCGTGCTGGGCAGCGTTGCCTGGAAGAGCAGGTCGGCGAGATCACCCCGCAGGATCTCGATCTCGGAGATGATCCCGTTGCCGCCGAAGGCGTCCGTCGGGAGCCGGAACAGCGATCGGCCGTCCTTGCCGACGAGTTCGAGGCCGTTCTGCTCGGTAGCGATGGCGCGGGCCCGATCCAGCAGCCCCATCCGTTCGATCACGGTGCGGCCCGCGCCGCGGAGATCGACGGTCTGACCGCCGGGCCGGGGCCTCGGCGCGCGCTCGACCACGGTGACCTTGAGACCCGCCCGGGCCATCCAGTACGCGGCGGCCGCGCCGGCGATGCCGGCTCCACTGATCACCACATCGGTGTCCATCATGATTGATCCTCACTTTCGTGTGCGGCGTACACAGCTTGCGACGCACACAGAGTATGGCATACACAGAGTGCGTTGTACACAGTTTGTTTTCGAGTGGGTAGAGTGCCGATGCCGACGAAAGGAAGCCATCGATGAGTGACGCGTTGGACGAGGGTCTGCCGCGCGCGGTCGCGATCGCGTGGGGCATGATCGCGGACCCGCAGCGGGGGCCGAAACGCGAGCTCAGTCATGAGCGGATCGTTGAGGCGGCGATCGAGCTGGCCGATGCCGAGGGAATCGGCGCGGTGACGATGAGCAAGGTGGCTGCGTCTCTCGGCTTCACCACGATGGCGCTCTACCGCTACGTCACCGCCAAGGTCGACCTGCTGTACCTGATGCAGGACTCGGTCACCGCCGAGGTGCTGACGCCCGCGGATCCGGCGACCGACGAGGTGGTCCCGGCGGCCGATGCCGGCGGATGGGAGCGCGAGGTCCGACGGGTCATCGATCAGCTGTATCAGGTGTATCTGCGGCACACCTGGTTGATCGACATCCCGGTCTCAGCCGAACAACTGCTGGCCCCGAACAACCTGATGGTCGCCGACCAGATGATGCGGGCCATGTCCGACCTGCCGCTGACCGATCCGGAGAAGGTCGGCGCGCTGCTGTTGATCAGCACCTTCGTCCGCGGGGCCGCGGAGCTGGCCCGGGACATGGCTGGCGAGGGGCACGCAGCGGAATCGGCGCGGCCGACGGCGACCGCGATGAGGGAATTGATCACCGCGGAGCGGTTTCCCTACCTTCGGCCGCTGGTCGACTCGGGGGCGTATCTGATCGACATCGAGACCCCGCCCTCGGAGGTGGACGTCACCGACTACGACTTCGGTATCCGCATCATCCTGAACGGCATCGCCCAGTACGCCACCGATACCGGCAGGACCGTCGGCCAACCGCAGTCCGAGCCCGGCACCAAGACCCAAGATCAAATCGCCGAAGCGATGGGACTTGATCATGTACGCAAGGACCCGAAGGTCCGCGACGCCGTGAAACAGCGTCGCGAGGCCGAATCCAAACTCCGCGAGTCGATCAAGCGCGAACGCGAAATGATCAAGAACGCGCTGGACCGCGGCTGATCACGATTCACACTCCGCGGTGCCTGCGACCGCGATCTGATCACAAGCGCCGCGGGACGCACTCAATCTGATCAAGGTCCAATGCTGCGTGCGCCAGGCCGCAACCTTGCATGCCCGTCGAGCGCCCCAGCGCGAGACCGGGCCCGGAGCGCAGCGGAGGGCACGCGGCGACATCTCCGAGGAGGTGCCCACGTCCGGGGGTCTGGGGGTCGCCCCCAGAACGCAGGACGCCTTCTCAGATCGCGGCAGCAGGCACCTGACTGGACCGCGAAACAGTCAGCTGACGATCTTGCCCGGGTTGAAGTTGCGGCCGGGGTCGACGGCAGCGAACAGGCCCTTCATGATCTTGGCGCCGGCCGGTGAGATGTCCTGCGACAACCAGGCCGAGTGTTCGGTACCGACGGCGTGGTGGTGGGACAGTGTGCCGCCGTTGTCGATGAAGGATTGCTGGATCGCCGACTTCACCTTGTCGTACAGCGGCATCGGGTCGCGATCGCCGTACACGAAGGCAAAGGTGAAGTAGAGGCAGGCGCCGGAGTGGTAAGAGTGCGACAGGTGGCACATCACCCAACCGGGATCGATGCCGAGCTCTTCGTAGGCGTCGTTGGCGGCCTGGATCGTGTTGTAGTACAGGTCTTTCAGGTTGCTCCACGGACCAGCGGTCTCGGACACATCGGCGGCGCCGCCCCAGTCCAGCAGGAAGTCCCGGATGTACGGGGTGTCGAACTTCTTCTGGTCGTACAGCACGCCCGGGCCCTTGCCGACACCGATGCCGCCGTGCTTCTTGACGATCTCCTTGACCTCGGCCTGCTGCCGGGAGACGTGGCCCTTGGTGCCCTCGTAGCCGACGAAGGACAGACACATCTTGTCCAGGTCCCAACCGCGGCGCTTCAACACCTTGAACAGGATCGCCTGCCCGGCAGAGGATTTCTTCGCGGTGGCCATGGTGAAGCCGGTCTCGCGGGCATCCGACACCCGGGTGATCGACGGGCGCGAGTCCAGCAGCGAGATCTCCTGCATCGCTTCCAGCCCGGCATCGAAGGTGGGATAGAAGTACGCCATGATCACCCGCTCGTCGGGTAGCCGGTGCACCTGCGCGTTCACCTCGGTGATCACGCCCAGCCGACCCTCGCTGCCCAAGATCATCTCCCGGACGCTGGGGCCGGTCGAGGTGCTCGGCAGCGGTCGCAGCACCAGCTCACCGCCCGGTGTCGCGACCCGGACGCCGCGGGTGATGTCGGAGATGTCGCCGTACTTGTCGGACTGCATGCCCGAGGACCGGGTGGCCACCCAGCCGCCGATGGTGGAGTGGGTGAAGCTGTCGGGGTAGTGTCCGACGGTCCAACCCCGCCGGTTCAGTTGCTCCTCGAGGTCCGGACCCTGGGCACCGGCCTGGATCCGGGCCAGCCCGGACTCCTCGTCGATGTCGAGCACCTTGTTCATCCGGCCCATGTCCAGCGAGATCACGGTACGGGACTCGGCCGGCGGCGGCTCCAGGCTGCCGGAGATGTTGCTGCCACCACCGAACGGGATCAGCACCGCGTCCGCGGCCACCGCAAGATCGACGATCGCCTGCACCTCGTCCTCGTCGCCGGGGTAGACCACGACGTCGGGCACCCGGGGAAGATCGCCGGCGCGGATCCGGAGCAGGTCGCGGATCGACTTGCCGTAGGTGTGCACCACCCGGTCCTCGTCGTCGCTGACCACGAATTCCTCGCCGACCGCACCCTTCAGCTGGGTGGTCAGGTCGTCGGAGATCTTCGCTGCCGGAACCACCAGCTGACCGAAGTCCACCGAGGTCGGCGGCGCCTCTCCGGTCAGATCCAGGCCGACCGCCTTCTTCACGAACGGCGCGAACTTCGGCTTGTCGTCGAAGTGGAAGGCGACGCCCTCGACGCCCCAGCCCCACCACTTCATGTGCTTGACCGAGTTCTCATGCTTGCTGGCGGTCATGCATCCTCTTTCCGGCATCACCGCAGGCCACGGGCGTACCCGGCTGCGGCGGTCTACTGAATCGGTGACGGACGGTTTGGCAAAATCGGTTCAGGAGATTCTGGCACCGTCTCAATTGATCTTGCCACGGGCCCGATCGTCCCGTTCACGCCGCTCCATGGCTTCGTCGGTGAGGGCGCGGACCTCCTTGGCCAACCGATCGGAGAAGTCGACCGCATCCTCGTCGGGTGCCGCCGACATCGGGCGGCCGATGTTGAGGGTGACGTGCGGGCGACCGCTCTTCGGCCAGTTGGTGCCCTTGGGCATCGCGTCGTACGCACCGGCGATGGCAACCGGCAGACAGGGCACACCCTGGCTGATCGAAAGGGCGGCAGCGCCGGGCTTGAACTGGCCCATCTCGCCGCTCATCGAGCGGGTGCCTTCGGGGAAGAGGAGCAAGGGGATGCCGGAGCCGAGCAGTTGCTTGGCCACCCCGTTGCGGCCGCGCAGACCGGTCCGGTCGACCGGGAAGGAATTGAAGAAAAGTTCGGTGAGCGTGCGCCGCCAGCGGATCTGATAGAAGTAGTCGGCCGCGGCGTTGGTCGCCAGGTAGCGGGTCGTCTTCAGCGGTAGGCCACCCATCAGCAGCGGCGCGTCCAGGTGGCTGGAGTGATTGGCGACCACGATGTACGGCGGCTCGACGCCGTCGAGGTTCTCCTCGCCGTACACCTTGACCGAAACCAACGACCAGATGAACGGTCGCATCAGCCCGCGCTGCGCGAGGAAGCGCAAGCTCGCGTGACCGCGCGAGGTATACCGGCTCCCACTGCTCATTCGGTCACCATATCGCTCGCGGTCGGGAAAGTGCTCTTTCGCCACCTGAGCCGACGTTTACCCGGGATCCTCGCCGGGGCGGCCGAGCGCGGTGGACATGTCGTCGGCCAACCCTGGATTGCTGTACGGACCGGGCTCGCGGAGCGCGGCCATCACCTGGTCCTGGCTGACGCGATCCTTGTCCTGGCTCATCTTCACTTTGCAGGTGAACCGGGTGATCGGGATCCGCAGCCCGACCGTCCCTCGCGCCACCGGCCGGGCCCACTCGGGATCGAGGAACATCGGCCGCTCGACATCCCGCTCGAAGTGCTCGACCAGACGGGTGAGAACCTGCAGATTCTCTTCTGCATCGAGGATCTGCGGTACGCCGTAGCAATGGGCCGCGGTGAAATTCCAGGTCGGCGCCTGGCTGGCACCGGCGGCGTACCAGGACGGAGAGACGTAACCGTGCCGACCCTGCACGATGATCAAGATCTCCCGGTCGCCGAAGTCGTGCAGTCGCTCGTCCGGTCGGCCGACGTGAGTCAGCACCGCCAGCCCTTCGGCGTCCTCGTCGAGCAGGATCGGATAGTGCGACGCGACGACGTCGTCGTCGGTTCGGCTGACCAAGATCGCCCACGGATGCTCGCGGATCAGGTGTCGTACGACCTCGGGATCGTCGCTGGCGTGCTGCGGGTTGTGTCGCATCGGGGTCCCGGTCGACCTGGTCAGGACTCGTGCCGGCTTGAGGACATCATCCGGGACACGGCGCGGATCGCTCCGCGGGGAGCGCGCTGGGCGACGCCCATCAAGATCTTGTAGCGGGTCGACGGGAGGGAGAGCACCTTGCCCCGGTCGAAGTCGATCAGGGCCTGCCGGACGAGCGGCTCGGCGTCCAGCCAGAGCGCATCGGGGATCTTGGAGGCGTTGATGCCGGCCCGCTGATGGAATTCGGTACGCACCCAGCCGGGCAGCAGTGCGGTCACCCGGACGCCGCTGCCGTGCAACTCGCCGGCCAGGCTCTCGGTGTAGGTGGTGACCCAGGACTTGATCGCCGAATACAGCCCCATGGTGATGTAGCCGGCCGTGCTGGACACGTTCAGGATGCCGCCGGAGCGGCGTACCTTCATGGCCCGGCCGGCCGCATTGGACAGCACCAGCACCGCGCGGATCATCACATCGATGGCGACCTCCTGCCGGCTGGTGTCGGGATCCAGCAGCTTGGAGTGCACGCCGAAGCCGGCGTTGTTGATCAACACCTCGATCGGCCGTTCGGAGTCGGCCAGCCGATCGGCCACTCGGCGCAGTTGATCACGGTCGGCCAGATCGGCGGACAGGGTCTCGACCTGAACGCCGTACTGATTGCGCAGGTCATCGGCAGTCTGGTCCAGCCGTTCCTGGTCCCGGGCGACCAGCACCAGGTCGTAGTTCTGTGCGGCGAGCTGTTGCGCGAACGCTGCACCGATGCCCGAGGTTCCGCCGGTGATCAGGGCTGTAGCCATGCGCAGATCCTAGGAGACCGGGCCGCGGGCCGACGGCGCGCCCGACAGATCCTGCTGGACGCCTGTGCCGCGCATGGGTACGCAGCCGCAGCGGGCTCCGGGAGAATCCGGCCGTCCGGCGGTTGCTGGCCCTGCTCCGGGAGTGAGCCGCGGTCGATCAGGCCCGACCGTCCGCCTGACCCGCCCGCTCCGGGACGTCCGCGTCAGTCGATCACCTCGTGCCCGCTGTCGGCACCGTCGTCGGCCAATTCGAGCTTGACGGTCTGCAACTGTCCGGTGAAGGCGAAGTCGCGGGGATAACGATCACTGACCGGCGACAGCCCGTCGCGACCGATCTCGAGTCCCTGCCAGCCGATCATGTACCGAGCCATGGACGGCAGCTCCATCGAACCGACTTCAGCATCGGCGACCAAGATCATCGCGGTTCCTTGCGATGGCGGTGCTGATCGCTCGCTGGTCCGCCAGTTCCAGACCCGTTATCCCGGTGTCGCGGTCGATCTGCATGAGGCGGAGCCGTCAATGCTGGAAGATCTGGTCGCCGCCGGCGACATAGATCCGCGTCTACCGCCGGGCCGACGCCGTACCGACGCCCGAGGTCTCCGCCTTCACCGAGCGGATGGCCGCCGACGCCCCGGCCCTGACTGCTGCTCTTACGGTCTGGCCGGAAACGAACCGCGGATGATCATCGCCGCACCGCAGATGTGCAACGATCTTGTGCTGTGATGCTGCGAGGCCGGGCAACCCGTGGTCGAGGAGCACTGCCCGGCGCCCATAACCCGGGCCGGATGATCGCGGCCGGCTTCGCCGTGGTCGTGGTGATCGGCACCATACTGCTGAGCCTGCCGATCGCTTCCGAAAGCGGCGAGCCGACGCCGATCATGAATGCTCTGTTCACGGCGGTCTCGGCGGTCTGCGTGACCGGCCTGATCGTCGTCGACACGCCCGTCCATTTCTCCACCTTCGGTGAGATCGTGATCTTGGTGTTGATCCAGATCGGCGGCACTGGAGTGATGACCCTGGCGACGTTGATCGGCCTGATCGTCAACCATCGGATCGGCATGCGGATGCAGGCCACGGCCCAGATCGAGAACAAGTCCCTGGGGTCCGGCGACGTGCGCACGGTGATCCGGCAGATCGCACTGCTGTCGCTGACCATCGAGGCGGCGATCGCGGTCGTCCTCACCATCGGCTTCGTCGGCGACCGCAGAGTCGGCAGCGTCGGCGAGGCGATCTACTTCGGCATCTTCCACTCCGTCTCGGCCTTCAACAACGCAGGTTTCTCACTCTTCAGCGACAACCTGATGGGCTACGTCGGCGACCCACTGATCTGCGTACCGATCATGATCGCGATCATCCTCGGCGGCATCGGATTCCCTGTCCTGGTTGAGATCGAGCGGCGGATCCGACGTCCCGGGCATCGACGTCGGCTCGGACTGCACAGCGTGATCACCCTCGGCACCACGGCCGTACTGCTGGTGGCCGGCAGCGTCGGCTTCCTGATCACGGAGTGGGGCAACCCGCGGACCCTCGGACCGTTACCGCTGCACGAGCAGATCCTGGCGTCGATCTTCGGCGGCGTGGTGCCGCGGACGGCCGGGTTCAACAGTCTTGACGTGGCCCAGTTCCGGCCGGAGACGATGCTGCTGAACGACGCACTGATGTTCATCGGCGGCGGCAGCGCCGGCACCGCGGGCGGCATCAAGGTGACCACCTTCGCCCTGCTGGCCTTCGTGGTGTTGGCCGAGCTGCGGGGCGAACCGACCGTACACGTCCGGAACCGGCAGTTGCCGGTGAGTGTCGCCCGGCAGGCGCTCGCCATTGCCCTGCTGGCGATCGCCCTGGTGATCGCCGCAACCATGGCGATCATGTTGATGACCGACCACCCGATGGACAAGGTGCTGTTCGAGGTCGTCTCTGCCTTTGCCACGGTCGGGCTCTCCGCCGGACTGACCGGCGATCTGCCCGAGGGTGCCAAGCTGATCTTGATCGGCCTGATGTTCATCGGTCGGCTCGGGCCGATCACCCTCGGCTCGGCACTCGCCCTGCGGGACCGGCCGCGTCGATACGAGTACCCACAGGAGAGACCGTTGGTCGGCTGAACCGAGCCGGCACGAAGGTTCGGGATCATCGACCATCACATCAGATCCGAGACAGGGAGTTGATCATGTTCGGCAATGCGGCGGCTGGCAGACGCCAGGTTGGTGACGACGGCGGCAAGCAGGTTGCGGTGATCGGGCTGGGTCGATTCGGCAGCTCGTTGGCGATGGAGCTGACCTCCAAGGGGGTCGAGGTGCTCGGCATCGACAACGATCCAGCCCTGGTCCAGCGGCACTCCGAGGATCTGACCCGGACCGCGATCGCCGACAGCACCGACCCCGAGGTGCTCGAGCAGTTGGACATACCGGGGCTGGAGAGCGTCGTGGTGGCCATCGGCACCAACCTGGAGGCGAGCATCCTGACCACCTCGGTCCTGGTCGACTTCGACATTCCCAACATCTGGGCCAAGGCCATCACCCGGCAGCACGGGCGGATCCTGGACCGGATCGGCGCCCACCATGTGGTCCTGCCCGAGTACGAGATGGGCGAGCGGGTGGCGCACCTGGTGATCGGCCGGATGATGGACTACATCAAGCTGGACGATGACTTCGCGATGGTGAAGACCCTCGCGCCGGAATCGCTGCTGGACAAGCAGCTCTCCGAGACCAGACCGCGGGCCCGGTACGGGATCACCGTGGTCGGCATGAAACGTCCGGGTGAAGACTTCACCTACGCGACCGAGCAGACCGTACCCCGGCTCGGCGACGTGATGATCGTTTCGGGGACCGTACAAGCAGTGGAGAAGTTCGCCAATGACGCCTGATCAGACCGACGCGCAAGCGCTGCTCGACCGACTCCGTGAGCAACACCGGGTGCCCGGGGCGGCGCTCGGCGTGCTGACCCTCGGCGAGACAGAGCAGCAGGACGCCGTCGCCAGTTATGCCTCCGGCGTGCTGAACGTCGATACCGGCGTCGAGGTCAGGCCGGACTCGGTCTTCCAGATCGGATCGATCAGCAAGACCTTCACCACCACGATGATCATGCAACTGGTCGAGCAGCAGAAGCTGGACCTGGACCGGCCGGTGATCGAGATCCTGCCGGAGCTGGAGCTCGGTGACGAGGTCGCAACCCGGACGGTGACTCTGCGACATCTGCTCAGCCACAGCTCCGGCATCGACGGTGACCTCTTCACCGATTACGGACGGGGTGATGACGCGGTCAGTCGGTACGTCGCCGCGCTGGCCGCGGTGCCGCAGCTGTTCACCCCGGGCACCATGTTCTCCTACTGCAATGCGGGATTCGTACTCGCCGGTCGGGTGATCGAGGCCGTTACCGGCACCACCTGGGACCAGGCACTCCATGATCAACTCCTCGGCCCGCTCGGCCTGCAGCAGACCGGAACGCTGCCGGAGGAGGCGATCCTCCAGACAGCGGCTGTCGGACATTCCGGTGATCCGGGCGAGGAACGCAGGGTGATCAAGCGCTGGCAGTTGCCCCGTTCGATCGGCCCGGCCGGCTTGATCAACTCGACCGTCGCCGACGTACTCCGCTACGCCCGGATGCATCTGCGGGACGGCACCATCGGCGATTCGGTGATCATCGGCGCCGACTCCGTGCATCGGATGCGGACCGAACAGATCCGACAGCCGGTCGGGCAGCAGCGTGACGGCTGGCAGGGTCTCGGCTGGATGGTCGATCACTGGGACGGGCATCAGGTCTTCGGTCACAACGGCGCCACCGTCGGGCAGTACGCCTACCTCCAGGCTTTCCCTGATCAGCGGATCGCGATCTGCCTGCTGACCAACGGGCCGGGCGCGGGCATGTTCTGGGCGCGGCTGCGGCACGCGCTGCTGGAACCGTACGGATTGGATGCGCCGATCGCCATCGACCATCCGCCCGCGGACCCGTACGTGATCAGCGAACCGGTCGCGGCCGTCGGCGACTACAGCCGGATCTCGGAGACGTACCAGGTCTCCCGGACCGACGCCGGGCTGCGAGTGCACGTCCGTCCTACCGAGGACGCGCCCGACCCGGAGGAGGAGCCGGAGACCATGGCACTGATCCCGATCTCTCAAGATCATTTCGTCGCGCGCAGTGATCGCAGCCTGCCCTGGACGACCTTCAGCCACGGCATCTTCACCTCCGAGCAGAACCCGGCCGGCGGTGACTACCTCTACACCGGCACCCGCCTCACTCCACGACAGACCTGATCAGGAACGCTCGCGCAGCCACTCGATGTCGGCGGCCTGCCCCTCGACGCCGCCCGGGGTCTCCACCACCACCGGCGCTCCGGCGTCCCGGACCACCGCGGCCAGACCCTCCGGGTCGGCCTCCCCGCTGCCGAGATTGGTGTGCCGGTCAGCGCCTGAACCGAATGCGTCCCGTGAGTCGTTGGCATGCACCAGATCGACCCGTCCGGTGATCGCCTTGACCCGGTCGACCAGCCCGATCAGTTCCTCGCCGCTGGCGTGGAAGTGGCAGGTGTCGAGGCAGAAGCCGACCTGATCAACCCCGGATGCGGTGCTGATCGCCTGCCACAGCCTCTCGATGCTGGACAGTTGCCGGGCCATCGCGCGGTCACCACCGGCGGTGTTCTCGATCAGGAGCGGAACCGAGATCTCGGCTCGGTCGATGCACTTGTACCAATTCTCGAAGCCGAGCTCGGGATCGTCCTTGGCCAGCACGTGCCCGCCGTGCACGATCACGCCCGCGGCACCGATCGAGGCGGCACCGTCCAGGGTCTGCTGCAGCAGCTTGCGGCTCGGGATCCGG
>DATCVL010000158.1:0-13086 GCA_036566865.1 Microlunatus sp.
CGTTGTCAACCGCACGATCTGCGGCCCCATCCGCCGATCCGACGGTCCCCGCCAGAGGCCGGTATGGGTGCCGATCAGGGTCAGCCGTGTCACAGCCCGCTGACGACCCGGAACACTTCGCGGATCTCCGCAACGGCCGCATGATCGGCTCGGCGGTGGGTACTCGAAGGGCGGCCGTCAGATGCGCACATCAGCAGGAGAAGCCATGAACCAGGACAGCCGTTCGGAAGATTCCGAGCAGGTCACCGATCCCAGTCACTCCACGCAGCCGACACCGCCGGGACGGCCCGCGAGTCGTCCCCCGGCTTTCGAGGAGCCGACCGAACCAACCCCGCCGCTGCCGCGCAAGCCCGATCAGACCGAGCTGAACCCCCCGACACCGACGGGCGCCGAATCGGTGCAGCATCCAACCGACAACGGCTCCCAGGGTGCCTACCTGACAACTGCCCAAGGCGCGCGATTGCAGGACACCGATCACTCACTCAAAGCCGGAGAACGCGGACCAACGCTGCTCCAAGATCATCATCTGCGGGAGAAGATCACCCATTTCGATCATGAACGTATCCCCGAACGGGTGGTCCATGCTCGCGGTGCAGCAGCCCACGGAGTCTTCGAGGGCTACGGCACTGCGGACCGGATCACCAAGGCCGGCTTTCTCGCCCAGGGGCGGCGGACACCCGTCTTCACCCGTTTCTCGACCGTGTTGGGTTCCCGCGGCTCGGCCGACACCGTACGCGACACCCGTGGCTTCGCCACCAAGTTCTACACCGAGGAGGGAACGTTCGACCTGGTCGGAAACAACATCCCGGTCTTCTTCATCCAGGACGGGATCAAGTTTCCCGACATCATCCATGCCGGCAAACCACACCCCGACCGGGAGATCCCGCAGGCCCAAAGTGCCCACGACACGTTCTGGGACTTCGTTTCGCTGCACACCGAAGCGCAACACCACACCCTGTGGAACATGTCCGACCGGGCAATTCCGCGATCCTTCCGGATGATGGAGGGCTTCGGCATCCACACCTTCCGCTGCATCAACGCCGACGGCGAAACGACCTTGATCAAATTCCACTGGAAGCCGAAGCTCGGTGTCCATTCCATGACCTGGGAGGAAGCCCAACTCAGCAGCGGGATGGATCCCGACTTCCATCGTCGAGATCTTGCCGATGCGATCGAGTCCGGCGCCTTTCCGCAATGGGAACTCGGGGTCCAGGTCTTCCCCGACACAGCAGAGCAATCCTTCGCGGGCATAGATCTGCTCGATCCGACCAAGATCGTTCCGGAGGAGCTGGCACCGGTCCAACCAATCGGACTGCTCACCCTGAATCGCAACCCGGTCAACTACTTCGCCGAGACCGAACAGGTCGCCTTCCATCCCGCACATCTGCCGCCCGGCATCGACGTGACCGACGATCCCCTGCTGCAGGCCCGCTTGTTCTCCTACCTCGACACCCAGATCACTCGACTTGCCGGACCCAACTTCGCCCAGATCCCGATCAACCGTCCGCACGCGCCGATCAACGACATGCTCCGCGACGGCTGGCATCAGGACGGCCTGCACACCGGAGTCGCACCGTATCGGCCCAACTCGCTCGACGGTGGCTGCCCCTTCACCGCCGGCGCCGAGGACGGCGCGTTCATCGATACCAAGATCAACATCCCAACCAACGCAGCAAAGGTACGAGGCCAATCGGCATCATTCGATGATCACTTCAGCCAACCCCGTCAGTTCTGGCTGAGCATGTCCAGGGTCGAACAGGATCACATCATCGCTGCGTACGCCTTCGAGCTCGGCAAGTGCTACGAACAACCGATCAAGGAACGCCAGCTGCAATGCCTGGCCCGGATCGATGCCGAGCTCTGCGAGCAGGTTGCACAGCGGCTCGGCCTACCAGCGCCGGCACCGAGCCGGCCAGTGGCTGATGTCGAGCCCAGTCCGACTTTGAGCCAGGTGGGACAGCGTTGGCCGATCGACGGACGCATGATCGGCATCGTGGTCGACGTCGACACACCGCCGGCGGATCTGGCGGCGGTCCAGCAACGGTTGCATGACGCAGGGCTGAACCCTCTGGTGGTCGCTGCCCATGGTGGTGCGATCGGTGACGTCCCGATTCTGCGAACCTTCGCCACCGGGCGCTCGATCGAGTTCGACGCCTTGCTGTTGGCCGGCACGGGCGAGCCAGCGACCGACGCACCGGTGCTGCGGACGGCAACCGCGGATCAGCCAAGGATCGATCCGCGAGTCGCGGTGATGATCGACGAGTGCTTCCGGCAATCCAAGATCATCGGGGCCTACGGCAACGGCATCCCGGCACTGAAGCAGGTCGTCGGTGACGCAGGCCGCGGCATCGTCACGGGTGATGATGCAACGACTGTGCTCGATCAGGTTGTTGACCAACTTTCCGGCCATCGAGTCTGGGATCGCTTCACCGCTTGATGGTCCGGCCGACACAGCTCGAGGCCCCGCACCGATGATGGCGCGGGGCCTCGACCGGTCAAACGCCTGTCAGAGAATGGGGCGACCGCCAGTAACAGCGATCCGTGCACCCGAGACGTAACTGCCCTCGTCCGACGCCAGCATCACGTAGACCGGCGCGAGTTCGACAGGCTGGCCCGGCCGCTCCAGTGGTGCCTGTCGGCCGAAGTCCTGCACCTTGTCCGGTGGCATGGTGGACGGGATCAAGGGTGTCCAGATCGGACCCGGCGCAACACTGTTCGCGCGGATGCCACGATCAGCCAACAGCTGCGCCAGAGATGCGGTCAGGTTGGCGATCGCTGCCTTCGTTGCCGCGTACGGGGCCAACGTCGGCGAGGGCGCGTCGGAGTTCACCGATGACGAACCGATGATCGACGAGCCCTCGGACATGTGCCGAAGTGCTGCCTTGACCAGATGGAAGTAGGCACTGAGATTGGTGGCGACGGTGTAGTCCCATTCCTCGTCGCTGATCTCCTCGATCGTCTCGTGCGTCATCTGATAGGCGGCATTGCTGACCAGCACGTCGACCCGGCCGAACTCGTCGACGGTTCGAGAGATCAACTCCCGACAGTCATCGGGCTTCGACAGATCACCGGCCACGACGAGCACCCGGCGACCGGCCTTGCGTACCCATTCGGCCGTATCCTCGGCATCCTCGTGCTCGCTCAGATAGCTGATCACCACGTCCGCTCCTTCTCGGGCGTACGCGATGGCTACCGCCTTGCCGATGCCGCTGTCGGCACCGGTGATGACGGCGATCTTGTCCTGCAGCCGGCCCGAGCCGGTGTAACTGTTCTCACCGTGGTCGGCGGGCGGGTCGAGGTCGCGCTCGACACCGGGCGGCGGCTGTTGCTGAGCAGGCTGACTCATGTCAAGGTTTCCCTTCTGTGTTGTCTTCCATCCGTACCCGCAACGGCATCGCGCAAGCAGGCCGTCGCAAGCCCTCTTCCATGCATCACTGCTCGAGGCATCCGTGCGCGTAGCCGACCTCACCAGCAGCCGCACCAGAATCGCGATCGTCAGCCGGTCGGCCGTGGCCCGACGACGGTGATGTCGCGGCCGCGCCTCCGCGCCGCAGGCGTACGGCTCCGATGTCGGGTGATATCTCGACGCAGGCTCTTGGTGATCTTGTGAAGTCGTCGGGACACTGTCATCTGGCTGACGCCCAGTTCGGCGGCGATCGCCGATTGGGGCGATCCGTCCTCGAAGCGCATCCGCAGCAGATCTCGATCTTGACCCGAGAGCCGCTGACACGCTCCATCGACCTCCGCCAGCAGTTGCCGCCGCTCCTCGGAGTCCTCCACTTCCTCGAACCCCGGGTCAGGTGCTCCGATCAGATCGGAAGCGGAAACGGTTCCATCGGTGTTGTCCAGTGACGCAGAGCTGAAAGCGTTGCTGCGCATGGCTTCCAGGACCTCGGATCGGTCGGCGTTCAGCCAGTCGGCGATCTCATCGACGGTCGGACTTGAGGACTGCTGCTGTGCCAGTTCGGACCACGCAGACGCGACCTCACTGGGATGGCCGCCGCTGACTCTGAGTTTGATCCCGAACCCGCACCTGAGGACTCGTCACCGTCGCGAATTCGTCTACGCCGGCGTCCGTCGCGGACGGTGGAAATGAGAGCGCAACTGATTCCATGGTTCTCTCCCCCTCTTGGGGATCAAGAACGTCACGTGGCAGGTGTCTCGACCACTTCTAAGCACCAAACCACGTTCATCATCGTTCCGCAACCCCGGCGAATCCATGATCAACTTCGCGCCAATTCAACTAACGCGCGCTCTGAAGACCTTGATCATCGGGATGAGCTGACCGGTCAGGGCCGGGTGAGCGTCAAGGCCGATCCCGTGGCGCGTACTGTCGCCGGAAGCGACGTGGTCATCTCGCCAGGGATGAGTTACTGCGGCGGGGTGATCGCCGACAACCCGATCACCCCGTGCAGCCGATCGGTGATGACGTGGTCATTCGACTGCAAGGTGGTAGACCCGCATACGGCGGGTAAGGGCACATCATGGTTGAACAAGACGTCAAGTACACCACCCCCGGCCTGCAGGTTGAAGCGGCGCAGCAGGTGATCGAGATTCTGCAGAGCCGGCTGCACTGCTACAACGATCTCCAGCTGACACTGAAACACGTGCACTGGAACGTGGTCGGCCCGCACTTCATCGCCGTACACCAGATGATCGACCCGCATGTCGAGGAGGTTCGGGCCATGGTCGACGCGACGGCTGAGCGGATCGCCACACTAGGTGGATCACCCATGGGCACACCGGGCTCGCTGGTGGCCGAACGGGCCTGGAACGACTACGAGATCGGCCGTGCGACGACGCAGCAGCACCTGGCCGGGCTCGACGTCGTCTACCGAGGGATCATCGCCGACAGCAGGTCGGCGATCGAGGAACTGGATGAGCTGGATCCGGTGACCCAGGACATGATCATCGGCGACGCGCAGAAGCTCGAGCTGTTCCACTGGTTCGTCCGCGCCCACCTGGAGGATCCGAGCGGGAGACTGAGCAACACCGACGGGTCGACGCCGCGTGGCTAACTCCGTGGCTTCGGGGATCAACCATTGCCGGACGCGATTATCGCCGGTCGGCCTGGGCACTGAGCAGTCATGGACCTAGGACTGACCGACCGCATCGCATTGATCACCGGTGGCGATTCGGGCATCGGATTGGCTACCGCGCGATTGCTCCTGGACGAGGGTGCGCGCGTAGTGATCACCGGGCTCGATCCGGCCAGGACGCAAGCCGCACTGAAGGCGCTGTCGGCCCCTGACGACCAACTGCACGGGTTCAGCGTCGACGTCACCCGGCCGACGGACGTGGAGAGATTGCGGACGCAGGCTCGGACCATCGGCCCCGTGGACATCCTGATCAACTCCGCCGGCGACAGCGGTCCCAGCGGCCCGTTCGATGAAATCGACGACGATGCCTGGGACGCGACCCTGCAGGTGGATCTGATCGGGCCGGCTCGGATCGCCCGAGCATTCCTGGACGATCTTCGCGCCAGCGAACACGGCAGGCTGATCTTCCTGACGTCGGAGAACGCCGTCCAGCCGTACCCGGACGAGATCCCGTACGACGCTGCAAAGGCGGGCGTGCTGGCCATGGCCAAGGCATTGTCCAAGGCGTATGCATCCGACGGACTGCTGGTCAACTGCGTCTCCCCCGCCTTCATTCGTACCCCGATGACCGACGCGATGATGGAACAGCGGGCCGGCGAGCTCGGGATTCGCTTCGACGACGCCGTGCAGAGCTTCCTGACCGAAGAACGCCCAGGGATGGCACTCGGACGACGTGGCGAGCCGGACGAGGTCGCCGCCGTGATCGCGTTCCTCTGCTCCGACCGAGCAAGCTTCGTCAACGGCTCCAACTACCGCGTCGACGCCGGGTCCGTCACCACGATCAACTGACCAACCACCGAAAGGAATCGTCATGAGCACACCGAACCAAGTCAGCACGCCCGCCGATTCCTATGACTACTTGATCATCGGCGGCGGCATGGTCGCCGACAATGCCGCGAAAGCAATTCAGCAGACCGACCCGAACGGTTCAATCGGAATCATCAGTGACGATCACGACGAGCCTGTCACCCGGCCTGCGCTGAGCAAGAAGCTCTGGACCGACCCGGATTTCACGGTCGACCAGGTTTGGCTGAAGACGGTCGAGCAGACCGGGGCGCAACTGATCACTGGATGGCGCGTCGACGCGATCGATCCATCCGCTCATCGGATCCGGACGGGAGGCGTTTGGGTCCGGTATCGCCGGCTGCTGCTGGCGACCGGCGCCGAACCGAACACACTCGATCTGCCTGCCGGCGAACGTGTGATCTACTTCCGGAGCTTCGGCGACTATCGGAAGTTGCGCGAAGTGTCCGGTGGTGGACGGCGGATCGCCGTCGTCGGCGGCGGATACATCGGCACCGAACTCGCCGCGGGTCTGGCGCAGAACGAAACGCAGGTGATCATGGTCTATCCCCAAGAGCTGATCTACGGGGACATGTTTCCCGAGCACCTTGCCCGCCGTATCACCGCCATGTACGAGCAGCACAAGATCGAATTGAGGCCGAGCACCAAGATCACCGAAGGCCGCTGCGAAGATGGGCGAGTCTTGCTGATCACTGATTCAGGTGACGAAATCGAAGCCGACGCAGTAGTCGTCGGTCTCGGCGTCACACCCCGCACCGACCTGGCCACCGCGGCCGGGCTGGTCGTCGACGACGGCGTCGTAGTCGATGAGTACCTGGTCACCAGCGACCCCGACGTCCTCGCCGCCGGCGACGTGGCCAGCTACCCGGACAAACTCTTCGGCAGGCAGCGGATCGAGCACGTCGACAACGCCAACGCCATGGGCACCCAGGCCGGCCGGAACCTCACCGGAGCCGAAGAACCGTACAATTACACGCCCTACTTCTACTCAGTGCTCTTCGGCCATCGCTATGAGGCGGTGGGCACGCTGGACGCGACCGCAGACACGGTCGAGACCTGGACCGATGATCAGGAACGCGGAGTCGTCTACTACCTCGATGATCATGGTGTGCTGACCGGCGTGCTGTTGTGGAACGTCCCCGACAAGACCGAGAGCGCACGGTCGGCGATCAAGGAGTCGCAGGCCGGAAGGCTGTCCCGGGATGACCTTGGGACGGCGATCGGCCTGGAGTGAATCCCGGCCTGCGGTCGCACTCTCGGCGGAAGTCGCCGGTTGGTGGTCGGTAGGCGCTGCTACGACTCCGGGAGACGACACTCACGCTGGCCACGGACGCATCCAACGGAACTTGCAGGACGCGTGCCGGCTGGTTGGCCGGCTTGGTTTCGGGTACCACCCGGCCAGCCGATATGCCACAGAAGGAGGATCCAATGCCGCAGCAAGCTTGGAGCAAGAAGCGAGAGCGACAGTACGAGCACGTCAAGCAGTCTCAGAAGGACGAAGGCCGCTCGGAGGAGCTGGCAGAGGAGATCGCCGCCCGCACGGTCAACAAGGAGCGTGCTCGCGCTGGAGAGTCGCGGCAACGCAGCCGTACCTCGACCCAGGACATCTCTTCGTCGCGCCGCGGCGGGAAGCGATCGGGTTCTGGTCCGGGCGGCAGAACCCGCGATCAGCTGTACGAGGAAGCCAGACGTCGCGGAATCCATGGGCGCTCGAAGATGAACAAGGCGGAACTGGAACGGGCCGTCGGCCGCTGAATCAGCGATCGCCGCCCCTCCCACCCATCGCAAGCAGCAAACCTGGCATTCGCAGTAGCGGAGAAGATCGGCATCTTGACCACTCATCCACCTCCTGCCGGAGGTCGACGCGCGCAGCTTCCAAGCTAGGCGTTCAATCGCTGACGGAGCATGTCCTTGCCCTGCTCGGCGCCCCGGCGACTCGTTTCTTGAGCCCGACGGAAGAAGTCGGCGAGCTCTTCGTCGCCGGCCCGATCGGCATCCCGGGCGTACTCCTCCATCCGGAGGGCGTTGCTCAGGCACGATTCAACGAACCAGACGAGGTTGTAGTCCTTGTCCTTCGTTCCGGTGACCTGACCGGTCTCCTCGCTCGTCATGGTGCCTCCCCTTCACTAGTTGTGTCCGGCGCAATGACCGATGTCGCCACTCCGATACCCCTTGACTTATGGCGCAATCGGGATGTCTCCACCCAGCTCAACGTCGAGGATCTTCCAGCCCTTCTTCGTTTGTGTCGCCTGCTTGCTTCTGCGCCTCAGGGAGGTCCGGTTCGTAGCCGTACAGCTCCTCGTCGCTGCCTGGCAACTCGTCCGTCGCTTCGTCCAAGGCCCCCTCGGACGGCGACTCCGCCTCGACAACGTCGGCCGGGACCGGCCGGTCGGACGCCGACCAGGCGGCGGGACCATCGTGTGGCCCCATGTCCGCGTCCACGGCCGAGTATTCGGCCAGATCATCCGTCGGCTTCTCCGGTGGGTCTACAGACTTCGATGACATGGCCAGCGAGTACCCCGATCCGCCGCTGACAAACCCTTTTCGGACCCACGCGAGCAGACGCCAGATCAAGGATCCGATGCTTGAGTGGATGGCCTTTGCCGACCTTGGCCGTCAGGGCCGCCTTTCGTCCGAACAGCACAGCGGCCGCGGTCGCCAACCCTGCGGCAACACCAGCCCCAACATGCGCAACCGGACCGCGACCTCCGAGGTAAGCGCTGTTTATGTGCCCGGGCCTTCCCTACCCACGGCCGAGCGTAAGAACCACCGCACACGGCATCGCCGTCGAGCATCAAGCCGGCAGCAAGGCGGCAAACGACCTACTTCTCGTCGTGCAGCTCTTCCAGCCGGAGCGCGGTTCCCAGACCGAACATGGTCGGTGCCCATGTGCCGACGAAGATTCCCCAGCGGTCGGCCTGCGCCTTGTCGCTGTCCTTACGCATCCGGCTCGTGTAATGACTGATATAGGCCAGGCCGATCGACGCAAACGCCATCAGATACGCGTAGTCACTCTTGATGCCGAGCTCGTTCAACTTCCTGATCATCACTGTCTCCTCTGGTTTCTGATCGCGGCGGAGCTGGTCACCCTTGTCACGAAACCCCTCCGCCCTTTGACTTCGGTGGTCAAGATCAAGTCGGTCCCGATCCTCCGTTGTGCCTGCACGAACAGACCAACCGCCCAGCGGTCAATCCTCCGGCCACTCGCCGGACCAGCGTTGAAATGCTTCCGCGCCGGCTCGGTCGATCAAGGTTTTGACGACGGAGTAGACCACTCCCTGGATGGCGGCTGCCAGCAAGATCTGTCTCAGCGGATAGCTCCGCTCCAACGCACGCGGCGGCGCCGGACTCTCGCCAGGACCTAGTCGTTTCCAGACCTGTTTGAACAGTAGGCTTGCTGCCAACCCGCCCAAGACCGAACTGGCCATGCCGACTGGGCGGTACAGGATCTTCGCAGTCGTGCGTCCCTTGCCTTGTTTCTTCATCTCTTGGCTCCTCATCGCTTCGATCCCAGCTTCGCGTCGACCGCGGTCGCTGCCGATCAGCTATGGCTGGTGCGATCCGATTGCTGGACGTTGTCTGCCGCTGCCGCCGTCGGAGGATGAGCGATGAGGCCCATGGACCCGGCCGGAGGCGTCAAGCTGTGTCATGGACGTACCCAATCGAGGGACGAGCAACGCTGCAATGTCTGCTTGGCTGTTGATTTGGTCGAAGCAGCGATGCCGATGAGTTCCACATTGTTTGGCACGCGGCCAATGGGGCAAGGCACGGTCATGACATTCAGCCCTCACTACGCGATCGTGACTGCTTCCGACTCCGGCATCGGACGAGCAGCCGCCGTCGCTTTGGCCAAAGCGGGCATGGACATAGGCATCACGTGGCACCGCGACCGAGAGGGAGCCGAGCAGACGTCAGAGGAAGTGCGTGCAGTTGGACGCCGAGCGGAGGTCGCCGCGGTCATTGGGTTCCTGGCCAGTCCAGAAGCTGGATACGTCACGGGGGCCTCCTGGCCAGTAGACGGCGGCATGCTGCAAATGGGGCCCCAAGCAGGTTCCCACCTCACCGATCAAGCCTGGCGAACGCCCTGAGCCAATTCCGCTGGACGTATCGTTCGATCGCACGGCCGTTGCGAACCAGCATCGGCGCGTTATGTGGCAGTCCACGAGTCATGAGAATGCCGATCATTGGCGCTCGTGGTCGACCTGATTCCAGCCCGCCACCACACGTCGCCGAGCCCCTTCGGGCCAAGGCAGAGGAGTTCTAGTCGCGGACCTTGTTGATGGCATCCTTCGCCCGGTCGATCAATGCGGCAAAGGGCCCCACCGTCCACTGCTTGGCCGGAGATCCGGCAGTGCTGGGATGAGGGCGGGTGGGCGCCAGCTTTTCGACCGCTTCCAGCCGTCGCCCCATCCGACGCCGCTGATCAAGGTCGCAGCGCTCCAACACCACAGGGAACTCCTCACTCTCCTCACTCTCGGCGTGAGCATCGACGGCCGACTTCAACTCCGACACCTCCCGGCTGAACGCGTCACTGTCAGGATCGGCGTCCTCCAGCTTCGTCAGCACCTGATTGGCTTCCTGCTCGTCCGCATTGCGTGACTCGGCAACACCGGGTGGCGCGATCTTCTCGGTGACCGGCCTAAGCACAATCTCTTCAGCCGTCTCGTGCAACGCCAGCAGAGCCCGCAGCTCCTCGAACGCCTCGCGACGTTGTACGCCGCTCGAACCCTCGACCTCGTCGAAGAGCTCCCGGATTCGGGCATGTTGAGTCAGCAGGATCCTGATCACATCACCATCGGGCAGCTGTGCTGCCTTTCGGCGGTCTTCCTTTGAGGTACCCATTGACACTCGTCTCCTTGCAGTCACAGGTAGTTCGGATGCACTGACCGCGCAGTCATTACCCATCGCATTCACCACCAATCCGGCCACGTCGGCGGTGGGTGGAGTTGGTCGGCCGGTCGATCCTGACGAAGCGCCCGGGACGACAACCCTGGAGGCTGAATCCGGACGTAGCGGGCGCGACGGGAGTGGCACCAGCCGGGGAAGTTTCCCTACACCTCATCAATGAACCTCAGGGCGAACTCGCCGACAGCGCTGGTGACCGACCGCCCAGGTGGATATCGCCTGAGTCAGGTTCCTGGTCTGTCAGAGTCCGACTTGATCCCTCTGAATCGCATCACGCATTTCCAGCAGACTTGTCGGAACTCGTACACGGCCGAGCTGGCGGTGTGCCGACCAGGATCCCCGTCCGGCACACTCGATGCCGCCTGATCAACACGCTCGAGCGCGGTATGCAGCCGTCTGTCAAGATCCTCACGGGAGCTGGAGCCGTGCTGCGCCCCCTCCACAATCACGGCTATTGCATCACCAAGACTGCTGCCCAATCCGGAATCGGCGGCGAATCGATCCTCAGCTTGCAATTCGATCAAGCGGAGGTGGAAAGCGGACAGCCGCTGCGCCACACTGCACACCCCACGAGCCCGAGCTCGCCGTGCCTCTCGGTCCCTGCGCCGACTCCTGCGGTTGATCCGGCTGCCATCCTCGGCGTCCACCAGCCGACGCCTGATCCGCTGAACCGCCACCGCAAGGTCGGTGTCGCCCGGCGTGATCATTTCCGCGCGGCTCAACTCGTCTCGGATCTGCTGCAGTCGATTGATGATCATCGACCACAGTTGGCGGACCGCGTCGTCCAGCGGTTCCACAACCAGCTGCGGCAAGACCACCACGATCACGACACCAATAGCTGCGCCCAGAGCGCTGAGTCCGATATACGCGGTGGCGTACGCCCATGGCTGCCCTTGGCCCAGGACCAGGGTGAAGATCGCCACCGTCGGAACCCAAGCCCGCATCGCGCCCAATCGAGACCATCCCGAAATCAGCACACTGATCCCAATGACGATGGCGATACTGAATGCCGTCGGCTCCGTGATCGCCATCGCCACCAAACCGACGCCGGCTCCGAGCAGCAATGCGGCCACCGAGCGGACGAGTTCACGAACCGTACCGCCCACACTGACCGAAGTAACGATCACAGCACCCATCGGGGCGAAGTAGGCATACCGGCCGGCCTCGCTGGTCGGTAGGGTCTGCGCGGCCAGCCACGCGAGGCCGCCGGCGATCGAAACCCGGACAGCAAGCCCGATCCGTGGATGCATTCGAAACCAGCGACGCATCGCACGACCGAACTCCCGCGGCGAACGTGGCCACCCCGTGACACCATTCTTGTCGAGCACCCGCTTTCCTTACCCACAAACCTCTCGACGGTATCGTCTGAGTGGCGATCTGGCAGCGGGTCAGCCGATGCACGATCCGCTTCGTCTGGGACGGGGTTGACCAAGATGTCACGCCCGGTGACGGCGGCAAGCCCTCGCCACCTACCGAGGACATCTCCTCCCGCGCCAGGTCATCGTGCCGGACGCCGTCTGCAGGCCTCGTTCGGAGATTCGCCTGGGGTCGCTGATGAGCCCTCAACCTGCGTGATCGGTGTGTGCATGGGTACAGCAGAGCCGTTCCACTGGCAGATTGCGACGAAGGAGTGCCATGCCCAGCGACGACGTAGTAGAACTCATCAAGGCCGACCATCGGGAGGTCGAGCGACTCTTCGAGTTGGTGCGGACCAAGCCGGGACAACGTTCCCTGTTCCTGCCAGTTGTCGCCTCGTTGCTGGTCGCGCACAGCCGAGCTGAAGAGGCCGAGGTCTACCCGGTCGCACGCGGCGAAGCCGGACAGAGCGACGACGTCGCACACAGTCAGGAGGAACACGTCGAGGCAGAGAACCAGTTGAAGCACCTGATGTCACTCGATCCCGACGGATCGGAATTCGGTCGCTCTCTGCAAGAGCTCGTCGACTCGGTCAAGCATCATGTCGAGGAGGAGGAGAGCACGGTTCTGCCGGGCATGCAGACCAACCTCTCCAAGGCTCGTCTGCAGGAGCTGGCCGAAGCCTTCACCCAGTCCCGGGCCGAACATCTGGGTGACCTGCCCGGCGATGAGTCGCGTGCGGAACTGATCGAGCAAGCGCGCAATCTCGGTGTGGAGAACGCAACCTCGAAGTCCAAAGAGCAGCTGCAGAAGAAGATGAGCTGAGAGCAGACCATGGTGCCGGAGTGTCTCGGTTGGTCGAGGGCGGAAACTGACCAACTGGTGCTGCTCTCCGATCGCTCACATACGGTTTTGCGGTCGC